>JAEEJI010000105.1 GCA_016281825.1 Muribaculaceae bacterium | reverse complement strand
TGAAGTCCTGGGTATACATCGGCGGGGCAAACGCGCTGACCGCCTTGCAAGGTGCTCCCCACAGTCCGGGCAGCAGGTAGATGGCGAAGGCGAGGCTCACCAGTCCGCCCATGATGCAGATGACGGGCATGGGCTTGGTGAGTTCCTCGCCTGTTCCGTCGCTCTGGAACTTGAGTTTGCCAATGAGATAGAGTCCCACTGCGCCGAAGATGACAATCCACAGGCAGAGGAAGACCTCGCGGTCGAGCAGTCGCCAGCCATAGGCCAGGTCGGCCACCGAGAAGAATTTCAGTGCGAATGCCAGTTCGATGAATCCCAAGGTGACCTTGAGGATGTTCATCCATCCTCCCGACTTGGGAGCCGACTTGAGCCAGGTGGGGAACAAGGCGAACAGGGTGAACGGCAACGCCAACGCGATGGCGAAGCCCAGCATGCCGATGGCAGGTCCCCAGAAGTTGCCCGAGGTGGCGAAGTCCACCAACAAGAAGCCGATGATGGGACCTGTGCAAGAGAAGCTGACCAGAGCCAAAGTAAACGCCATCAAGAAGATGGAAAGGAGTCCGCTGGTCGAACTGGCCTTCGAATCAACCTTGTTGGTCCACTTGCTGGGCAGGGTTAGCTCAAACCATCCGAAGAAGCTCAGTGCGAACACCACGAGCAGCGCGCAGAAGAAGAGGTTAAACACGGCGTTGGTGCTCAACGCGTTGAGTGCGCTTGCTCCGAAAATGGCTGTGATGGCGAGTCCCAGGGTGAGGTAGATGACCACGATGGACGCGCCATAGGTGAAAGCGTCTTTGATACCCTTCTTCTTGTCGTCCTTGGCTCGCTTGAGGAAGAAGCTCACCGTCATGGGTATGATGGGCCACACGCAGGGAGTGAACAGGGCGATGAGTCCGCCCAGCAATCCCATCAGGAAGATGTACCAGAGCGAACGGCTGTGCATGCCTTCCTCACCATTGAGCGCATTCAACTCCTTCACCACTGGTTGCCACAGGATTGAGTCATTCCCTGCCAGTGGCGCTGCCAGTGCCGGCAGCGAGTCGACCGCCGCCGTGTCGGCTGCGAGGGTGTCGGCCTTCGCCTCTTCCTTTTCTTCTTCAGCCGGAGCCTCCTTCAAGCCCTCACCATTGTAGCTGAAATCAACCGTCGTTGGCGGCATACACATCTGGTCGTTGCAGGCCCCATATTCCAAAAAGCCCTTGATGTCATACTTGTCGCCTGTGACCTTGTAACGCTGCACGAAAGTGACATTGTTCTCAAAGTAGCGGAGCTTCATGCCGAACATGTCGTCAAACTCGCTGATTTCCTTGCCCTGTGCCTTGAGCCCGCCAATGGGTTGCACGCCCGTGGCCTTGTCGGTGGTGATGGTTGCCGATGTGGGACCGTCCTCGGGCATACCCGTACTATAGACGTGCCATCCCGGTGCGATTTTGCCCGTGAAGATAACATCGACCTCTTCGGGTGACACGCGCTTCTGTTGAACCGAGAAACTGACTGGATTCTGTGCCATGACGGTCATGCAGAATATCAGCATGAACGACAAGAGCATGATTGGCTTGCTAATTTTCATCGTGAAAAGAGTTTTATAGTTTTATTTTTGAGTTTTATGGGTCATGATGTCTAGGACGAAGCGGTCGGTGACATCCATACCTCGGCTGCCGATGGCGGTGAGGTTGTGGATGCTCTTGTCCACGTCGTCATCGATGATGCCCTCCTGTGAGGAGACATACTTGTGCTGCATGGCGAGCATGGCGCTAAGGACAGCGGTGCTTACACCGCTGGTGAGTTTGAGTGCACACGACGGCTTGGCGCCATCACAAATCATGCCCGTGAGATTGGCAATCATGTTCTTGACCGAATAACTGATTTGCTCGTAAGTGCCTCCCATGAGATAGGTGATGCCACAGCTGCTGCCCGTCGAGGCGACAACGCATCCGCACAGCGCTGAGAGCGCACCCAGCGTCTGTTTGATGTAGATGGCGGTGAGGTTAGAGATGATGAGTGCGCGGATGAGCTCCTCCTCGGTGTTGTGGTTCTCCTCGGCGAAGACCACGACCGGCATGGTGGCGCAGATGCCCTGGTTGCCCGAGCCCGAGTTGCTCATTACTGGCACCATGGCACCCGCCATGCGTGCATCACAGGCGCAACTGGTGACCGAAAGCACCTTAGAGAAGATACTGTCGCCCATGATGCCCCGCCCCAACGGCGACTGCATCGTCTTGCCCAGCTGATGTCCGTAGTTCTCGCGTAGTCCGCTCTCGGCAGCCGCCTCGTTCAAGCGCTTTGCCTCAAGGATGAAACGCAGTTCGTCGACCTCGGTCTCCATGGCAAAGTCATAGACCTTGCGCAGGGTCAGTTCGGGTTCTTCTCCTCCTTGTTGCGCTTCACACTGACAATCGGGTTTGTCGATATCTGACAACACCTCGGTGTCCTTGCGGAGGAAGACGAAGTGGGTATGGTGGGTTTTAATACGCGCCTCAGCCTCGCGTCCATCAGCGAATACCAAGGCGTCGATATAGAGTTTATCGGGGTCGTTCTCCTCGAGCGAGATGTGAATGCGTTTCTCGGCGATGAACTGTTTGCCTTGCTCCACTGCCTGTTTGTTGCAGTCACAGAGCACCTCCAGTTCCTTCTCGGGCCGTCCGATGAGCGCTCCCAATGCGATGGCGATGGGCAATCCAATCATTCCCGTTCCGGGTATGCCCACGCCCATGGCGTTCTTGAGGATGTTTGCGCTGAGCCTGACCTCGATTTTCTCGGGTCTCATTCCCAGCAATTCCGTTGCCTTTGCTACGCATAGCGCCACCGCAATCGGTTCAGTACATCCGATCGCTGGTACCACTTGCTGCTTAATCAGCGCGATAATCGCTTGTTGTTCTTGAGTGGTCATTTGGTTTATGTCAGGTTTCTTTGGTTTATCGGAGGTCGACGACTTGTGTTCCTGCCGGTACCATCGCCTTGTCGAAGGTGAAGGTGCTGGCGGGGAGGTTTTGTTTGGTCTTGTATCCCGTGAGTGTTAGGGTGAACTGGCTGCCATCGCTCATCTTGATGTGGGCGATGTGCAGCAGGTTTGTCCCATTAGAAATATAGAGATAGACCTGAGAGATGTTCGACTTCTTCTTGGGTCTCAGCATGATGGCATAGTGCCCTGGTATCTGGCCTTTTGACTTCCACATGTTGAAGTTTGTCTTGAAGTCGTTGGCAGCCGCCATGGGGTTGGTCATCTGGAGGTCTTCGGCGGTGGGTGTGGTGATGTTCACCTCGTCGGTCGCCTGGCTCCATGCCCACTGTGTGGTGCCGTCATACCAACATTTCATCTCCTTGGATATTAGCCGGTACTTGCTTCCCGCCATGACGATGGTACCGGCATTATTGCCTTGCGAGCTGGTGACCTTATAGTTTGCGCTAATGGTCCCAGCGTCGCGCAACGCTGCGATGGCATTGTCCAGCACCAGCTGTGGTGTCTGCGCCTGCATGGCAATGGCAATCAGTAGCAGGGTGATTGTTGTGATGGTCTTTTTCATTTTCTAATTGTTATAAGGCCGCGACAGAGCCGCGTCATGGTGAACCGCTGTAGACTGGCCGGTTGTCGAGATTAGACAAAGAGCTGGTCAATGTCCATGGGTGAGAGGAGTACTTTGCGAGGCTTTCCTCCCATGGCGGGACCTACGATGCCCGCTGCCTCCATCTGGTCCATGAGACGTCCGGCGCGGTTGTAGCCAATCTCGTAGCGACGCTGCAGACTCGATGTCGAGGCGGTGTCGCTCTGCACGATCCATTTGGCTGCCTCCTCGAAGAGCGGGTCGCGGTCCTTGATGCCACTTGCGTCGGCGCTGCCTCCGCCGCTTTCCTCACCGCCCTGGTACTCGGGCAGCAGATAGCACTCCTCGTGGGCGATGTCGCGGTCGTTGTCCTCCTGCTCTTTGATGAACTCGCTGATGCGCACGATGTCGGGTGTGTCGACAAAGGGACACTGCAGACGTGTGATGCCGTTGTCGTCGCTCAGGAGCATGTCGCCACGACCAATCAGTCGTTGTGCACCTGTCACGTCCAGGATGATGCGACTGTCTACTGACGAAGCCACCGCAAATGCGATGCGCCCCGGGAAGTTGGCACGGATGTTACCCGTGATGACCGTAGCGCTAGGTCGCTGCGTGGCAATGATCATGTGGATACCCACGGCGCGTGCCTTCTGCGCAATGCGCACAATGGGTGTTTCCACTTCCTTGCCTGCCGCCATAATCATATCGCTGAACTCGTCGATGATGGCGACGATATAGGGCATATAACGGTATTTCTTGTCGCCGTGTTCATCGCGAACATCACGCAGTTCGCGCCTCCACAGGTCGTTATAATCCTCTACCTTTCTCAACCTGACCTCCTCGAGCACGCGGTAACGATCTTCCATCTCCTGCACCAGACTATTCAAAGTCTTCACCACCTTGTCACTCTCGGTGATGATGGCCCGGTCATCACCCGGCACCTTGGCGAAGAAGTACTTTTCGAGGTCGGCATAGATGCTGAACTCCACTCGTTTGGGGTCAACGAGGACGAACTTGAGTTCCGAGGGGCCTTTCTTATAAAGGAGTGACGTGATGATGGCGTTCAATCCCACCGACTTTCCCTTGCCCGTGGCACCTGCGACGAGCAGGTGTGGCATCTTGGTGAGGTCAGCAACAAACACCTCGTTGCTCACCGTACATCCCAAGCACATGGGCAGCTTCGCTTTGGTCTCCTGGAACGCCTTGGAGGCCAGCACCTGCCGCATGGGCACAGTCTGGGGCTCACGGTTAGGCACCTCGATGCCGATAGTTCCGCGTCCGGGCATGGGAGCAATGATGCGGATGCCCAGTGCCGCCAGACTCAAGGCGATGTCGTCCTCGAGGTTCTTCACCTTGGAGACGCGCGTGCCGTCAACCGGGACTATCTCGAACAGTGTCACGGTGGGCCCCACATGGACTTCGATACTCTTGATTTGAATGCCGTAGTTATTGAGCGTCTCGGTGATGCGCTGTTTGTTGCTCTCCTGCTCCTCCTGGTCGACACTGTCTGTACGCATGGTCATGTTTGCCAGCAGGTCGAGCGTCGGGAAGCGGTAGTGGCGGTACTCACCAGTGGGGTCGTTGGGGTTGGTGACCTTGTCGGCCGACTCGATGTCGGTCATCACTGCGGGTTCGTCATCACCATTCCGCTTGGTTTGTTGCTTTCGAGGCTTGGGAACTTGTCGCTTACCGCCCGCGGGATTGCCCTTGTCACTGCCCGAGGGGGTCATCAGAGGGTCCGGTTTGTCATCCTCTGCCTCGTGTCGTGTCCTCGCCACTCCGAAGAAATCCGTTCCTTTTTGACGGTTACTGTTCTCCTTGTCGTCCTGCTCATCCACTTCTTTTCCGTCAAAGCGTTTCCGTTGTTCAGTGATGGCTGTTCTTGTCTTGTTGTACAATGCCTTGAGTGTCTGATAGCATGTGAAGACCCACAACATAAGAATGACGGCGTTGACCGCGATCATGCCATAGATTCCCACGAGTCCATGTAGCCATTTATTTGCGAAGTGTCCGAATCCTCCTCCCAGATGGAAAAAAGTGATATGTGTTCCGTATGTCGCCGCCCCGAGAAGCATCGAGCATGTGAAGATGCTGAATAGCGACACGAGCGTATAGGAGAAGAAATGCGTCTTGACTCCCTTTCTCACCATTCGGAGTCCCATGGTGACACACCAAATGACCAGAATGAATGCCGCCACGCCCACTCCGTCAGCGATGAAGAACTGCGATAGCGCCGCTCCGACGGCAGCTCCCCAGTTGCTCATCTTATCGGGTGTCTGCGCATTGACCAGTACGCCGTTCGATGCCACCTGACTCTGATCGGCCATTCCCGAATAGAGTAGGAAGCTCATGAACGACAGCAGCAGGTACACGCCCAGCAACAACAGGATGATGCCTACTGCGAATCGCGTTCGCCCATTCTTGAAGAATTCGGAGAACCTTTGCCATTTGGTCAGTTTTTTCTGCTCCTCAGCTTGTTTCTGCGCCTGGGCATTTTTGAATTCATCGCTTTCTTTGACCCCCGTCAAGTCGGGGTTATAAGATTCTTTTGTCATCAGAATGTTTTTTCTTTGTGATATGAGTTAGATGAGCAAAGTTACTATGTTTCTATGTAAAAATTGTTCGCAAGTGACAATTTTAAGAGAATTTAATCTTTTATCCAGAACGTCCGCGTGAAGAGCACGAGGACGGTGAACAATTCCAGACGTCCCACCATCATCTCGAACGCCAAGAGCCACTTAGCCGCATCGGGCAGCATGCCGAAGGAGCCTGACTGCAAGGTCACGCCGTAACCCAGTCCCAAGTTACTGATGGTCGAAATGGACGTGTACAACGAGTCGAAGATGGGTATACCCATCAGAGTGAGGAGCACCGTCACAAACAATACCACCATCAGATAAATCGACAGGAACGCGATGACCTTCGACACGATGTGGTGGGGTATCGCCCTGCCGTCAATTCGCACGGCGGTTACGGTGTTGGTGTGCAAGACTCGGTAGAACTCATTGCGGGCATTCTTAACCAGAACGATGAACCTGTCTATCTTCGCTCCGCCCGATGTCGATCCAGCCATACCGCCAAAGAACATGATAATCATGAGTACCATGGTGATGAACTCTCCCTTCGTCTCATAATTCACACTGGTGAATCCTGTTGATGTGATTGCAGCCACGGTATCAAAGAAGGCGAACACCCATCTGTCGGAATGAGTATCGCACATCCCCATGGCATACATGCGCCAGACGATAATCAGCGAAGTGAGTATGGTCATCAGTCCATACCACTTGAATGTATCGCTATGCCACAATTTTGCAAACCTTCCCCTCGCCACATGGAAAAGCAGGGTGAAATTAACACCACCCAAGAACATGAACACGGTCACCACGATATAGACATAGTGTGACTGCCAGTAGTTGATACCCTCGTCCTTGGTGGAGAGTCCTCCCGTCGACACTGTTGTCATTGATTGACAAACCGCGTCAAACCATCCTGTGACCGGTCCCAACATCAGTGCCAAGAGAACCGTGAGTGCCATATAGATGCCCCACAGTCCCTTTGCCGTCTGGCTCACGCGTGGCCTGAGTCGCTCATGGGTGATTCCCGTGACCTCGGCGTTGAACAGCGCGATACCGCCCTTGTAGTTGAGCATGGGCAGCACGGCCAAGGTGAACAGGATGATTCCCATGCCTCCAATCCACTGCATCAACGCTCGCCAGAACAGGAGTCCGTAAGGCATGGTGTCCAGACTCGAGATGACCGACGCGCCCGTGGTGGTAAATCCCGCCATGGTCTCGAAGAACGCGTCCGAGACATTGTCGAGCGTTCCGGTAAACAAGAAGGGCAGCATGCCGAAGATCGAAAAGAATACCCAGATTGTGGCGGTAAGGATGAGTCCCTCGCGCTTGCGCATCGTCTTGATGGCCGGTCGTATGCCGAATGTCATGCCCGCGCCGACCAACGCAGTGATGGCCGCCGACAGGGAGAACGCCACCCATGTGCCCGTCTCTCCGTAAAAGACAGCCACGGCCAGCGGCAGGCACATAAACAACGCCTCAATCATGATGAGCCATCCCAGCATACGCAAGATGATGGGCAGGTTGATTTGTTGTGTGAGGATGCGTGCCATTATTTGAATGCTTTCTCGATTTTGTGAATAGAGCCCGAGAGGCAGAACACCACGACGTGGTCACCGCCCTGCAGTCGGGTGTTTCCGCGCACGAGCTGCCCCACCCCGTCTCGCACCAGTCCGGCGATGGTAATGCCGTATGGCATACTCAAATCCTTCACCTCACATCGCGTGACGCGTGCACCGTCCTTAATAATGAGTTCCGACACCTCAGCATCATGGATGGCAAGGCACTTGGCGTTGTCCAGGTCACTGTCCAGCATGATTTGGAAGATCCGGCTCGAGGCGAGCAACTTCTTGTTGACGATTGAACCGATGTTCAGTGCCTCGGCCTCATTGACGTACTGCAGGTTCTCGACCTGGGCGACTGTCTTTCGCACGCCATGCTCCTTTGCCATCATGCATCCCAGTATATTTGCCTCGCTGCTGTCGCCGAGAGCGATGAATGCGTCATAGTCGCTGATTCCCTCTTCCTCGAGCAGGTCGGTATCGCGGGCGTCGCCATGGACAATGTTCACGCCCGGCAGTGTGTCGGCCAGCACATGGCACCGTTCCAGATCGGGTTCGACAATCTTGATGTGGAACCGGTCGCCCGCCACACGCACCAGCTGTTCGGTAATCTCTCCGCCTCCCATGACAAAGAGTTTCTCGGCATTGAAGGTCTGCTTGCCGCACACGGTGATGACATCCTTGATGTGGTTACGTGTAGTCGCGATGTATGCAATGTCATTCTCATAGACGCGATCTAGTCCGCCGGGTATGATGGTCTCTCGGTTTCGTCGTATGGCACAGATGTGCATGAAACGCGAAATCTCGCCCAAGTCCTTGAGTTGTTTGTCAAGGAAAGTGGCGTTGGAACGCAATTTCACACCCACGAGGATGAGTTCTCCGTTGAGCATCTCAAACCAGTTTCTCACCCAAGGTCTCTTGATGGCTGCAATAATCTCGCCCGCCGCCAGAAACTCGGGATAAATCAAGTCATCGACCCCGATTTTGGCGTAATACTCTTGCCATTTTTTGGCAAGATACTCGTCATTGTCGATGCGCGCGACCGTTCGTTTAGCTCCCATACTTTTGGCGATCTGGCATGCCAGGATATTTCGTGCCTCGTATGGTGTCACGCCAATGAACATGTCGGCAGTCCCCACTTTGACGTCACGCATGTTGGCAAAACTAGTTGCACTGCCGCGATAGGCCATCAGGTTATAGTTCTCCAGCGCGGCGAGTTTCGCCTCGGTGGTGTCCATGATGATGATGTCCTGCTCCTCGTTGCTGAGCATCTTGGCCAAGTGTGTGCCAACCTCGCCGGCACCGGCAATTACTATTTTCATCTTAAACGAATGGAGAATTGAGAATTGAGAATAATCGCCTTACTGCATTCAGACAACATGGACAACTATAAGAATTAAGAATTATCTATAATCTGTAATCTATTTTCTGTTATTCTCGTTGTCAGTGTTGTTATTGTTGTCTGATTTTTTAATTGAGAATTAAGAATGGAGAATAAATCCCTGTCCTCTAACTCTTTAGGGCAGAGACATAGCCTTGAGGGTTTCGTAGATGGACTGTTCGTCAATGCCACAGTGTTGTTGCTGCTGCTTGACGGTGCCTTGGTCGATAAACTCGTCATGTACACCCAAGCGCACGACATCGACCCGCTTGTCGTTTGCCGACAACCACTCGAGGACAGCCGAGCCAAGTCCTCCAACGATGGTTCCATCCTCGACAGTGACAATGTGCCGATAGCGTTCGGCAACTTCTCGAAGTATATCCCCATCGATGGGTTTGACAAAAATCATATCGTAGTGCGCCACGCGGATGCCCTCGTCTTCTAGTCGCTTGACTGCAGCGGCGACGTTGTTTCCGATATGTCCCACGCTGAGTACCGCCACCGTTCCGTCGCCGTCATTGAGCCGCCGCCCCTTGCCGATGGGCATGGAATTCATCTCGTTGCGCCAGTCTACGAGCACCCCACGTCCGCGTGGATAACGGATGGCCATGGGTCCGTTGACGGTCTGTGCGGTATACATCAAGTTGCGCAGGTCATGCTCGTTGATTGGGGCGGCAACGACCATGCCCGGTATGCATCGCAGGTAGGCGAGGTCGAAGAGTCCATGATGCGTCACGCCGTCCTCGCCAACGAGTCCTCCCCGGTCAATGCAGAAGGTCACGGGCAGTTGTGCGATGGCGACATCGTGTATAATCTCGTCGTATGCACGTTGCAGGAACGAGCTGTAGATTGCCACAAACGGGTGCATGCCGTCCTTGGCAAGTCCGCCCGCGAAAGTCACTGCGTGACCCTCGCTGATTCCCACGTCGAAGGTGCGTCTTGGGAACTCCTTCATCATGAGCGACATGCTTGTACCGCCAGGCATGGCGGCAGTGATGCCCACAATACTTTCGTTCTGCTGGGCGAGTTCGACAAGTGTCTTACCGAACACATCCTGGTATTTGGGCGGGTCATACTCAGCGCGTGCCTTTGCGCGCTCGCCCGTCTCCTCGTTGAACTTTCCTGGTGCGTGCCATGTGGTGGGGTCGGCCTCGGCTGGCGCATATCCCTTTCCCTTGACCGTGTGCAGATGCACCAGTTTGGGTCCTGTCATGTCCTTGACCTCACTGAGCACCTTGACCAGTCGCGTCACGTCGTGTCCGTCAAAGGGTCCGAAGTATCGGATGTTCAGTCCCTCGAAGATGTTCTGCTGCCCCGTTAGCGCCGACTTCATCGCATTGTTGAATCGCATGACGATTCCCTTTCCGCTGTCTCCGATGACACCATGTCTACGCAGGAAGTGGTAGGTCTTGTATCGGAAGTTGTTGTAGCGTTTGCTGGTTGTCATGTCGGTCATGTAGCGTCCCAAGGCTCCTGTGGGACGGTCAATCGACATGTCGTTGTCGTTGAGGATGATGAGCAAGTTATTGGGGTTGTTAGCGGCATTGTTCAGCCCCTCGAACGCCAGTCCTCCGCCAATCGAGGCATCACCGATGACCGCTACCACCTTTCTGGCGGGATTATTCTCCAGTTCAGCGGCGATGCTCATGCCCAGTGCCGCCGAGATACTGTTGCTGGCGTGTCCTGCGATGAAAGTGTCATACTCGCTCTCGGCCGGGTTTGGGAAACCGCTTAGTCCGCCCATCTTTCTGTTCTCGCTGAATCGGTCTCGGCGTCCTGTGAGGATTTTGTGGGCGTATGCCTGGTGTCCGACGTCCCATACGATGCGGTCGTCGGGTGTGTCGAGCACATAGTGAAGTGCCACAACAATCTCGACGGCTCCCATGCTTGAGGCGAAGTGCCCCGGGTTGGTCGACAGTTCATGCACCATGAATTGGCGCAGCTCTTCGCACACCTGCGGCAGTTGTTCCACCGACAGTTTCTTCAGGTCAGCAGGCGAGTCAATCTCGGCCAGCAGCGGGAAATGTTCTTTGATATAGGGTTTTTCGGTCATGTTGAGGTCAGTCTTTACGTCTGACATATTTCTTATAGAGTGGCACGAAAACGATGATGCCCGATGCAACGATGGCGAAGATTACCATGAAATCGATGCGTGCGGCGCGTGTAAGCAGGATGTAGCAGAGCGCGAGCCAGAGCATCAAGATGCAGGCGAAACGTATGATGTTTCCGGTGGTCATAAGAATTATGTCAGTTTATAACCCGCAAAGTTACGAAGAATTTTCCAAACGCCCCTCATCTTTGTTCAACAAAAAAGCGCCCTACGGCGCTTTTTGTTGTTTTTTGTCGTTTTTTTGATTCCTGGCCACGACATAGCCGTGGCATGGGCAACCGCTTCCCTATCGTCCTCACTTGCCCAGCCAGGCGCGAATGGTGTCCTGATTGGCACGGTTAAGCAGCCTGCCAGGTTGCCAATTGAGGTCGGGATAGGTTCGTGCCATGTCGGCCGCGGCCTTGTCAATTGTGCTGCCGCCCGATGTGGCAAAGGGCACCATCACCTTCCCCTGAAAATCATTTGCCTCGATGAAGGTGTTGATGATGGTTGGGGCAGTGTACCACCAGATGGGGAATCCGACATAGACGGTGTCGTACTGTGCGATGTTGTCGACCTTCCCGACAATGGCAGGTCGGGAACTGAGGTCTTTCATCTCGACGCTGCTGCGGCTGGTACTGTCGCGCCAATCGAGGTCGGCATCGGTGTAGGGTTGTTCTGGCTGAATCTTGTAGAGGTCACCGCCAGTGACCTCAGCAATTTGCTTCGCCACGCCCTCGGTGACCCCCGAGGCCGAGAAGTAGGCGACCAGGACTTTGGTAGAATTGTCGTTTTGCATATCAGTGTTGTTTTTGTTGCCGTCAACGCATGCGACACACGAGCATATACTCATCATCGCCACGACAAACAGGATGTAAAAAAGCTTATTCATTATTTTTAGTTTTATTGGTTGAGTCCACTTGAAAAAGTCAAGTCTTTTTAAAGGGGACTCTTGGTTGGTGCTGCAAAAATAGGAAAAATCCTGGTGACAAGCAAACGAGTTCCCCTTTTTTTCGTATTTTTGCGGCATGATTACGCCAGAGCTACAACAGTATGTAGAGCGCGAGATTTTGCCGCGCTATGACCATCACGATGCCGCGCATCGCCGTGACCATGTGGACACTGTCATCAGCCAATCGCTTGCCATTGTTCGACAACTCAACCAGCAGGGAGCCGGCTTAAGCGAGGATATGGCTTACGTCATAGCAGCCTACCATGACACGGGACTGTGTGAGGGTCGCGAACACCATCATGAGGTGTCGGCACGCATCATCCGTGCCGACCGTGAGTTGCGCCGGTGGTTCAGCGAGGAGCAGGTTGCCATGATGGCTGATGCCGCCGAGGACCACCGCGCTTCGGCCAAGCATGCGCCACGCACCATCTACGGTCGCATTGTTGCCGAGGCCGACCGCGTGATAGTCCCCGAGACCATCATCCGCCGCACCATCCAATACGGCCTGGAGCATTACCCTGCCCTAGACGTTGAGGGGCACTATGCCCGAACGGTCGAACACCTGCGCGAGAAATATGGCGAGGGTGGCTACCTGCGGCTATGGTTCCCCGAGTCACCCAACGCTGCCCGCCTTGCCGAATTGCGCCGCATCATCGCCGCCCCAACTCGTCTACGTGCACTGTTCGACACCCTTTTCACCGCCCTCACTTCGGAAGACAATATCTGACTTCAAATAAACAACATCCTTCAAAAAGAAGACAACAAGGACAATGGGGACAATAATTTAAGGAATAATATATCAGTTGTCCGCAAGGTAAGCTTTGTCGCTGAAAGAGACTGATTTGAGTAACCGGTGAAAACAGGCATATAACTCCTTTAGATATTAGTCCATGTTGTCCCCGTTGTCTTTCATTCCTACTCAGCGAGAGGTTGTCGTGCGTCAGGCATTGATGTAGCGTTGGTTGATGACGTTCCAGTCGATGATTTGCCAGAGCGCTTTGAGGTGGTCGGGACGGCGGTTCTGGTAATCGAGGTAATAGGCGTGCTCCCAGACGTCCATGGTGAGGAGTGGTTTTAGCCCTCGCCGCAGCGGATTGTCGGCATTTGGATGCTGCGTTATGTAGAGTGTTCCGTTGTCATCGGATGACAACCACACCCATCCCGAACCGAACAGTGTGGCACCAGCCTTCTCGAACTGTTGTTGCATCTCGACAAAGGAGCCGAACTGTTTTTCGATGGCCCGAGCCAATTCTCCGACAGGTTCTGAAGCAGCGCACGGCACACCGAACTGACCGAAGTAGAGGTTGTGGTTCAGGATTTGTCCTGCGTTGTTGAGGATTCCACCTTCGGCCACGGCGATGACTATGTCTTCCAGTGTCCGTCCCTCCCATTCGGTGCCAGCGATGGCGGCGTTAAGGTTGTTCACATAGGTTAGCAGATGCTTTCCGTGGTGGAAATTGATAGTGTTCTCACTGATGACGGGTGCCAATGCGCCGGGCAGATAAGGCAGGGTCATCAATTCAAATTTGCCGTTTACAGGTAATGTTTTCATTTCTTTACAGTTAAGTGGATAGAACAGTTATCAGTTAGTTTTTAAAAAGTAAGATTAATACTAATTGCCAGTCGTGATTTGGTCCCAGGGATTGTGACTGGTGTCATTGAGACATTACGGTTTTTGCAGGGATTTCCCGCAAATAGCGACACGAACTCGTTAAGAGGATCAACGAGCCATGCCACCAAATGACCTAAGAACCATGAGCCGCACAAGTGATAGTCGTTTGCCACGATGACACGCTTGACGCGATAGAAACACTCTCCCATCACCATGCCCGCCAGCGGGGTAATGAACAAGTCCTGAATCGAAGGCACCTCGTTGAATGTCTCGATGCCGTACTCCCACAACATGGACGAGATGAAAGTGCAGTATGCCAGAGAACCCACCACATTAAACCCGTTCGACCGCGCGCTCATATAGTAGACCGCACCGCCATAGGGGTGCAGGACATAGTTAAAGATTGGGTTATCTTTGTCCCAAACGGGTCCTCGTTTGGCATGGTATCGCCATCGTTCAAAGAGTCCCATGTGTCGCAGTTCCTTTTTGTTCCATGCTGTGGCATCCTCGGGAAGCGTCTCGAGCACATAGAGTGTCGCAAGTCCAGCCAGCGCAAACACGGTGGTGTTCTGGGTCAATCTGCGCCAGTTTTCCATGCGCTGTGTGCGCGAGTAGGGTAAGTCATAGAGCGTGCGTGGCACCTCAACAGTCTTCACCCATGCGACCGTGTCGAGTGCGAGGGTGTCGGTGGCTGTGATGGTGTCGGTCAGTTCAAAAGCATGGGATTGCAGGGGGGGTATGACAACCAACAGACCGAGCAGCCCTTGCCAACCTCGCCTGAAGAGGGTGGAAGTGAACTGGGTGATATGTCGGTTACAAAATATCATATTGAGAATGCAAAGTTCGGCATTTTTTTTGAAATGTGGTTGTCGTTTGTCGATATTTTTGTACCTTTGTCGCCAAAATTCGTTATATATGGAAAAAGTTGTAAGTGGAATCCGTCCCACAGGTAACCTGCACCTTGGGAATTACTTCGGCGCAGTGCGCAGTTTTGTGGCGATGCAGGACAAGTATCAATGCATGTTTTTCATTGCCGACTGGCACTCTCTGACCACTCATCCCAAGCCTGAAGACATCCAACAGAGCGCTCGCACGATCCTCGCGGAGTACCTCGCCTGCGGCCTAGACCCGAAGAAAGCCCCCATCTATGTTCAGAGCGATGTGCGCGAGACCATTGAGCTGTACCTGTACCTAAATATGAACATGTACTTGGGCGAACTGGAGCGCGTGACCACATTCAAGGAGAAGGCCCGCCAGCAGCCCGACAACGTGAATGCCGGTCTGCTGACTTACCCCACGCTGATGGCCGCCGACATCCTTCAGCACCGCGCCAACTGGGTGCCCGTGGGCAAGGACCAAGAGCAAAACATGGAGATGGCTCGCAAATGTGCCCGCCGTTTCAATAATATATATGGCGTGGAGTTCTTCCCTGAGCCCCAGAACTTCTACTTCAGCGACCAAGCCGTGAAGATTCCCGGCCTGGATGGCAGCGGCAAGATGGGCAAGAGCGAGGGCAATTGCATCTACCTGCGTGATGACGATAAGACCATCACCAAGAAGGTGATGCGCGCGGTGACCGACAATGGTCCGCAAGAGCCCAATAGCCAGCGTCCCGACGTGATAGAGAACCTGTTCACCTTCCTGCGCATCGTGAGCACGCCCGACACCTATCAGTACTTTGACGAGAAGTGGAACGACTGCACGCTTCGCTACGGCGACTTGAAGAAGCAGATTGCCGCCGACCTGGTCGCAGTGGTCGCTCCTATCCGCGAGAAGATTGAATATTACAGCGCGAACACCGAGTTGCTCGACCAGATTGCCCGCGAGGGTGCCGAGGTGGCTCGCGAGAGCGCTCGCGCCACGCTGAACGAAGTGCGCCGCATCATCGGCTTCAGGGTGTAAAACTCATTCTGACAAAAAACCGCGAATTACGCGAAATATTCTAGTTGGTTATTTCGCGTAATTCGCGGTTCTTTTATAAGTACCGTCTTATTTCACTTTGCGGATGGTGACGTTTGTACGGGCATGGAATCCGTAGTTGTCACCCTTGGGGAGAAGGAAGTCAATCTTCATGCGCAGACGTCGACCCATCTTGTCTTTGACGACCCACTTGCCATTGAGTTTCGGCACGCGTTCGCTGGTAACCTCAATGGTGTCACCCATGCGAAAACCCTTGCTGAACAGGTCGGGCGACAGTGCCACCCAACGAATCTCATAATTCTTCAGCTTGTTGTTGTTAATGCGCTCTCCGCTGGCTGTCACCCAGCCTGCTCCACCCATCCCCGGGTGGTACTTCGTAGCACTTACTGTGTAGGTTTGACTCATCGCCGACAGAGCCATCACAGCCATGGCGGCAAGGCATAATTTTCTTATCATAATCAACAGCAGTTTGGTTTGTACGCCGCAAAGGTATGAAAAAGAAACGAAACAGGCAAATTTTATAGCAATTTGCCTGTTTCGCTAGTCTGTTTCAGAAAAGCAGCTACTTGTCTTTGCGGGCGCGGAGGCTGGCGAAGATAAGGAAGCAGATGATGGCTGCGTACATGACCAGTCCCAGAATGTTCTGCGCACCCTCGGACATGGTGTTATTGAACTTCACGCCGAAGAACAGCAAAGCTGCACTGACGACACCCATCAAAGCACCGCCGGCAATAAAACCACTGGCGAGCAACGTGCCGCGCTCATTGCGCTCCTTGTTGACTTCCTCGTTCTTGCTGCGCGTGCTGACGAACCAGCTCACGATACCGCCAATGAGCAGCGGCGCGTTAAGTTGCAGGGGAATGAACATACCCAGCGAGAAGGGCAACGCCGGCACTTTGAGCCAGTTGAGCAACAATGCCAAGATAGCTCCGACAGCATAGAGAATCCAGGGGGTATCTCCACCCATCATCAATGGATCGATGACGGCCGCCATGGCATTAGCCTGGGGTGCCACCAAGGCGTTGTCACCCACGAAGCCGTAGGTCTTGTTCAGGATGATCATCACACCGCCCACAGTGGCCGCACTGAGCAGAGTACCTACACCTTTCCAAATCTCCTGTTTGGCAGGTGTCGTACCCAACCAGTATCCCACCTTGAGGTCAGTGACCATGCCACCAGCCATCGACAGTGCCGTACAGACCACGCCACCAATAACCATCGATGCCACAATGCCGCGCGCACCGTTCAGTCCCACAGCGACAAAGATACCACTAGCGATGATCAGTGTCATCAGCGTCATACCGCTCACAGGGTTGCTACCCACGATGGCGATAGCGTTTGCCGCAACGGTGGTGAACAAGAAAGCGATGACAACCACCACGACGAATGCCACCAAAGCCTGCATCAGGTTGTGAATCACACCGATGTAGAAGAAAATAAAGGTTACTAACAAAGCGGCTGCCAGAGCGAACACCAAAACTTTCATGGGGATGTCGCGTTGTGTGCGCTCAACCTTCTTCTCATCCTCAGCATTTCCTCCAAAGGCCTTTCCAGCCAGTCCTGCGGCGCTCTTGATGACACCCCACGACTTGATGATGCCAATGATACCACTCATCGCAATGCCACCGATACCGATGTATCGTGCATAGTTCTTAAAGATGTCATCGGCAGGCATGGAAGCCATATCGGCACCGTAAGCGCCGAACAGAGGCACGATAATCCACCAGATGAACGCGCTACCGGCAAAGATGATGAAGGCGTAACGCAGACCGATGATGTAACCCAGACCCAATACGGCTGCTCCCGTGTTGACCTTGAAGAGCATCTTGGTGTTGTCGGCAAAGGTCTGTAATGCAGGAATGGCGGTTGTACAGAGGACTTCTTTCCACCATCCGAATGTGCTGACGCAGAAGTCATAGAGTCCACCCACGAGTCCGGCGATGAGCAGTGGCTTGGCCTGTGCCCCACCCTTCTGTCCGCTGATAAGCACCTGCGTTGTCGCTGTTGCCTCAGGGAAGGGG
>JAEEJI010000104.1 GCA_016281825.1 Muribaculaceae bacterium | reverse complement strand
ATGCCATAACCTCTGCATAGGCCCTTCAATGACGTACCAGATAATACTTGGTTAACGAGATTAAGTTTCTCTTCAAATGAATGTTTTCGATACATAATGCACCCCAAAAGTTTTTTGTCTAACTTTTGGGGTGCAGTTCATGTTGTGGCGGCTTTTTTCGGTAAGAGTATGAAAAGGGATTTATCCTGCCATTTGTTTGATGGCGTCGCTGACGAGTTTGCCGCTGGCTGCGGGGTACTTCTGCTGGACGAAAGCGAGGATGTTGCGCATGTTCTTCATCTCGGGGGTGAAACCTGACTCTTGAATAGCTGCAATGATTTCCTCGTTGGTCGGTTCTTTGGGCAAGAAACCTTGCAGAATCTGCACCTGTTCGGCAAGTTCTGTCACATCACGACCTGCGTCTCTGAACGACTGTAGTTCGTCGGCCCAGGTTTTCTCCATCTTCTGGAGGATGGCAATCTCCTTAGCCTCAGTGAAATCCTCCTCTTTGAATCCTTTGCTAGTTTGGAACTCGAGGAACTTTGCTTTGATCATTTTCAGGACATAGAGGCGATTCTTGTCCTTAGCCTTCATTGCCTCGGCAATGTGGCGGTTCATTTCGGGGTGTAACATTGAGGTAATTAAGAATTTAGAATTAAGAATTAAGAACCTTTAGCAATTGAGAGTTGAGAGCCCCCCAAACAAGAGGTCTAGAGCGAGCATTACTTACTAAATTTCGGTGTGGAGGTATTTTTCAGCCTCGGGGTCGTGGTCGCAGTCTTTTCCCGTGTCATCGGCAGGCTTGTGAGGCGGTGGTGTTGGCATGTCATCATCAGTGTCGTCGATGCGAGGCAACGTGGGGGCGTTGCGGCGGGCACGACGCTCGGCGAGGGACACTAGCACACTGGTGCAGTTGAACATGAGTAAACCGATGCCAGTCATCAGCACTACGTTGTCCTCGTGGGCGCGCCACCCATCAACAAAGAGGATGAGCAAGCCGTACACGGTCACTATCAGGGGGAGCAAATAATACCATCCCTTGACCTTGATATCCTTTCGTGACAAGAAGAGGTAGATGACATGGAACAGACCTAGCACGATGAGCAATGCTCCCATAAAGATGCTCAACACGCCATTGAACAGTTGCGGCTTGGCGAGCATGATGATACCGAAGCATAGACCACCGATTGCCGGTAGCACGCCCAAGTAATCGTTACTGACCCTTTCGGGCATGTGGCGCATGGCTACGCTCATCAGGTAGGCTATTGAAGGCAACAAGAACATCATGCCAATGATGCGTGCCACCCAGTCGAGCAGGTCGGGGTGTTTATAAAAGATAATAAGCAACACGCCTGCCAAAAGCAGGACCACGTTGGTGAGTAGATTGATACTGATATTCTTCATTTTAATTGAGAATTGAGAATGGAGAATTGAGAATTGAGAAAATTCTCAAATGCAGTGCGAAATTACTAAATCTTGTAAACACTGCCAAATGATTAGCGGTTTTTTTGTATTTTTGCCAAAATTTTGATTTATGAACCATTATAGACTCCTCGCTATTATAAACCCCATATCGGGCATTGGCGGCAAAGCCATGATGCCCGCCCTAATATCTAACAAGCTCGATCCTAACAAATTTGACGTGGAAATCGCCTTCACTGAAAGTGCCGGTCATGCAACCTTTTTGGCTCAAGATGCTGTAGCTGAAGGTTATGACATCGTGCTTGCTGTGGGTGGTGACGGCACGGTCAACGAGGTGGGTCGTGCGTTGTGCGGCAGTGATACAGCGCTTGCTATCCTGCCTTGCGGGTCGGGCAACGGCTTGGCTCGCCACCTGCACATCCCCATCAACGCCGAGAAAGCTCTCGAGGCACTGGACGGCGGCGTGTTTGACCGGGTGGATTACTGTACGGTCAATGAGCGGCCGTTCTTCTGCACCTGTGGTGTGGGCTTTGACGCGCAAGTCAGTTACAAGTTTGCCAACGAGGACACACGCGGTCTTGTGACCTACATCAAGACCACCATCAGCGAGTACTTTCGCTACCGCTCCCAGCACTACCGCATCACCATCGATGGCGAAACCCTCGAGGAGAAAGCCTTCGTTATCGCTTGTTGCAACGCTGCACAATATGGCAACAATGCGTTTGTCGCACCTCGCGCCTCAATGCAGGACGGCAAGCTTGACATCACCGTGATTCACAGTTTCAACCTGGGCGAGGCCGCCTTGCTGAGTGCTCGCCTGTTTACCAGCACGATTGACCGCGACCGCCATGTGAGTATTTACCGCGGCCGCCACATCACCATCGAGCGCGACGACACCGACGTGATGCACATCGACGGCGATCCCGTGATGATGCCCGAGGTGCTAGACATCGAGTGCCATCCCGCTGGCCTCAAGGTCGTCGTTCCTGCATCAAATGCTGTGATTTGACTGTAGAGTGGACAAAGTTTTGGGCAGATTGTGAGTCAATCTGCCCATTTTTTTGTCAAAATGTTTGCATAGATCAGAAAAAAGTAGTAATTTCGTAAATTTAAAAGAAGTCCTATTGCACTAGCAAGGGGATTAAAACCTTTTTAGTTGATATAAGCCTCTCAATATGAGTTATTTAAAGTTCGACAAAAACCTAATGATCAATTTGGACCAGTCTTTGTCCAAAGAGATTCTTCGCACGAACCAGTCGGGGGCTTATCACTGCACAACCATTGTAGGCTGTAATACCCGCAAGCAACATGGTCTGCTAGTGATACCCATTCCTGAGCTGGACGACGAGAACCATGTGCTGCTCTCGTCGCTCGATGAGACGGTGATCCAGCATGGTGCCCCGTTCAACCTGGGCATCCATCGCTACAAGGGCAATTGTTACAGCCCCAACGGTCACAAGTACATCCGCGAGTATGCGTGCGAGCAGCTGCCCACGACGACTTACCGTGTGGGCGGCGTAATCCTAAAAAAAGAAAAAATTTTTGTCACCGGTGAGAACCGCATCCTTATCCGCTACACACTGGTAGAAGCTCACTCTCGGACAACGCTGCAGTTCCGTCCATTCCTGGCGTTCCGCAATGCCAACGACCTGTGCGTCGAGAACAACGTCGCCAGCCATGACTATGAGGAAGTGACCAACGGCATTGCCACCTGCATGTATGCGGGCTATCCCAAGCTCTACATGCAGATGAACCACAAGCCGCAGTTTGTATTCGACCCTCACTGGTACAAGAACATTGAGTATCAGAAAGACCAGGAGCGCGGCATCCCCTACAGCGAGGACCTGTATGTGCCAGGCTACTTTGAGATAGATATCAAGAAGGGGGAAAGCCTGATTTTCTCGGCGGGCATCGACGAGGTGAACACTCGCAATTTGACCAAGATGTTCGAGGCCGAGATGAATCCCCGCACCCCTCGCAACAGCTTCTACAACTGCCTGAAGAACAGTGCCAAGCAGTTCTATCTGACCAACGAGGACGGCCACTACCTGTTGCCGGGTTATCCCTGGTTTCCGGTGCGAGCGCGTGACCAGTTTGTGGCATTGCCCGGCTGTACCCTGTCGATTCACCACCGCCAAGACTACGAGGCCATCATGGACACCAGCAGCCGCATCATGCTCGACTGGATGCGTGAGGGCAAGCAGGACAAGCACCTGAAGGACATCGACCAGCCCGACGTGCCGTTGTGGATTATTTGGGGCCTGCAGCGTTACAGCCACGACCAGTCGAACGCCATCTGCCGAGAGCGGTATGGCGAACTCATCAGCGAGTTGCTCAACTTCATCATCGACGGCAAGCACCCGAATGTCAAAGTAGACACCAACGGTCTGCTCACCGTTGAAGGCACACGCACACCGATGTCGTGGATGAACTCCACCAAGTATGACGGCACACCCTTTGTTCCCCGCACGGGCTATCTGGTCGAGACCAACGGACTGTGGTACAATGCGTTGATGTGCGCTAGCGAAATCTTTGAGGAGGACGAGTCTGAACAGGCACAGGCCCATGTGAAGCGTTGGCGCGAGATTGCCGACAAGGTGAAGGTGTCGTTTGTCGAGACATTCCTCAATGGCTACGGCTACCTTTATGACTATGTGTCAGGCAGTTATACTGACCTGAGTGTTCGTCCCAACATGATTATCGCCGCCGGCTTGGACTACTCTCCGCTTGACCGCCGGCAGCGCAAGAGCGTGCTGGATGTTGCCACACGCGAGTTGCTCACTCCCAAGGGTTTGCGCACACTCAGCCCCAACAGCTATGGCTATCAGCCTTGGTACCTGGGCAATCCCGAGGAGCGCCACAAAGCCTATCACAATGGTCCAGCCCGTCCCTGGCTCATCGGTTTCTATGCCAACACTTACATTAAGGTGTTCGGTCTGAACGGTCTGTCATTCATCGAGCGTATGCTGATTGGCTTTGAGGACGACATGAAAGAAGGGTGCCTAAGCACACTGAGCGAGCTGTATGACGGCAATCCGCCGTTCATCGGTCGCGGTGCCGTGAGCTATGCCGCGAACATCGCAGGCGTGGTTCGCATCGTGCGCATCTTCAAGAACCTGAAATTAGTTGATTATTAACAAAATACCCACCACAATATGAAAGCATTAATGTTTGGGTGGGAGTTTCCACCCCACATTCTGGGAGGACTTGGCACCGCCAGTTTCGGCTTGACGAAAGGCATGGCCGAATGTGGCGACATGGACATCACGTTTGTGATTCCCAAGCCTTGGGGCGACGAGCCCAAGGACTTTGCCCGCATCATCGGCGCTAACTGTACGCCCGTGGTATGGCGCGACGTGAACTGGGATCATGTGCAAAGTCGCATCGGTCATGTGATGGATCCGCAGCAATACTACTCGTTGCGCGACCACATCTATGCAGACTTTAACCACATCGGCACAAACGACTTAGGCTGCATCGAGTTCTCGGGCCGCTATCCCGAAAACCTGCTTGAGGAGATTAACAACTACAGCATCGTCGCTGGAGTTATTGCTCGCACGCTCGACTTTGACGTAATCCACTCTCACGACTGGCTCACCTACCCTGCCGGCATCCATGCTAAACAGGTTTCGAACAAACCCTTTGTCATCCATGTTCACGCTACTGACTTTGACCGTAGCCGCGGCAATGTCAACCCCAACGTATTCAGGATTGAGAAGGACGGCATGACCCATGCCGACCATATCATCACGGTGAGCAACCTGACACGCCGCACGGTGATTGAGAAGTATGGCATCAGTCCCGACAAGGTGACGACGGTGCATAACGCCGTGGAGCCATTGAGCGAAGAACTGCTTAATGTCGAGGTGCCGCCCAAACACGACAAGATTGTCACTTTCCTGGGCCGCATCACGATGCAGAAGGGTCCCGAGTACTTTGTCGAGGCAGCTGTGCAAGTGTTGCGCAAAGTGCACAATGTGCAATTTGTGATGGCTGGTGGCGGCGACATGATGGAGAAGATGATTCGTCTGGCCGCCCGCCGTAACATTGCCGACCGTTTCCACTTCGCCGGTTTCTTGCGCGGCAAGCAGGTTTATGAGATGCTCAAGGCCAGCGATGTGTACATCATGCCGTCGGTGAGTGAGCCCTTCGGCATCTCGCCTCTGGAAGCGATGCAGATGGGCGTTCCGTCAATCATCTCGAAGCAAAGTGGCTGCGCCGAGATTCTTGACAACGTCATCAAAGTGGACTACTGGGATACCAACGCCATAGCAGACGCCATCTACTCTATTCTGGAGTATCCCAGCATGTATCGGCAACTGCGTGAGAATGGCCTAGCCGAAGTTAACCAGATAACATGGGATAAGGCCGGCGCCAAGGTAATCAATATTTACAAAGCAATCAGCGGTCTCACCCCCTGACCCGTCTCCCCAGCCCCCTAAGGGGGGAGCAAACATATATTCCCCCTTTAGGGGGTTAGGGGGACTTTTAATTCTTAATTCTCAATTGTCAATTCTCAATTATGTAAAAAATGAAAGCGATTTGTTTTTACTTCCAGATACATCAGCCATTCCGGCTGAAGAACTACCGGTTCTTTGACATCGGTAACGACCACTACTACTACGATGACTTTGCGAACGATGACATCATCACACGCATCGCGCGTCGTTCTTATCTTCCCGCCAACGAGATGTTGCTGGACATGATCAAGGAGTACAAGAAGAAATTCAAAGTAGCGTTCTCGATCAGCGGCACAGCACTAGAGCAACTAGAGCAATATGTGCCAGAGTTCATCGACTCGATGAAGGAACTTGCCGCCACGGGTTGTGTGGAGTTCTTGAGCGAGACCTACGCTCACTCGTTGGCTTCGCTTCAAGACCCCGAGGAGTTTGTCGCCCAAGTCAAGGCTCATGACGAGAAGATTTACCAATTGTTCGGCCAGCACCCCAAGGTTTTCCGCAACACCGAGTTGATTTATGACGACGATATTGCATCGATGGTTCAGGCGATGGGTTTCAAGGGTGCCATTACAGAAGGTGCCAAGCACATTCTAGGATGGAAATCTCCTAACTACGTCTACAAGGCCGCAACTGCTCCGAAGTTGAAATTATTACTGAAGAACAGCAAGTTGAGCGACGACATCAGCTTCCGCTTCAGCGACAGTGGTTGGGCCGCTTATCCGCTGACCGCAGAGAAGTATCTCGGTTGGATTGCTAGTCTGCCTCAAGAGGAGCAGTTGGTCAACCTGTTCATGAACTATGAGACCTTTGGCGAACTGCAGGCGCGTGAGAGCGGCATCTTTGACTTCATGCGTGCCCTGCCCCGCTTTGCCGGCGACCATGACATTCAGTTCTGGACACCGAGCGAGGTGATTGCCAAGCTCAAACCCGTAGGCGAGATGACAGTGATGCATCCCATCTCATGGGCCGACGAAGAGCGTGACGCCAGTGCCTGGTTGGGCAATACGCTGCAGCAAGAGGCGGTGGAGAAGCTCTACTCGATTGGTGAGCGTGTGCGTCTGTGCCAGGATCGCCGCATCAAGCAGGACTGGAATTACCTGCAGGCAAGCGACCACTTCTTCTACATGAGTACCAAGCACAACAGTGACGGCACCATCCACTCGCTGTACAGTCCATACGACTCGCCTTACACTGCGTTCACCAACTACATGAACGTGCTGAGCGACTTCATGATCCGTGTTGAGCAGCAGTACCCAAGCGACATCGACAACGAGGAGCTGAACTCACTGCTACTCACCATCCGCAACCAAGAACACGAGATTGAGGAACTCAAGCGAGAGGTGGATATGATGCGCAACAACCTAGAGAAGGACTTGACAGGTGATTTGGTCGAAGAACCAGCCACCGAGATTGTTCCTGAAGAGAAGGCCCCTGAGGAAAAAGCCCCCGAGAAACCCAAGCGCAAACGCACGACCAAGAAGACACTTGCTAAGAAGTAAATAACAAAAACAAGTCGGCTGGATTTAGAATCCAGCCGACTTGTTTTATTGCTTTGCTCAGTTGTGCAGGAGTGGTGTCATTCGCTTGAGGGCTTCGATGACACGAGAGCGGGGAGTGGCGAGGTTGATGCGGATAAAACCTTCGCCGGTGGAGCCGTACATGGAGCCTGAGTTGACCATCACGCATGCCTTGTCAAGCAGAAGTTGGGTCAGTTGGTCGCTTGTCATGCCCAATGCACGACAGTCAATCCATGCGAGATAAGTTCCCTCCAGGTGTGTCACAGTGAGTTGCGGCAGTTCGCTGGCGAAGGTGTCGCGAAGTAACTGGTAGTTGCCATAAATGTATTCGTTCAGTGCGTCCATCCATTGAGCGCCATGGTTGTAAGCGGCAATAAGTGCCTCAACGCCAAATGGATTAAGCATATTTACCTCGTTAGCACAAAGAACGCGTTCGATGCGTTGCCGCCACTCGGAATTAGCGCATACGATGAGGGCAGTCTGCAGTCCAGCGATATTGAACGCTTTGCTGGGCGAGACGCAAGTGATGGTGATGTCTTGATGGCCATCGATGCTGGCGAATGGCGTGTAATGGTAGCCATCGTAGACAAACTCGCAATGAATCTCATCGCTGAGCACCACTACCCCATTTCGCCGACAGATATCCCCTACTCTCTTGAGTTCGTTGACCGTCCACACTCGGCACGCCGGGTTGTGGGGATTACAAAGGATGAGCATCTTGATGTCACCGCCTCGTGTCTTTTGCTCCAGGTCATCAAAGTCGATGCGATAGGTCGCGTTCTCGTAGATGAGCGGACTCTCGACCAGTTGGCAGTCATTGTTCTGAACTGCTGAGAAAAAGCAATTGTAGACCGGTGTCATAATCATCACCTTATCGCCCGGTCTAGTGAATGCCCGAACAATGACCGACAATGCCGGTACCACGCCGATGGTGTATTGTATCCAATCGCGCTCGATGGTCCACTGGTGGCGACTTGCGAACCAGTCAATTGCGGCCTGAAAAAACTCATCGGGCACGGCGACATAGCCAAACACACCATGCTCCACGCGCTGGCTCAAAGCCTCGATGATGGCTGGCGCCACCTCAAAGTCCATATCGGCGACCCACATCGGAATCACGTCTTCGGCCATGGGTTTGTCCCACTTGACACAATGCGTGCCCCGTCGCTCAATCAGTTTGTCGAAATCAAATTGCATAACTCAAGTAATATTTTTCCGAGACTGCGTCTCGGAGTACATAGACATATTCTTAAAAACTCAATACTTGTTCATCCATTTTCCGGATGCGAGTCGCCAGAGGAAGATGGTTCCGCGGAAACATAGTTCAATGCACATCGCCATCCAGACACCTTGCAAGCCATAGATGGGTGCGAGCAATGCCGACATCGTGAGTCGTATTCCCCACATCGATCCTAGACTCATTACCGCGGGCCGTAAGGTATCGCCTGCTCCGACAAAGACACCGTTACAGACGATGGAAGCAGCAAACAATGGCTCTGCCCATGCCTCAATGCGCAACACGTTCGCTCCCAGTGCGACAATGTCCTGTACTGGCGACATGACATGCATCAGTTCTGTAGCAAAGCACCACATCAACGCCCCCATCACCGTCATGGTGAGCATGCCCATCTTTACGGACAAATGTGCGAACGACTTGGCTAGCCGTTGTTGCTTAGCTCCCAGGCACTGTCCCACCAAGGTGGTTGCCGCCTCAGCAATGCCGAACCCTGGCATATAGCATAGGCTCTCGACCGTTATGGCGAAAGAGTTTGCCGCGATGGCGATGACTCCTAGCGGTGCGACAATGATGGTGATGACGATATATGCCGATCCCGTAAGCAGATGCTGCAGTCCCATGGGTGCGCCAATCTTGAACGCCTTTCGCACGACCTGCGCCTGAGGTTTGAACGAACCTCGCTGTCCTCTGAGCCCCAGCACTTTCGAACGGTATAGGAGGAAATATAGCATCAAGCCAGCCGAGATGAAAACAGCCACACCCGTTCCGATTGCAGCGCCCTTCACGCCCATGTCCAGAACATAGATGAACAGATAGTTGAAGGCTACATCCATGACGCACATTGCGATGTTAAGTGCACTAGGGATTTTCATGTTTCCCGCGCACTTTAGCATCGAGCCCGCCAATCCCTCCATCTGAAAGAAGATGCCACTGCAAGCGACGATAAGGAAATAGAGCGATGCGTCCCTGACGATGTCTGGACTGCCGCCCAACCACACGGGCAGTTGTCGGTGAACTGCAACGCAGAGCAGCGTGAGTGCCACACTCCACAGCAATGCGCACACAATGGATTGCCGGAGGATGCGTCTCGCCGCCTCAAAGTCATTTGCTCCGATGGCATGCGCCACTTGAACCGAAAAGCCCATTGACACTGCCGAGCCTAAGCCGCCCAACAGCCATGTTGTTGTCTCGACCAGCCCGATGGATGCCGACTGTCTAGCACCCAAATGTCCCACCATGGCTGCATCGATAAAGAACATGACAATCATGGACAACTGTGCCAAAATAGCGGGCATACTCAACTGTGCCGTCAGACTGAGTTGCTGGCGGATAGTCATATCCTGCTTGAGTCGTATCCTCTGGAGCAGTCGTTCGCTATTGCTATGGCGTGGCATATTCAAGATGCAAAATTAGTGCGTTATCATCTTTTGTGCAAGCAAGGTTTACAATTATTTGGCTTCGAGGTACAAAAAAAGTGTCCTCCTTCTGGAGGACACCTTTTCGTTTGGTAGCTAGACCAACGTCTTCTTACTTGTTGCGGACGATGGTGACGGCGCGGCTCAGAGGAGCGCTCTTCGGGCCAAAGTCTGCATCGGGACGGTTGCGATCGTCGATCTGAGTGTTCAGACGGCTGTCAGCCACACCCTTCTTAACGAGGGCGTTCTTGACGGTAGCAACACGGTCCTTGCGGAGACGAGTGTTGATCTTGTCGTTACCAGTGTAGTTGTCTGCCCAACCGGTGAGGGTGTAAGTCTTGTTCTCATCGAGCATGACATCACCAACAGCGTTGACTACGTCGTTCTGCACACCAACAATCTTCGAGACGTTGATGGGGAAGTAAACTATAGCCAGGGGAGCTTCCTTAGCCTCGGGAGTGGGAGGAGTGACACCCTTTCCATCGAGGCACTCACGGAGCTGCTTCTCGAGGTCAGCAATCTTGCGGTCGGCAGCAGCCAGACGAGCAACGAGAGCGTCACCTTCAGCATCGGTGTACTTGTAGGTGGGGCACACGGGAACGATAGGAGCAGTCCACTCAGTCTTGTTGAACTTGTAGCTCAAACCAAGGAGAGCCGAAGGATACTCAACCCAAGTGCGATTTCCGCTACCATCCACATGCTCCTGCATGAGTTCGAAACGGAGGTCGAGCAACAGGTTGACGTGCTCACCCAGGCGGAAGGTGTTCAGCAAACCAGCGCGGCCGCTGTAGTTACGAGCGTAACGCTTGACACCATCCTGCTTCTTAGTTCCAGCATACGACCAGTCACCATTGCTGTTGTTGCCCTCACGCCATACAGCCCAGTGGTGTCCAAAGCCCACATAGGGGATAGCGTTGTACACGCGTCCGGGATGATAACCACACCACCAGTTGGTAATGTTGATCATGACATCACCAGCGATACCGATGTTGTTGAACTGCTGCTCCACGCCACCTTTAGCGACAGGTTTGTCAGTACGGACACCCATAGCACCATACTTCGCATAAACAGCCTCAGTGGTACCCTTCATCTGGTTGAACTCACCACCAAAACGGAGACCGATGATTGGCGAGAACCACTTGCCAAGATACAAGTTGCCCTTCCATCCAATACGATCCTTGAAATCTTGGTTGGCGTCCCACTTGGACATCATCACGCCTGCACCACCGAGAGCCTCAATGAACCAGTTGTCCTGGAAACGGTTGAAGGTGTAGCCTTGAGCAGGATCCTCAACGTAGGTCACCTCCTGAGCGTTAGCCAGCGAGGGAACCATGAACATAGCACATGCAAGTGCCATCAAAGTAATCTTTTTCATAGACTTACGTTAAAAATAGATTATCTGTTAAACATTAAAAAATTACATTCGTCTGCAAATTATTGTGCAAATATAGGGCAATTTTTTGAAACACGCACTATATTTCACGAAAAAAATGACTTTTTTGTTGAAAAATTTTATTTTTCGAGCATTTTTCGGACTTTTTCGGCCACTTTTTGGGGTGTGAAGCCAAATTTTTCGTCCAAAACCTTGTAGGGTGCCGAAGCTCCAAAATGATCCAGTCCGAAGACCTCACCCGTTGGCACCAGACGACTCAAAGTAGAAGGTAGTCCGGCTGTGAGTCCGAAGGTCGGCACATCATCAGGAAGCACCATTTTTCGGTATTCCACGTCCTGATTCATGAAAAGTCCAATGGAGGGAACCGATACCACCTGTGCTTTTATCCCATCTTCGGCGATGATGTTGGCAGTTTCGACAAGCGTTGCCACCTCCGAACCATTTCCGACGAGGATAACATCGGGTTTTTCCACCTTATTTATAATATAGCCCCCTCGCATGGCCTGCAGGGCGTCTTCATACCTGTTACCTGATGCACTGGGCAGGTCGTCGATGTTCTGGCGCGAGAGTATGAGTGCGGTAGGTGTCTGAGTGTTCTCCATCGCCATACGCCATGCGACAGTTGTCTCGGCTGCGTCAGCAGGCCGCAAGACCAGCATACTGTTCTGTCCGGCATGGTTCTTGAGTTCCTCCATGAGTCGGATTTGAGCTTCCTGTTCGACAGGTTCATGGGTGGGACCGTCCTCTCCTACGCGGAAAGCGTCATGTGTCCAGATGAACTTGACGGGCAGTTGCATGAGTGCCGAGAGTCGCACGGCCGGTTTCATGTAGTCGCTGAAGACGAAGAACGTTCCGCACGCTGCGATAACTCCTCCATGGAGTGCCATGCCGTTGATGATGGCTGTCATGGCCAGTTCAGAGACGCCTGCATGCAGGAATGCCCCCTTGAAGTCATGACGTGTGAATGGTCCAACGACCTTGAGGAATGCGTCGGTCTTGTCACTATTTGCCAAGTCGGCGCTTGCCACGACCATGTTGCCCACCTGTTGTCCCAACGCCTTGAGCACATTGGCGCTGGCTGCACGCGTGGCAATGCCCGGCTTGTGCTTGATGGCTTCATAGTCGACCTGTGGCACCACACCGTCAATATAGTTCTTGAGCAGACTAGCCTGTCCTGGATTGGCCTCGGCCCATGCTCTTTGCTCCTCTTTTCGTTCAGCGACGATTTCGCGCAGTTGTCGGTTGCGCTCGGCATAGAGTTGTTCGACGGCCGGGAAGATGGCCCATGGGTCTTTGATATTCCCTCCCAGTTTATTGACCGTCTTGGCATAGTCCGCCCCACTCTTGCTGATGGGCTGGCCATGCGTGCTGCACTGTCCCTCGAAGGGTTTTCCATCGCTGGTGACACATCCCCGTCCCATGATGGTGCGACCGATGATGATAGTGGGTCGTTCTTTCTCGGCCTGTGCCTTCTCCAATGCGCGTGCGATGGCAATAGGATCCGAGCCGTTGACTTCCAGCACGTTCCAGTTCCATGCACGGTATTTCATTGCAGTGTCCTCGTTGCTCACCGCATCACAATCGGTCGATAGCTGCACCGAATTGCTGTCGTAGAACATAATGAGGTTACTCAGTCCCAGATAGCCTGCGATGCGTGCGGCCTCTTGTGAGATACCCTCCTGGATGCCTCCGTCGCTGATGAACGCGTAGGTCTTGTGTGCCCACACGTCACTGAATCGTGTGGCGATGAAGCGTTCGGCGATGGCTGCTCCTACCGCCATGACATGTCCTTGTCCCAGCGGTCCGCTGGTGTTTTCGACACCATGCATGACATCTACTTCAGGATGTCCGGGTGTGATACTTCCCCACTGTCTAAAGGCTTTCAGATCGTCGGTGGTGTATTTTCCGGTAAGGTGCAACACGCTATATAGCAATGGTGACATGTGCCCTGGGTCAAGGAAGAACCGGTCGCGTGCGAACCACTTGGGGTCGTCAGGGTCGGTGACCAAGAACTTGGCAAATAACACATTGGCGAAGTCGGCTCCGCCCATTGCTCCGCCGGGGTGTCCCGACTTGGCGTTCTCAACCATTGTGGCGGCCAAGATGCGAATGTTGTTGGCCGCGCGGTTCATCAATATCTGATTTATCTCCATAGCAAAAGTGTGTTCTACTTTTCAAGCCACGAAATTACAAAAAAAAAATGTTACTGCACAAATCCGTTGTGAGAAAAATCACGAAAAAAGCCAAAAAACGCAGAAACCGCCCATTTCAACGGCAGAAACGGGCGGTTTTTGTCAATTCTTTGTTCTTATACTTCCGTTTCCTCCGCTGCCTTGGTAGGCTTGCTGCCGACGAGTGCATAGAAGAGGATATATGCGGCGCACGCCACGGGAATCCAGTAGCTCGAGAGGATGGAGACCTTGTCGGCCACGACCGCCTGCAGTGCCACCATTACTGCGCATCCGAACACCATGGTCATGAAGATGCCGCTTGCTGCCGCGGTGTACTTGCCCAGTCCCTCGACCGCCATGTTGAAGATGCCCCCCCACATGACCGACGTGCACAGACCTACCAGGATGAACGCAAACACTCCCACGGGCACCTCGGTCCAGATGACATTCAGGTTTGCCCAGTCGATGCCCGGCACGCTCACCTTGATGTCGGCGGGTGCGAAGATTCCGAACAACAATAGTGCGATAGCCACAGCCGCCACTGTCGAGACCATGGCTCGGCTGCTGACCTTTCCGCCGATGCTGCCGCCAATCGAGCGTCCGATGAACATCATCAGCCAGTAGACCGACGCGATGAGCGCCGCCACGCCCGCAGTGACACCCACGTCGGGAGTTTGCAGATAAGAGATCATATAAGTCGGTGTACCCACCTCAACGCTCATATAGAGGAAGATGGCGAGGGCACCGAGCGCGAAGTGGCGAAACTTGAGCGCGCCCGTGATGAGTCCTGCCTCGACGGGTGCCTGCTCGGGCTCGTCAATCTTGGTGAACAACAAGATCACGAATGCAGCGATGAAGATGCCCGCGGCGATTGCCAGTGCCGGCGTGGCGTCGGCGATAGCCGTTTCCTTGGTGACCTCTCCGATGAGCGCTCCCATCAAGATGTAAACGGCCACAGCGGCCGCCGAGTTGAACGCTCCACCAATCTGGATGAGCTGGTTTCCGGTCTTTCCTCCACCGCCCAGCACGTTGAGCAGGGGATTGACGACGGTGTTGAGCATGCACATGCACATGCCGCTGATGAAGGCACCCAGGAGGTAGACCCAGTACGCGCCATCACCACCGACCTGTCCGCTGAGGTATTCCAGCCCCAGTCCTACAAGTCCTACAATCAATGCCGCCAAGGCGGTCTTCTTGTAGCCGAACTTGGAGATCAGCATACCGCTGGGTATACCCATCAGCAGGTATGCGATAAAGTTGGCGTAGTTGCCGATTTGTCCGGCGGTCTCCGAGGCGCCGAACTGGTTTTTGACGATGGTTGCCATGGGTGAGCAGAGGTTTGTCACGAAGGCAATCATTGCGAATAGCGCGATCATCATGATGATCGCCGCCCATTGTTTAGATTTCTGTGCCATAGTAGAAAAATATTACATGTTGAGAATTTGCTCGAAAAATTTTTCAAAGGTACACAAATTTGTCCAAACGACAAAGAAGAGTACAAAAAAACTTGCGCTCTTCTTTGATTATGTGTTATTCTGAAACGATTTTCAGTACTGGCGTGGGCCGAAAATGGCACTTCCGACGCGTATCAATGTCGCCCCGTGCTTGACTGCCAGTTGCCAGTCATCGCTCATGCCCATGCTGATTTGGTCAAAGGCAGCATCATCGGGGTAGAATTCTTCCTTGATGAGTCGGAACGTGTCGGCAACGAGTTGGAACTCCTTCTCTATCTGTTGCTGGTCGTCCGTATTGGTCGCCATCGCCATGAGCCCGCGCACGCGCACATGAGGACAGTAGTCCAGCTCGTTCACCGCCAGTGCGGCGAGGAGCTCGCCGACGGCGAAGCCGCTCTTCGTCTCCTCGCGCGCCACATGGAGTTGCAACAGCACATCGACGGTACGGTCGATGCGTGCCGCCTCTTTCTCGACAGTGCGCAAGAGTTTGATGGAGTCGATGCTCTGAATCATTGCCACATGGGGCATGAGCTGTCGCACCTTGTTGGTCTGCAAGTGCCCTATCATGTGCCACTGGATGTCGTTGGGCAGTTGGGGCGCCTTGGCGACCAGCTCCTGCACCTTGTTCTCGCCGAAGATGCGCTGTCCTGCATCGTATGCCTCTCGCACCACCTCAACAGGGTGGTACTTGGATACCGCCACCAATTTCACCCCTTCGGGGAGTTGCCGTTCGAGATACTTTATATTATCGGCTATATTGCTCATAAATGACAACTGGTTATTTCTTCGCTGCCTTGTCGGCGAGTGTCTCGGTGAGGTTGGCGTCGTAGACATCCATGAGGGGTGTCTCGGTGATGGAAGCGATCTCAAAGTCGGCCATGGTGTCCTTCATGCCTTCCATGAAAACCTCGAGGGCCTCTTTGAACTCGCTGGCCTGCACCAGTTGGAACGACGCGGTCTTCTTCTCGACGGCTGTCTTCTCGTCGATGGTGATGAAGTTGGTCTTCACTTTATACCACCGGTCGCCACTGTCGTTGCGGAAGATGTCGCTTAGGTTGACGCGGCGCACAGCGCTCACGGTGAACTCTCCGCTGATGTAGGGCTGCATCTCCTCGGTGATGCGTGCCTCGGCCTCGGTGAACGAGAGGGCATCAACGAGATAAGGTTCTGTCACAGTTCTAACAACACCCGTTTCGAGTGTCTTATCGTATTTTACTTTACATTCAAACCACTGCATTGGTAATTAAGAATTAAGAGTTAAGAATTAAGAAGTGATTGTTTGGCTGCGGCGTATTCGGTGACGAGTTCGGTGAAGACTTCAGCGACCGTCTGTTGTGGACGACCTCGCAGAAGCGATGCCACTTGTCCTATTTCGAGTTCGCCTTTGTCGAGGTCTCCCTCGAAGATGCCTCGTCGTGATGCTCCAGTGCCGATGATATCGAGAAGCTGCTGTTCAGTGGCTCCATTGTTCTCGGCCTCTTCAATGGCATCGAAGAAACCTCCTCTCACCAATCGTGTGGGCGACAATTTGCGCAGCAAGAGCTTGGTGTCGCCCTCGGCAAGGTTGAGGCATCGTTGCTTGAAAGCCTCACTGGCACTGCTCTCAACGGTGAGCGCAAAGCGCGTGCCCATTTGCACGCCCTCGGCACCCAGCACCTTTGTCGCCAAAATGGCATCACCAGTCGCGATGCCACCCGCAGCAATGAGCGGCAACGATGTCGCCTTGCGCACGGCGGGAATCAGGCATAGCGTGGTTGTCTCCTCGCGTCCGTTGTGTCCGCCTGCCTCGAATCCTTCTGCCACAATCGCGTTAACGCCCGCCTCCTCGCACTTGCGAGCAAAGGTACTCGACGACACGACATGAACAACCTTGATGGCTCGGTCTTGCAGCCACTTTGTCCACCTTTTGGGCGAACCGGCACTAGTGAATACCACAGGGATATATTCCTCTACAATGACGTCCATGATTTGGGCGACATCAGGTTTCATCAGCGGCACATTCACTCCAAACGGCTTTTTGGTCGCCGCCTTGCACTTGATGATGTGTTCGCGCAGGACTTCGGGCGTCATTGATCCGGCCCCAATCAGTCCCAGCCCACCAGACTCACTTACGGCCGCAGCGAGTCTCCATCCGCTACACCACACCATTCCACCAGCGATGATTGGTAGTTCAATTCCAAATAGTTTGGTTATTCTGCTTTTCATTGTTTATCTTTAACTCATCAAAAACGGCGCAAAATTACAGAAAAAAATGGACAACACCACAAATTACAAAAAGAAAAAAAACAAATATTTTCAAATGCGCCGTCTCCCATATTTATTTAACGCAAAACATTTATTTCAACACCAAAAAATTGCCTTTTTTCTTTTTCAATGATTTTGGTTATGAATAACACGAATGCCAAATACTTTCTATTCCATTATATTTTTCCATACACTACTACAAATTAAAATTGAAAACGCCTAGATAATTAAGAATTGTAGCTAATTTTAGAAATTAACATTTTTTAATAATAGGGGGGGGTAAAAGCGCATCTTTTTTTGTAATTTTGGAAATTAAAAAACAAATATTTTCATAATTATTAACTACTATTTTCTTTAATGATGAAGCAAATCAACACTTTACGGCTCATGGCATTTCTGTTTGTCATGAGTGTAGTACTCGTTGTACATTCAGCGCAAGTTTATTTGCATGTGCCCTATGATTTCGACATTGACAATGCATCATGGCATGTATGGGCTTGGGCTGATGGGCAAGAGGGCTACTGGGTGTCTGGCACCCAACTGAACCACAGTCTCTACCAATTCACGGTAGAGGACAACAACATTCAGTTTGTCCGCAAATCAAGTGACGGGCAAACGGTATGGAACAGGACTGAGGACTTGACAGTTGTTCCTGACGGCTTATTCACTGTCAATGGATTGTTGACTGGCACATGGAGTTCGTTTTCAACAAACCAAGTGTTTCTCGAAGTTCCTGAGACCGGGGCGAATGACGATGTATGGTATGCCTGGTCGTACTCTTCTGACAACAACGAATCGTGGGTGGAAGGCATACCGTCTGGCGACAAAATTATGTTTGAGTACATCTCCTCTAAAGACAAAATCATTTTTGTTCGCATGGACGGCAGTAACGCCTCAGTTCCCTCATGGAACGCCAAACGCAACCAGACTGCAGACTTGATCGTCCAGCCTGGCAACACCTTTATTATAAGCAGTGACTTCAGCAATCTGGGCTCAAACAATATGGATGGTTTCTGGAGGATCCAGAGCAGCAACGGTAAGCCCATCTGGCAACAGAATCAATCTGCTGACCCCACCACATACCTGTCGAACCGTCGTGCGTTGGTAGGCCGCCATTGTATGGTTAACAAACTTGTCAATGTGGTTGGTGTGGGCAGCTGGATTGATGATCTGAACAATCTGGTTGATGAGGATCTGACTAATTACGCCACTTTCCCCAAGATTGCGGATGTAGGCGTGGGTGTCAATCCCGTTACCAGTGTTCGTGACACTAAGAACCACTATGCTGCAGGTACGACTGCCGGTTTCGATATAGTGATGGCAGCCGACGCCTCCCTGCTAGGACTCGATGTTGCCAACTGTTTTGCCATTGCTTTTTATCTGGAGGGCGAACTGCAGCAGACCGTTGCCGTATCAAACGGTCAGAGCTTTGGCGGTGTAGGATTGTCACTAATCACGCTTCCTGGCTCGACCGATGTATGCATGGAAGTGGCCGCTACTGCCCCTTGTGAATTTGACGAAATCGCTCTGATGCCAGCAGGTGTTAACGTTGAGGTTGCCAGCACGGCACGTTTGCGTTATGCCTTTGTGGGTGACTTAATCAAGCACACCATTACCCAGACCTCGATGCAAGACTACGCATCAAGTCATGACCGTCTGCCGTTCTCGTTAGACCAGGGTGCTCAACAACGTGAAGGATACATCAATGGATTTGAAACAGGATACTGGCTTGGCGATGACCTCATCAACGATGACCTCACGGATGGTGTTGTATGGGGTGTCATCGGTATCGGCTCACAAATGGAAGCTCGTGTCGGTGCTGCCATGAATAGACAAGATCCCGACCAGTCACAACCTTTCAAAAAAGGTTCGACTGTGGGCTTCTGCTATGGTAATGGCAGTCTCTTGAACTTGCCATTGGGCGATGCCATCCGCATCCGCTTATATAAAGGAGAATGGGTTGAGGTTGACCCAGCTGTGGGAAATAATTACTATGAATACCGACAGACCGAAGTCCAGGACGAGAGTGTAAAGATCAATGTCTTGTCTGTAAATCTCATCAAGGGCGGGAATTACGAAGTCACCATCACTGCAAATGAGGATTTCTCTCATGCCCGCATTTCGTTCCCAACCGGACTTGACTTAAACCTGGGAGGCGTCAAGGTAAAATATGCCTACATCTGCGACCCTGCTGAGGCCATGCACCAGTGCGACCTGAAACTGAACGCGAATACCAACCTCTGCAGCAAGGACAGAGAGTTCACACTGACTGCGAACAATAACATTCCTGTCAGTTGGAGTCTTGAAGAGGTACCTACCGGATCTTCTGCCATTGTGACTGCCACCGAACCAGACGAGAACGGCCTCAGTCTGCAGGCAGAGTTAAGCGGTATGGACCTTGATGGAGACTACATCATCAAAGCAACTGCTGCAGACGGCTGCTACGAGTTTGTCCGTTTGACGCACGGTCTGACTCCCGACACTTCTTGTGATAACCCATTGCTCAATGCCGACGAAGAGAATCCCGATTATGCGTTGAGCCAAATCAATGATGGTGGCGCTTTAATTATCATCAACGAAAACCTAACCAATGGTGAAAATGTACTGAACACGACATTGACCGACTATGCCACCTATAACAATCTATTAAACGGTGATGTCGCCAACAACATACCTATCGTGGGTGTAAAGAAGCTCAATGGCTCCTTCAGCGATGGCAGCAAGGCCCACCGCATCGGCTTTGTTGTCGAGACACGCTCATCGGGCCTGAACCTTGATGCACTTGAGTTCTTCAACATTCGCGCATATAACAATGGCACTGAGGTCACCAGCGCCGCCGAGCGAGTCATCAGCGAGAACAACGCCGTGAAGGTTGACCTGATCGGCAGCAACAAGCTGCAGAAGCTCCGCTTCGCCATTACTGTCCCTGCCGGCAAGTCATTTGACGAGTTCGTATTGTGGAAGAGCGGCGTGCTGAACTTGAGCATTGACCAGTTCCGCATCTATTACGCCTTTGACGAAGCTCTTGAAGAAGACGAAGTCGGTGAGAACAGCTGTATCGACCCGCTTGAGTGCAGCGGCACATTGATGTCGCCCAGCACGGGTGCCACTCTCAATAGCAATAAAGTTCAATTTGCCGGTGCAGTCAACGTGGCTAATGTCGTTAACAACCTCAGTTTCATTGTTGATGAAAACGTGAACACTGGCGTGAGTGTCACCAACACCGTATCATTAGGCAACGGCCTTGTGCTCGCCATTGACCTGGGTCGCGTCTACACTCCCGGTCAGCGCGTGGGTGTCATCGTCGACAGCAAGACCTACCTGGCCTCAGTGAATGCAGGCGACTGGCTGACCATCAAGACCTACCGCAATGGCGTTGAGACAGGTGATGTCAAGAATGAGTGGAAAGTGCTAGGAGCTGATGTCATCGGCTATGGTGACAAGAGTTTCTTGTACATGAATCCTCAACATGACTATGACGAGGTCCGCATCACTATTGGCAAGATAGTTAGCGCAGTCGATGTGAACAATATGTACTATGGTATCTTCATCTTGGATGACTATGACCAGGACGGTATCGCCGACTGCCATGATGATGACTCTTGTGTGGATGAGTTCACGCTGGATGAGGAGGCGACTGTGTTGAACAAGGGTCGCGACATCACTGACGGCAAGTTAGCTTTGCACCGCTCGTTTGTGTTGAACAACTGGAACAGCCTTATTTTGCCAGTGAATTTGACTTGGGGTCAGTTGCGTAAGGCCTTCGGTGATGAGGTGCTGTTGACCCAGCCGAAGGACTTCTATAGTCAAAAGCCCAATGATGACACCCAAATTTGGATTAACATACCCACCTACTATGACCCAGTTGGATATACTGAAGACAAGGACAATGAAGTCGCCATCGTAGCCGGTAATTACTATCTCATTAAGCCTACTCGTGAGCCTGACATGCCTCGTAATATTACGCAGAACAACGAGAAGGTTCTTCAGGTGTACACGGCGCATGAGAACAAGCAGTTGGTCAACATCAATGGCCCAGTCTACTTTATCGAGGGCGTGAGCTATAGCTCATCGTGGGACGGCAAGACACCTGACCCCTTCACATTGAACAAACGTGTCGAAAACACCGGCGGTAACAGTGGCGGCAGCAGTGGCGCTCCGCGTCGTGATGGTGATGAGACCGAGACCATCGTGCTGCATGGGTCCAACGTCAATACGACCGTTTCTGCAAAGACCGGTTCGAATGATAATTACATGTACCAGTCAAATAATCATGAGTACTCAGATGATTATCCTGCTTATACCGATGTTACTTCATTGACCAAGGTGCCAGAAGATGGCACTCCAATGCTTGGATTCCGCTTTTATGCTGAAAACAACACAAACTTGCCTCTCACTAACGGTATAGACATCATCACGGGTGTTGGTGCCATCGTGGCCGACAGTCCTGTTGTGCGCAGCGGCATCTACACGATTGACGGCCGCAAGGTGAGCCATGGCAGTGACACGTCTAACCTGCCTTCGGGTGTGTATATCGTCAATGGTAAGAAGACAGTGATCTTAAGATAGTGTGACGCGGAGATTTTTGTAATAGTTTTATATAATGTAAGCTGGCAGCCCTTTCGTGAGAATGGGTTGCCAGCAAAGTTTTTAAACAACTGATTTTTCAGAAATTTTCTGATTTATTATTGCGAGTATCTCGGGTGGGTGCCTTTTTGCGGCGGGGCGTGTGTCAAGCGGCAGGGGTGAAACAACAAACGAGAAACACACGAAACAACACGAAACATACACAGTGTTCATTAACGAGTGTGTCAAACATAGCGGTGCCACACACTCCTCCGTCGCTACGCGACACCTCCCCTAACTTAGGGGAGGACTTGTGTATCAGCAACTTATTTTGGATAAAATGCTCACGTTCGGCAAAGCAAGAACAAGTTCTTGTTTGCTCTCACTTAATCGCATTTTTCATCGAACTCACGTTAACTTAGGGGAAGGTCTGTGTATCAGCACTTTATTTTCGTCGAACTCAGGTTAAGTGAGGGGAGGACAAAAAAACTCCCCCTATTGAGGGGGAGTGTGCCATGCAGCAGGGGGTGTCTTTAAGCTTTTCCGAGCATGATGTTGATGATTGCGTTGACATCAGCGATATCTACCTCGCCGTCACCTGTCACATCTGCAGCCGGCACTGCCTCGGCCTTGTTGAGCATGATGTTGATGACCGCGTTGACATCGGCAATGTCAACCTCTCCGTCACCCGTCACGTCACCAGGCAAGCCAGAGTTGCCAACGGTGAAGTAAAATCGTCCCACTTCCTCGTTTTTGGCAAAGAAGTAGTACTTGCCGGTCTTGGTGTCAATGAGTTGATAGGAAACCTCCAAGGTGTAGTCCTGTCCAGTCTCACAATTCTGCAGCACATCAACGGCCAAACCGTTTGCCCAAAAGTACTTTTTGTGTTTGTCTCCCTGCTCGTCGGTCTGGTACTGGTGGTCAATGCGGCTCCATCCGTAGATGACATCCCCGCCGCTGTTGCGAAGTCGCCACTGCAGCGAGACATCACCCAGTTCCACCCCTGAGTCACGCAAGCAACGCACCCAGAAGTTGTCGATGTAGAGCTTCTGAATGGTTCCCAGGTGACCATCTGGTGTCTTGGTGCCGTCGCCGTTGAGTGTGAAGTCAACGAGCGTTCCATTGACGATCATTCCCAGCCCTGCCGTCTCCTGGTCGTAGAAGGTGACCGGCTCTTGTTGCGATGAGTCGCCGACCTTGAAGCGCACTTTGTAGTTCTCGCCGCCGTTGTTGTAGTAGTACTTGTTCCCTTCGGCATCGGTGGCTTCGAGATAGACCTCCAGGATGTATGTTTCGCCAACAGTCAATCCATCCATCAGGTCGATGTTCTGTCCTGTCGCCTGCCAGTTTCCTTCACTCACTTGCTGAGCGGTGACCGCATGCCACTCTGCAGCCTGTTGACCCACCTTGTAAACCGCTCCGAACATCTTGACTGTTGTCATCTCACCTGTGGTAGTCGCTTTGAATCCGTCAATGACAAACGCCCTTTCGGCGTTCGTGCCGTTATCGGTGAGATCCACCTCGGGCATTCCCGAACTGGGAATCTCTTGTTCCTCGTTGCCACCTCCCATGTTGATGACGATGCTGAACGAATTGATACCCACTTCGGCCTGCAGGTTGACCGTGTACTGGCAGTTGAACTGCTGCTTGTACTGTTCCCAGGTCTGCTGTAGGTCGGTTGTGTTGACATTGACATCAAATGCCTTGTCTGCCGGGATGGAGTTTGGCTCCAGCGTCATCATGCCGTTGCAGTGCACATTGATTTCGTCGAGGTGTTGACCTGCATACTGAAAGCATCCTTTGGGCAGAACATAATCTCCATTCAAGTCAAATCCGATGATGTGTAGCGTGTTGTAGTTGGCAAACTGCCCCTGCAGCAGTTGCACATCGCCCAAGTAGAGTCGCTTGATGTTGTCCTGCGCAACCATCTCTTGTCCTGCCAATTGGGCGGTATAGTACTTGAACATCGGCTCCCAGTAGTTCTGGTCCTGGAGGTCGTCGGAGGTGAAGAACGCCGGCATGGTCGGGTCAATCGGAGTAATCACCAGTTGGAATTGCGGTCCGTTGGTAATCTCGTATGGCGACAGCACATACTT
>JAEEJI010000103.1 GCA_016281825.1 Muribaculaceae bacterium | reverse complement strand
AGGTCGTTTGCCTCCTCAACGGTGAAGCGTCCGCTAATTTGCGAGCTACCACCATCGATCTGGCTGTTCACATTGGGATAAGAGTAGACCTGGTCATCGAGCACGATGGCGATTGCCTTGCCGATGTTCTGACCGGTGATGCGCGACCACTGACGTGCACCCTCATCGTTCATGCGCATCGAGACCACTTGGCCTTGCAGGTTGTCAAACTCGCTGCTAGCGCGGGTGACGACATCACCGTTGAGGACGGGCTGTCCGTTGACGGTGCGCAGAGCAACCAGGTTGAAAGCGTCGCTACCGTTCTGCATCTGACCCTGAGGCTTGACAGTCCATGCCAACTTCAGGTCGGCGGGCAAGTTGGTGCGTGCTGCAGGCGAATTGATGATGGCGTTGACGGCTGCGGTGTCGTTCGCCGAGACAATACCGACGACGGGGCTACCGCCACCCTGTTGTGCCAACATCTCAAAGCCGGTGAGTTCAGCGAAGCTGCGGCCTTGAGGAACCTCGGGAGCAGGCTTAACCTCCTCGGCCTTGGTCGAATCGGCAGCAGCGGCAGTCGAGTCGGCAGGAGCGGCCTCAGCCTTCACGGGCTGGCCAGCTTGCTGGCTCAGGTTACGCAATGCGCCCGTAAGGTCGGCCAACGTATAGGTCTCGTAGAACTCAAGGTTTGCGGCGCCTTGGAGCAGCTTGCGCACACGCTCTGGTTCCTTGATACCCGGGAGCTCGAGCAGGATGCGTCCTGTGCTTTGCAGCTTCTGGATGTTGGGAGCGACCACACCGAAGCGGTCGATACGGTTGCGCAGCACCTTGTATGAGTTGTCGACCATCGCGTCCACCTCTTCTTCGAGGATGTTTTGCACCTTTGCGTCGCTTGCGGTCGGATCCTCACGGACCTTCTCGACGTTGCGGAACACCTGTGCCAAGCTTGCGCCGGGAGCCAAGTTCTTGTACTCCTTGCAGAAGCTGGCGACAAAGTTCTCTTGTGCAGCCTGGTCTTTCTCGACCTTTGCGATAGCCTCGTTAAACTTCTTGTCGGGATTGTTGCCTGAGAGCGCGCGGAGGATGTCGGGCACCGAGATTTGCAGTGTCACGTTCATACCACCCTTCAAGTCCAGACCGAGGCCCAGCTCTTTCTCACGCACTTGCTGGAAGGTGTAGTATCCAAGATACACCTTCTCTTTGCCAATCGAGTCCATGTACGTATTGAGCGCGGTGCGATACTTGTCGTTGCTCGTGTCCGGGCTCTTGATGCCGGCAGCTTTGAGAGCCTTCTGCTCGGCGACACCCTGATAGTGGTTTGACACGAACGTGAAAGACAAATAAAAAGCACAAATCAGTATCAGCGCAATCGTAATGACTCTGATAAAACCTTTCGTTTGCATTTCTAAAATTGTTAATTATTTGTTTTTAATTGTTTGCAATATAGCGCATAAAAGCCTATGAATGTGCACATTACCCACGTCATAGAGGCTCTAAAAACGGTGCTAATGCCCACATACACAAGATTTCAGCCTGCAAATGTACAACAAATTCTTGAAGTGGGAAAATAAAATTTTCAAGTTTTTGTTTTTGGCAGGGTTGATTCCAATTATTTTTATTACTTTTGCACTCGGTTAACTAGATGCACTAGAATCTTAATTCTTAATTAATGAAAATAGTATTTCTTGACGCTTACACGAGCAATCCCGGCGACCTGTCGTGGGATGGACTGAGACAACTGGGCGAGTGCGTCATCTACGACCGCAGCACACCCGAGGAGATTGTGGAACGTTCGCGCGAGGCGGATGCTATCCTTATAAATAAGGTAATCATCACACGCGAGATGATGGAGCAGTTGCCTCGTCTGCGTTACATTGGCATTCTCGCCACCGGCTTCAACTATGTGGATGTGGTCGCCGCCCATGAGTTCGGCATCATCGTGACCAATGTCCCCGCCTACAGTACGCCCAGCGTGGCGCAGTTGGCGTGGGCGCACTTGCTGAACATCTGTTGCATGCCCCAGCACTACACCGACGAAGTGCGGGGCGGTCTGTGGGGACGTTGTCCCGACTTCAGCTTCACCAACACTAGCCTGATAGAGCTATCTGGCAAGACGCTGGGCATCGTCGGGTTCGGGCAGATAGGCAGTGCCGTTGCCCGTATCGCCCGCGCAATGGATATGCCCGTGCTGGCCTATACCAGCAAGTCTCAGGATCAGCTGCCCGAAGGCGTGACCCGTGCCCGCGACCTGGAGCAAGTGTTTGCCGAGTGCGACGTGGTGAGTCTTCATTGCCCGCTCACGCCCGAGACGCGCTGCTTGGTCAACCGCGAGCGCCTGGCGCTGATGAAGCCCACCGCCATCCTCATCAACACCAGCCGCGGCATGCTTGTCGACGAGCAAGCACTTGCCGACGCGCTCAACGAGGGCCGCCTCTTTGCCGCCGGCCTCGACGTGTTGCCTGTTGAGCCTCCCAAAGACGGCAGTCCGCTGCTCACTGCCCGCAACTGCTTTGTCACGCCCCACCTGGGCTGGGCCAGCAAGGAGGCCCGCATCCGCCTTATCCGTGTTGTCGAGGACAACCTCCGCGCCTTCCAGGAGGGCCACCCACAGAACGTGGTGTCGTGAGAGTATAGTTAAGAGTTAATTCGCCCCCCTCAGTCCCCCTCTTCCAGGGGGGACTGAGGGGGGCGAACGCATTGTGCATTGATGAAAGTCTGCGTGAGATAATTTAGAGCTACAAGACATTCGCAGTGTGCCAGTAGGCTACATCGATGAGATAGAGATGTTCCCTCTAGACTTGATGGAGTTTTTTGAAGCAATTGGCATAAGCAATGAGGTGATTATGCAGTTACGAATATGCTATCGTGAGCGGCATCCAATTGACGAGTTTATCCATGAGCGGATGCTCGAAGCCGTTCGGCTCTACCTCATCGTGGGTGGTATGCCAGCTTTGGTTCAACGGTATGTAGACACAAACAACTTGCGTGAAGTGGCTACCTTGCAACGAAGCATTATCCGCACCTACAAGCGTGACATATCACAGTACGACTTGACCCGAAAGCTACTGATTGAAGAAATATATAACCTTGTTCCCTCAGAATTAAACGCGAGTAACAAGCGGTTTATTCTGAAGGAATTGCATGCTAAGGCTCGTTATAGTCGCTATGAGAGTGGATTCATGTGGCTCAAGGACGCAGGTGTGGTCATACCCACGTATAACATTGAGTCGCTTTATTGCGCTCGTTTGCACGAGATTTAAGGAAGATTTGTTGGAGTGTGTGAAGTTTTTGCTGTACCTTTGCCTTCGGCGAAGATTGGATAAAATGCTCACGCTCGACATCTTTTGAGCAAGCTCAAAACCAGTACTCACTTACTCGCATTTTTGTCTGCACCTCGGAAATAAAAATAAAAAACTTCGTCTTTTATTTTGTATTTCGCTCGGTTTGCACTATCTTTGCGGCATTAAAACTCATTAAGGATTAACAACAAAACTTTAAGCATAATGACTAGACTAAATGTTAGACATTGGCTGGTGGCGGGGGTGCTGCTGGCCTGTATGACGGCACAGGCCGTTCAGTTCACGCAGCCCAAGCGCGAGTTCCGTTCATCGTGGATTGCCACGGTGTGGTGCCTGGACTGGCCCAATGAAAACTCTCGCGGCACGACAGTCGCCGCCGCCAACAAGATGAAGCAGGAACTTGTCACCCTTCTCGATTCACTGGCCCGCAACAACTTCAATGCGGTGAATTTCCAGGTTCGCTCGATGTGCGATGCTTTCTACGAGTCAAGCTACGAGCCGTGGTCGAGCTATATCAGCGGCACGCGCGGTGCCGCCCCGGCCTTCGACCCCCTGGCATTCTGCGTGGAGGAGTGTCACAAGCGCGGCATGGAATGCCATGCCTGGGTAAACCCTTACCGCTTCAGCACGGGTGCAGACTGGAACACCCCACAAGACCAAAAGTTGAAGAACGATGGGTGGCTTCTCACCTACGGGTCGACCATCATCCTCGACCCCGGGCAGCAGCGTACCATTGACCGCATCGTCAACGTCTGCAAGGAAATCATCACCAAATATGACGTGGATGGCATCCTCTATGATGACTACTTCTATCCCAACGGCATTCCCACCAACAGCAGTGCCGGTGACTATGAGGAATGGAACAATAGCGGTGTGGACATGACCTTTGCCGACTGGCGCCGCCACAATGTCAACCGCATGGTCAAGGCGGTGTATGACATGATTCAAGAGACGCGTCCCGAGGTGCGTTATGGCATATCGCCCGCCGGTGTGACCTGCACCAGCCAAGCTGTTGCCGACTCACATGGTGTGGAACGCAGCAGCGGCAGCGACTGGCAATACAACGGCATCTTCAGCGACCCCGTTCAGTGGTACGAGGAGAAGAGCGTGGACTACATTTCGCCGCAAATCTACTGGAAAATCGGCTACAGCGCTGCTGACTATGGCAAGTTGGCTCCCTGGTGGAACCGTGTCGCCAAGCAGTTCGGGCGCCACATGTTCGTCTCGCACAGCATCTCGGGGCTGAAGCAGAACAGCTACGGCAGCGCCAATCCCGAGCCCTCGATGACCAGCAGCACCGACTACGACGAGTACGCCAACCAGGTAGAGTTGATGCGCACCACCAACGAGGACGGTGCGATGGGCTCAATCTACTATAGTACCAAGTACATCTACAACCTGGGTGCCGCCGAGTCGTTCGGTCATTACCTGAAGCGAGTGGTATACCAGCGTCCCGCCCTAGCTCCCGCCATGCCATGGAAGACCGGCAACAACCCCGGCCCGGTACAGAACCTCACTCTCGACGGCGACCAACTGAGTTGGCAGGGCTATGACAATGTCCGTTACACAGTCTACGCCTTCCCGACCACGATGTCGCACGAGCAGTTCAACCGCGACGGAGAGTATCTGCTTGGCATGACCTATACCCCCAAGTTCACGCTGCCCACCGACCGCCTTGAGGGATACCAATATGCCGTATGCGTGCTCGACCGCGTAGGCAACGAGTATGACCCAGTCATCATGGGTGACGCGCTCGATCCGCTGCCCAGCCCCGTGCTATTGGAACCTGCCGCCGAAGCCTCGCTCTACAATCCATTCGACTTCCGTTGGCATGCTGTTGAGAGTGCCACGAGCTATGTCGTTGAGGTGGCTCAGGACCTGTCATTTGACCTCGTCAAAGAGCGCATCACTGTCACCGACACCATTCTCTCTAGTGCCCAGATGACCCAATTGACCTCGGGGGAGACACAATACTGGCGTGTGCTGTCCTGTGGCGACGGCTTTACCAATGGTGTGAGCGAGCGTCGTGCGTTCGTGCCGCAACTGTTGGTCATCACTTCGCCCTATGACGGCCAGATAGGTCTGTCGACAACCCCCATTATCACTTGGAACACACCCGATGGCAGTACACCCGGAACAGTGAATATCGCCACTGATGTCGAGATGACGCAAGTAGTCTATACAGCCCAAGGTTATGGCTCCATCGGCGTTCCTGCCGGTACACTCAACCCAGGCAGCAAGTATTATGTCACCGCCACGCTCACCTACAAAGGTCTTGAGCAGACCTCGCCCATAGTGACATTTACCACACAGTTTGATGTTCCGAGCTTCATCTGCCCCACTGATGGTGGAACGCTCTATAGCGATGACTATATCGAATTGCAGCGTCAGAGCGAGGCGGTGTCCTACACCTACGAAGTGTCTACCTCGGCGACCACCTGGGGCCGCACCCGCCTGATTGAAACCCTGAGCGACGGTTCCACCCAGAGCAGCAAGACCGCCGGGGAGTTGAAAGTGAACAACAAACTGATGGTTGACGGCACCACCTACTACGGACGTGCCAAACTCACTTACCTGGACGAGGAGAACGTGCGCCGCACCACCGACTACTGTCCGGTCATCTCGTTCGTTTACAAGAACGAGCCTCGCCCACAGGTCTTGACTGGCGACGTGACTGGCGATGGACAAGTAGACATCAGTGATGTGAATGCGGTCATCAATGTGATGCTGGGCAAGACCGCACAGACTCCTGCAGCAGACGTTAATGGTGACGGCACAGTCGACATCAGTGATGTCAACGCCATCATCAACATCATGCTAGGGAAGAGTTAAGAATTCAGTGATTATTATGTGGGGGACGCACCTAATGGTACGCCCCCACTTTATTACACTACTGACAGCCGCGCAAAATGACAACTTCGCCTTTCTCCCGGGTACAATAATTCAAGGTTTTTTACGTTATTATAATAACCTATAGGAAAAAGTAACCATGCGCATATTACAAGTCAATAAATTTTACTATCGACGTGGTGGGGACTGCATCGTTGCATTGCGTACCGAGGAATTGCTTCGTCAGCATGGGCACGAGGTGGCCGTGTTTGCCATGTCCTACCCCAAGAACCTGTCGAGTCCTTGGAGCGGCTATTTTGCCTCGGAGGTCGATTTTGAGACCGACCGCATCCGTGCTATGCGTCGTGCGATGGGCCACGGCGACATCTTCCGTTCGTTCCGTCGCATCCTCAACGACTTCAAGCCCGAGGTCGTACACTTGCACAATATCCATAGTTATATCTCGCCCGTTGTAGCACGGTTGGCACATGAGTATGGCAGTCGCGTTGTATGGACAATGCACGACTACAAGCTCATCTGCCCCGGCTATACCTGCACGCGCGAGGATGCCATCTGTCAGGCCTGCTTTATGCGCAAGTGGAACGTTGTGTTGCACAAGTGCATGCGTGGCTCGAAGCTTGCCAGTACAGCTGCATGGATTGAGGCGACCAAGTGGAGCCGTGACCGCCTGGAACAATGGGTGGATATGTTCATTTGCCCCAGCCACTATATGGCCAAGTGCCTGCGCGATGCCGGATTTGACGAGAAGAAGGTGGTCGTGCTTCGCAACTGCATTGATGACATACCAGAAAAGATTGTCACCGAGCGCGACAACTACTATTGCTATGCTGGTCGCTTGAGCGAGGAGAAAGGCGTGGACAACCTGTTGGAGGTCGCTGCCACGCTGCCGCTTCACCTCAAGGTGGCAGGCGACGGTCCGCTCGAGCAATCACTACGTGAGAAATATGCAGATGCTTCGAATATCGAGTTTGTCGGTCTGCTCGACCAAGCACAAGTGCGTGATTTGATGGCCCATGCCCGGTTCACGGTAATGCCGTCGGAATGGCCTGAGAACAACCCGCTCAGCGTCATTGAGTCGCTATGTTTGGGCACGCCCGCCGTTGGCACACACAATGGCGGCATCCCCGAACTGATTGACTATACCAACGGCATCGTTGCGCGTCCCCAGGCATTGGGGACTGCCATCGAACAAGCGCACATGCGTTCTTGGGACTATGAGGAGATTGCTCATGATGCCATCGAGCAGTTTAACCCCGAGACACACTACACCGGCTTGATGAAGATATACCAGCCATGAGGACTACGGTTCAGGCGAGCCTGATCACCACATTCCGATGCAATGCCCGATGCAACATGTGCAACATCTGGCAGTTTCCTACACGCCCCGACGACGAGCTTGACGCGGCGTGCTACGAACGATTGCCTGCTGGGTTGCGCATTAACATCACGGGTGGCGAGGCGACCCTGCGCAAAGATTTAGACCGTATCTTTGAGATTCTCTACCCGAAGTCAACCCTGCTCGAACTGAGCACCAACGGCTATTATACTGACACAATCGTTGCGTTAGCACGTAAGTACCCCAACATCCTGATTCGTGTCAGTGTCGAGGGCTTGCCGCATATCAACGACAGCAAGCGGGGACTGAAAGACGGCTTCGACCATGCCTTGCGCACGATTCTCGAGCTAAAAAAGACACCATGCCGCAACATAGGATTCTCGGTGGTCATTTCGCCCGACAACTATAGCGACCTAGTGTCACTCTATGAACTGTGCGTGGCACTTGACGTTGAACTAGGCACCAGCGCAGTACATAACTCATGGTATTTCCACAAGCACGACAACCAAGTTATAAGCGAGGACGCCTTGCGCGAGCATGACCGCTTTGTTAAGGCACTACTCACCAGCAAGCGCCGCAGACTAAAAGCGCGCTTGAAAGATTATGGTCGCGCCTACTTCAACCGCTCGGTTCACCGCCGTTTGCGTGGTGACGATGCAGGCTACCGTCCCGCCTGCGGTGCAGGTACCGATTTCTTCTTCGTCGATCCTTGGGGCAACGTATCGCCCTGCAACGGCAGCGAGCAGGAGTGGGTGATGGGCAACCTGCGTGAGCAGTCGCTTGACGAAATAATGGCAAGCGACCAAGCACGCGAGGCGATGGAACGGGTGCATCAGTGCGACCGCAACTGTGCATTCATCGTCACTGAACGTCACGACATGGTTCGCCGCCCCTGGGTGCCCATCTGGTGGATTGTGAAAAACAAGTGGCGCATCATGCGCGGAAAAGAAATTGACTGGTCGTGAACAAGGATAAAAACAAAACCATTGCAGTGCTGGGCATCCGCGGCTTCCCTGGGGTGCAAGGCGGTGTGGAGACACATTGCCAGTACCTCTATCCCCTGATGAAAGGTTGCCACTTTAGGGTCTATCGCCGCAAGCCTTATCTAACTGCACAGTCAATGGTCACCTACGACAACATCGAGTTTGTCGACTGGCGCTCGACACGCATTCAGGGCATTGAGGCAGCTTGGCACACTTTGCATGCCGTGGTTCACTGCATCACTCATCGTCCTTCGCTGGTTCATGTTCATAACATGGGTCCGGCATTGCTTGCCTTGCCGCTACGTTGGCTGGGCATCCCCGTTGTGATGACCTATCACAGCATCAACTATGAGCACCGCAAGTGGGGCTTGCTGGCACGATGGTGGCTTCGCCAGAGCGAGCGACTCTCGCTTCGCTACTGCGACCGCATCATCTTTGTCAACCGCCTGCGCATGGAACATTACGACGAGAGGGTGCGCCAGAAGAGCGTGTACATCCCCAATGGCGTTGAAGCGGCCCAACCCACCACGGCGACCAACTTCTTGCGTCGCCACCGCATCACACCCGGAGCCTACATCCTGGCAGTGGGACGCATCACGCCCGAGAAGGGCCTGGAGCACCTGATTGAGGCCGCAAACGAGTCTGCAGTCATCCAACAAGTTGTCATCGCTGGCGAGAGCGACCACAATACCGATTATCTGAAACATTTGAAAGCTCTGGACACTCAACACAAAGTGATTTTCACGGGCTATGCCACTGGCGACAACCTGTGCCAGCTCTACTCTCATGCCCGTCTGCTTGCTTTGCCCTCTTTGAGCGAGGGTTTCCCGATGGCTTTACTCGAGGCTATGTCCTACCATCTGCCTATCGTGGCAAGCAATCTCGAGGCCACACGTCTTGTGCCGCTGCCCGACAGCAACTATTGCGCCGTAGGCGACACGGCAGCCCTGAAATCGGCCATTGAACATATCTTGAACCAACCCTTCACTCCCACCCACTATGACCTTGGCGACTATGACTGGTCGGCCATCGCCCAGCGCACCCTTGACGTGTTCACAAATGTGCAGTGAGCAATGTTGCATTGCCGTGGAGGTCAAGCCGTGACAAGCATGCGGGCACCAGGATGGTCACACCGCGACGCATCATGGTCACCGAACCGTTCTCGTCGACAACCTCTACCTCACCTTCCACACAAATCATCACCAAGAACGACTCTGGGATTTCCAGATGGGTCATGCCCGCCACCTCGTAGCGCTCTACTACAAAGTGGTTGCATTCAACCAACACTTCACCATCGTTTATCGTTGCTCCTGACTGACGGATGCATTCATCGTAACTGCTGTAATTCAGTGCTTCTCGTGCTTGACGGGTATGCAACTGTCGTGGATGCCCATCCTTGTCAAGGCGGTTGTAGTCAAACACGCGATAGGTCACATCGCTGGCCTGTTGCACCTCGACGACCATATTACCTGCACCTATCGAGTGTATGCAACCGGCGGGCAGGAAGTATACCTGTCCTCGGCGCGACTCGTGGCTTGCCACCACATCCATGATGGTTCCATCGGCCACATGGCGGTCATAGTCCTCAGGTGTAATTGCCTCCTTAAAGCCCGCTTGAATACATGCACCAGGTTCGTTGTCAAGAACATACCACATCTCGGATTTGCCTGAGCAGCTGTGCAAACGTTGCGCCATCACATCGCCGGGATGCACTTGTACCGAGAGATCACGATGCGCATCAATCAGTTTGACCAACAACGGGAAGCGATTGCCATGCAGCATATAAACCTGCTCCCCGAGCAATGCAGCGCCATGGCGGTCAATGAGTTGGGTCAACGTCAATCCATCGTCCTCGCCACCATCAACCACCGATTCCATGCCGTCGATGCCCGATAGTTCCCAACTCTCACCCACCTCATGCAGGTCGGAGTCAATGCCCTTGAAGGCTACGATTTGCTCCCCGCCCCAAATGACGGTCTTCAGCACGGGCCGAAATTTGTATGGTTTCAAATTCATGTTGCAAAAGTACTATATTTTTGCGACAAAAGTAGTGCAGTCGCTCAAGAATCAATGGCAATAAATTGTCAAATACTGAAACAAAGCCGAAAAATACCCCAAAACACACTTTTTTGTCACCAAAATTGTACACAGCACTAAAAATCTCAATTTTAGATTTCTCAATTCTAAATTAAAAGTACTATCTTTGTAGGCTAAATTCGTCAGAAATGGAATTCAGGACTACGATACATATGGGCGACAACTCGGGGTGGATGCATCACAGCGACACCTTGGCGATGCTGGGGTCATGCTTCAGCGACAACATCGGCGCGAAGCTACGTGCAGCGATGATGCTTGTCGACATCAACCCCTTCGGCACCATCTACAACCCATTGAGCATCGCGCAAAGCGTCGACCGATTGATTGACAATGAGCCAATTGCGGGTATGGACTTGTTCCAGCAGAATGGCGTATGGAACAGCTATGCCTTCCACTCACGCTACTCAATGGCCGACAAAGACGCTACACTGCAACGCATGAACCAGCGCATCGCGTTGGCGCACGACCACCTGCGCACCAGTCAAGTGCTGGTAGTAACCCTGGGCACCGCGCTGGTCTATCGGCTCAAGACGACTGGACAGGTGGTGAACAATTGCCACAAGGTGCCGCCTCACCAGTTTGAGCGCAAACTGGTCAGCGTTCGCGACATTGCGCAGGCCTTGCAACGCATGTGCCAGCGGTTGAGAACTTATAATCCTGAGCTACGCATCATATTCACGGTGAGCCCCATCCGCCACATCGCCGACGGACTAGAAGTGAACTCGCTGTGCAAAGCCAGTCTGCGTGTAGCCATCGACCAAGTGGTCCAAGAGTTGAAGGATCCCTTGCTGACTTACTTCCCTGCCTACGAGATTATGATGGACGACCTGCGTGACTACCGCTTCTATGCTACTGACATGGTACATCCCAGCGAAGTCGCCATTGAGTATATCTGGCAAATGTTCCAAGCCACCTACTTCGATGATCGTTCGGCACAGGCTATCGCCCGTTGCGAGCGTGTGAGCAAGCGCCTAGCTCACCGCCCGATGAGCAGCAACCGTGAAGTTGTGGAACGCTTCAACGCCGACACCCGCACGGTAGTGCGTAATCTCATCAAAGAGTATCCTTACCTTGAGCGGCTTAACTTAATACATGATGCGTAATGCACAATTGCAGACTTCTTTAACTTGTTTCTTGCGTCTTGAAAACTTGCATCTTCAATGAAATATACTATCCAAGAAATTACTGAGATGATGGGCGTGCGAGGTGCCCAGCTCAACGCTCCCGAGGCCGATGTAAGCCAGCTGCTTACTGACTCGCGCTCGCTGGTCATGCCCGCCGAGACACTGTTCTTCGCGTTGCCCACAGCACAAGACACCGGAGGACAGCGATATGTCAACAGTCTCTATGACAAGGGCGTACGCAGTTTTGTGGTCGAGACGCTTGAAGGCATTGACAACCACGTGTTGCATGCATGCAATATCTTGCATGTACCCAGCGTGCTTGATGCGCTGCAAGACCTTGCCACTGAGCATCGCATGCAATTTGACATCCCCATCATCGCTATCACCGGCACGCGCGGCAAGACCACGGTTAAGGAGTGGCTCTACCAATTGCTGCTCGACGACTACCATATCGTACGCTCACCCCGCAGCTTCAACTCGCAGATTGGCGTGCCCTTGTCATTGTGGGACATTGACGATGACACCTCGCTTGCCATAATCGAGGCAGGAATTTCGCGTCCTGGCGAGATGGCACGGTTGCACAGCATGATTCGCCCCACAATGGGTGTGGTGACCAACATCGCCCCAGAACCCGAGGATGAATTTGGCGACGACATGGACAGCAAGGCCGCCGAGAAGGCAAAAATTCTGTACAACTGCCAAAGCATCGTCTACCGTGCCGATGACCAGGGGGTGCGCAAAGCGCTTAAGCCCCTGCTGGATGCGTATAATGAGATGCCCATTGACATCATCGCCTGGTCAAAAACCGACCCCACCGAGGAGCTGTATGTTCAGCAAGTGGCTGTTCAGAATCATTGCTCCGAAATCAACTATGTCTATCAGGGCGATGAATACGGCTTGACCCTGCCCATGACCGAGGCGATGGATGTGAACAATGCCATCACCTGCCTGGCTGTGATGCTTAATTTGGGGTTGGAACCAGACGTGATTGCTGAGCGCATGATGCGTCTCACCCCGACCGGCACTCGCCTCAACGTCATCGAGGGGGTGAACGAGTGCACCATCATCACCGATGAATACACCAATGACTTTGTCACACTCACTCCCGCCATCAACTTCATGATGCGCCGCGCGGGCAACCGCCGCAGTGCGGTCATTTTGAGCGACCTGCAGCATGAAGATGTCGACCTTGAAATACTCTACAGCCGTGTACGCAGTTTACTGCGCGCCAAGCAGATTGACCGTTTCTACGGCATCGGTCCCGAAATGTGCCGTTACAAAGGGCTGTTTGACTCCCTGCCCGACGCACATTTCTTCGGTTCAACTGCGCAATTTCTGGCCGAGATGGCACAGGGCGACTTTGACGACGAAACCGTGTTGGTGAAAGGCAGCTCAGAGTTTGAGTTCTCGCAAATTCTGGACATGCTTGAGGCCAAACAGCACCAGACAGTGGAGGAAATCGACCTAAACGCGCTGGCGCACAACTTCAAGTTCTTCAAGTCGCTCATCAAACCCACCACGCGCACCATCGCTATGGTCAAAGCCGGTGGTTACGGCACGGGCTCCTACGAGGTGGCGAAGACACTTCAAGACCGCGGGGCCGACTACTTGGCTGTAGCGGTGCAGGACGAGGGCGTGCAATTGCGCAAGGCGGGCATCACCATGCCCATCATCGTGCTCAACCCCATGGTCATCAATTACAAGTCGCTTTTCACGCTGCGGCTAGAACCTGAGGTTTATAGCTTAGAGATGTGCCAGCAGCTCATCAAGGAGGGCGCACGCTACCACACGGGCAGTCCGCTACCAGTGCACATCAAGTTGGACACGGGCATGCATCGTCTGGGATTCACCCTAGAGCAGTTGCCTGCAGTGATTGAACTGCTTAAGGGTCAAGATATCGTTTATCCCGCCTCAGTGTTCTCACACTTAAGTGTTGCCGATGTTCCTGCCGAGGACGCCTACACACAGCAGCAATTTGAGTATTTTGACCGCTGTGCCGACTTGTTGCGCAAGCACTTCCCAGGCTTGCCACGGCATATCCTGAACACGGCGGGCATCGTTCGCTTCCCTGAGCACCAGATGGAGATGGTGCGCATCGGCATCGGGCTCTATGGCATGCGCACACTTGACGATCACAGTGAGGACGCACTGTTGCCTGTAGCGACCTTGCAGAGCGTTATCATCAGTATCAAGCATTGGCCGGCCGGCACTACCATCGGCTATGGCCGCAAAGGCATGCTCAATCGCGACTCACGCATCGCCACCGTACCCATCGGCTATGCTGACGGCCTGGATCGTCACTACGGCAACGGAGCCATCTCGATGTGGGCTGGCGGCAAACGCTGCCCCACTGTGGGCAATGTGTGTATGGATGCCGTGATGATTGACGTCACCGACACCGACGTGCAGGTGGGTGACCATGTCGAGATTTTTGGACACCACATCCCTGTTGACGAACTGGCTCGTGTACGAGGCACTATCAGCTATGAGGTGCTTACCAGTGTCTCGCGCCGCGTCAAGAGGGTTTACTATAGGGAATAGGGGTTAAATCAAATGGGCATGATAAGAAAACACATTATTCTTGCTCTGCTACTGGCTTGCGAGCTGGTTGCCGGGGCGCAGGAGTGGGTCAGCGGTGACTTGCGCTACCGCATCATCGGCGATGACGAAGCGGCTATCGCTCCATGGGTGGAAGAAGGTGTTAGCCTCTATGAGGGTGTTGTGATTGTGCCCGAGACGGTCTTCTATGACGGTTTTAACTACCGCATCACCGCCATTGCCGACAGCGCTTTCTACAACTCAGGCATCACCGAACTGCAACTGCCCAACTCCATCACACACATCGGGCGGTGGGCGATGGCCGACGCGTTCGACCTGACAAGCGTCACCCTGCCATTGCATCTACAGTGGGTGAGCGAGGGCATGCTTGCCGGCACCGACATCACAAGCATCATCATCCCTGAGGGGGTGACACGCATCGACGACTCGGCCTTCGAAGACTGCAACTTGTTGCGGTCGGTGTTCCTGCCATCAACGCTGCTCGAAATGGGCGACTATGCCTTTGACGGTTGCCACAGCCTGTTTGAGGTCTTCAGCGGAGCCGATGAGCCGCCCATTTGGATGGGCTACGATGCGATGCCCGCCATCAACGGCGTAGACCTGATTTTATCCGATGACCGTGCCGCAGCCACCTGGCGCGAAGACGAGTGGTGGGGCGACCACCACCGCTACTCGATGTGGACCAGCGAGGATGTGACACCTAGCTTTGAACTCAGTGACGAGAACTGGGATGACCACTGGAGCCAGGTGGCGCTGGGGCATAACATGGCCTATCGCGTTTATGGCGAGGACGGTTATCTGATGGCACTTACCACTGCCGAGCATTATTACTTGCCCATCAGCGACCACGAGGCGGAGTATGTCATTGTGCCCACCAACGGCATCAGTGATGCAGATGATGCCATGCCGATTGTCGTCAAGACCCCCATCACGGGGATTGAAGACCTGATTGAGGAGCGTACCCATCCCAACATCTATGCCCTCGACGGCGTGCTTCACATCGAAGGCGACAATTACGGCACCTGGACGACCATCTACGACATGTATGGCCGGCTCTATTACGAGCGTCCCAGCGTCGAGGGTCAGGTCATCAGTCTGGACCGCAACCGCGTATACATCGTGATTGTCGGGAGCTATGTGAAGAAGGTGATGCTATAGCCCCCTAAAGGGGGAATAAGACAGCGCTTCGCGCTGGTAGACCATTGCATTGGTAGACCGCACTTCGCGCTGGTAGACCGCTTCGCTGGTAGACTAAAGCCTAACGGCTAAAAGCTAAAGTCTAATGTTTAATGTCTATAGTCTAATGGACGACGAGAGATATATGAGGATGGCGCTGGACGAGGCGCAGAAGGCGCTGGAGCGCGATGAAGTGCCCATCGGAGCGGTCATCGTGTGCCGGGGGCGCGTGGTTGGGCGCGGTCACAACCTGACTGAGACGTTGACCGACGTGACCGCTCACGCCGAGATGCAAGCCATCACGGCGGCAAGCGAGACGTTGGGCGGGAAGTACCTGACCGACTGCACGCTCTATGTCACTGTCGAGCCATGCCTGATGTGTGCCGGTGCATTGGGATGGAGCCAGATCACCCGGGTGGTCTACGGCGCCAGCGATGACAAGCGCGGGTATCACACATTCTGCGAATCTCCCTTCCACAAGCGCACCGAGGTTGTGGGTGGCATCCTCGCCGATGAGTGTGCCACACTGATGAAGCAATTTTTTAAAACCAAACGATAAATGAAACTATACATGAAATTCAGCTTGTTATTTGCGTGCATGAGTCTGACACTCAACGCCATGGCATGCAGCAACGCACCCAAGAACGCCCCGACACCTGTCGCTGCACCGCAAACCATCGAGCAGATGGAGGAGCAGCCACAAGCCGAGGTGGTAGCCATCAAAAGCGCAAAGATGAGCCGCGACATCAATGCGACGATTGTCGTGCCCGAACAGTATTTTGACCCCGACCTGCAGGAGGAGCAATTCCCCGTAGTCTACTTGCTGCACGGTGCCGACGGCAGCTACCGTGACTGGCCCGCCAAGGCCGACCTTGATGACCTCGCCAGCGAATATGGCGTGCTCATCGTGTGCCCCGACGGACAAGACAGCTGGTACTTTGACTCGCCTATCGACCCGAAGATGCAGTTTGAGACCTTCATCACCCAGGAGTTAGTGGACTATGTCGACAGTCATTACCGCACGATCCCTGACCGCAAGTACCGCGCCATCACAGGTCTGAGCATGGGCGGTCATGGCGCATTGTGGTGCGCTTGGCGTCATCCCGATGTGTTTGGTGCCTGCGGTGCGATGAGCGGTGGTGTGGACATCAGCCAGTTCCCCGACCGCTGGAACATCCACAAGCGACTGGGTGCATACGCCGAGAACAAGCAGCGCTGGACCGACCACAGCGTCATCAACCTGGTGCCTACGCTCAAGAACGGGCAACAAGCCATCATTATCGATGACGGCGCGGAGGACTTCTTCTACAAGGTCAACTGCGAGCTGCACGATGCCCTCCTCGAGCACAAAATCAATCACGACTTTATCATCCGCCCCGGAAACCATTCATGGACTTATTGGGTCAATTCGCTTGACTACCAGATGCTTTTCTTCTCCAAGCACTTCGCAAGCGAATAAGAACCCCCTATATGTGGCTGAATTGAAGCAGCAACTATTAACTATAAACTCTTAACTATAAACTTTTAAATACCGTGCCACGCATACTTATTATCTATACTGGCGGTACCATCGGGATGATCGAAAACCCGATGACGCATGCCCTGCAGCCGTTTGACTTTACTCATTTGATGGACAATGTGCCCAAAATCAAGAAATTGGACTATGAGATAGACAATATCCAGTTTGACCCGCCCATCGACAGTAGCAACATGAACCCGTCGCATTGGCGCGACATGGCTCGTGCCATCGAGGACAACTATGATGCCTTTGACGGCTTTGTCGTGCTGCACGGCACCGACACGATGGCCTACACCGCATCGGCACTGAGCTTCATGCTCGAGAACTTGCACAAACCTGTGATCATCACCGGGTCACAGTTGCCCATCGGCGAGGTGCGTACCGACGGCGAGGAGAACCTCATCACCGCATTGCAGGTGGCCGCCGCCCTTGACAAGGACGGCGAGCCCATGGTGCAAGAGGT
>JAEEJI010000102.1 GCA_016281825.1 Muribaculaceae bacterium | reverse complement strand
TGCATGGCGGCGTGCGCGACCAGAAGATTCACAGTTACAACACGCACCGAAACCACTGGGACAACTGCGCCGCCGATGACTCCATCATCGGCTATCTGCGCTCACATGGCATCAAAGCGGTGGCGCTGTTGCCCATGTGCCACAAAGCGGATGTTGACCATTGCGTCTTCTGGTGCGACTGCTATGACGATGTGAAACAAATGATTGACCAATTGGTTGACAAAGGACTTGTCGACCCCACGCGCATCTATGTGGCGGGCTCATCCGACGGTGGCCGCGGCACGTGGGACTATGTCGCGCAACACCCCGACGTGTTTGCCGCCGCCATCTCGATGTCATGTTCTGAGCCCCAGATGACAACGGTGCCGACCTATTTCTTCAACACCCGCAGCGAAACCGACTGTACACAAATGGTCGCGGAACTCAAGCAGCGCGGCGCGAACATCATCCGATACGAATATTGCCCCCAGTACAGCCACGGCGGTGACGCCGCCTTGTGCACCACCACCATGCTTGACGAGTTCTTCTCCCACCGATTGTTAAAGTAGCAGACAATCTAAATCCTCCTCAAACCAAAGTTGCCTCATTCGGTCGGTTCGCAAATCCAGCCGAACAAGGTTATCATTAGAATAACATGATGGCATTTAATGGAGAATAAGCCACCAAATGCTAAGAATTGATGATTAACTTAAATACTTTAGCAGGGTTTTGCCTAGTTGTTTGCCTGCTCTTCTGAAACCGTCGCCCCACAAGTTTGACATTGAACCAAACTTGCCACCTTTGGCCTTTATTTGGAATTGGACTATTTGTTCGCCAGTCGAAGTGTCTTTAATCGTGATTATGTCAGTCTGGTTGCCGTGACCGTCTAACCGCAAAGGACGAACGACAATCGTATAGGGCTGCCTGTCGTCATTAAGAAAGAGATAGATTTGCGCTTTAGACATCACTTCGTTTGCCTCTTTGGCCATGTCGGCGAAACGAGGCTTCAGCTCATTCACTAATTCATTGTGCGCATCATAATTGGGCTGTTCGGTATCACGAAAACGCATCCAGTCTTCTTCGTTCAGGCCGTTGATGGTGTATTGTGACCAGTCTACGACGATATTGAACTTCTTCTGCCCGCGCAACCTGTAAAAGGCTTCTGCCATAGCATCATCCGATGCATACATCGTGACACCAGACAGGATGGCAATCATTAGCAAAAGTACTTTTTTCATAGGGAATCTATAATCTGTAATCTATCATCTATAATCTGTAATCTAGTTGCACGACGTTCTCGACGTGGTGGGTGTGGGGGAACATGTCGACGGGCTGGACCTGAGTGACGCGGTACTTGGCGTCGAGCAGGGCGAGATCGCGGGCCTGGGTGGCTGGGTTGCAGCTGACGTAGACTATGCGGCGTGGCTCAGCGTTGAGGATGACCTGCACGACATCGGGATGCATGCCGGCACGAGGGGGGTCAACTATCATCACATCGGGACGGCCGTGCTCAGCGACGAAGTTGTCGGTAAGCACGTCTTTCATGTCACCAGCAAAGAACAGGGTGTTGTCGATGCCGTTGACACGCGAGTTGAGACGGGCATCCTCGATGGCGTCCTCGACATACTCGATGCCGATGACCTGCCGCGCCTGACGGGCGACAAAATTGGCGATGGTGCCCGTGCCAGTGTAGAGGTCATAGACAAGTTCGTCGCCAGTGATTGCCGCCATACGGCGAGCCACCTTGTAGAGCTCGTAAGCCTGGCGCGAGTTGGTCTGATAGAACGACTTGGGACCCACACGGAAGCGCAGGCCTTCCATCTCTTCCTCGATGTATTCGCGTCCGCTGAACAGGCGGATATCCTGGTCGGTGATGGAGTCGTTGCACTTGAGGTTGATGACATACATCAGGCTGGTGATTTGCGGGAAGCGGTCGCGGATGGCACCCATCACGTCATCGATGGCGACGCGGTCGGACTCGCCGAATACGACCACGAGCATCATCTCGCCCGTGCTGGCGGTGCGCACCATGATGGTTCGCATCAAGCCCTGGTTGTTGCGGATGTCGTAGAACGAGTAGCCGTGGCTGATGGCATAGTCGCGGATGAACAGGCGGATGTCGTTGCTGATGTCGGCCTGCAGCCAGCAGTGCTTGATGTCTAGCACCTTGTCAAAACTGCCGGGAATATGGAACCCCAGCGCATTGCGGTCGTCAAAGACCTCGTCACTCCGCATCTGTTCGGTGGTGAGCCACGACTTGTTGCTGAAGGTAAACTCGAGTTTGTTGCGGTAGTGGCGTGTCTGGGCCGACCCGAGGATGGGGCTGATGGGCGGCAGCTCGACCTTGGCGATGCGCTCCAACGCGTCAACGACCTGCTGCTGCTTGTACTGCAACTGGCTCTCATAGGGCAGGTGTTGCCACTTGCAGCCTCCGCACACGCCGAAGTGCTCGCAGAATGGCTCCACGCGCAGCGGGCTGGGCGTGACCATACGAGCGATTTGACCCTCGGCAAAGCTGTGCTTCTTGCGGGTGATGCGCAGGTCAACGACATCGCCGGGCGCGCCGTAAGGGATGAACACTACCAGGTCGTTCCAGCGACCGAGGCTCTTGCCCTCGGCAGCCACGCCTGTGATCTCAAAGTTCTCTATTATGGGGAGTGCTTTTTTCTTTCGGGACATGATAAATAGGCCTCACCCCCACCCCCTCTCGAGAGGGAGAGGGGAGTTAGTTACCAAAGGGGGATGGAGATTTTTTGTTAGTGCGGACGTGGCTGAAGCCGCGTCACTACATCCTTCTATCTTCTATCTATAATAATCTTTTATCTATAAACTAATGGGCTTACCAGATGGCGACGCGGTCGGCAGGGTCACGCCACATCTTGTCGCCGGGATTGATATCGAACGCCTTGAAGAAGGGATCGAGGTTGCGGATGGCGACGTTGACACGGTTCACGCCCAGCGAGTGCGGGTCAACCTTGGTGCGACGCAAAATCTCCTCCTTGGTAATGTTTGCTGCCCAGACATTGGCATAACTAAGGAAGAAACGCTGATCGGGGGTGAAGCCGTCAATCATCGTGTCGCCCTTGCCCTGGTCGGTATGCTTGAATGCGGTGTACGACACGCGCAGTCCGCCGTGGTCAGCGATGTTCTCGCCCATGGTGAACACGCCGTTAGCATGGACATCATCGGCGACAATCTCGGCACTGTACTGCGCACCCAGTTTGTCAGCGAGGGCCTTGAACTGGTCGGCATCCTCCTTGGTCCACCAGTCCACCATGTTGCCCACATGGTCGAAGTTGCGGCCCTGGTCGTCAAAGCCGTGCGTCATCTCGTGTCCGATTACCACGCCGATGGCTCCATAGTTGCTGGCATCGTCGGCAGTCGGGTCGAAGTATGGTGGCTGCAAGATGGCAGCGGGGAAACAAATCTCATTGCTCGAGGGCTCGTAGTAGGCATTGACGGTTTGGGGCGTCATCCACCAGCGGTCCTTGTCGACGGGCTTGTCAAGCTGGCTGTACTCATAGTCGGCCTCGTGGATGCGTGCCTGCAGGACGTTGTTCCAGTAGCTGCGCGCGGGGTCAATATCAATGTCGCTATAGTCGCGCCACTTGTCGGGATAGCCAATCTTGACGGTGAACGAGTTGAGTTTGACCAGCGCGTTGACCTTGGTCTTGGGACTCATCCAAGTGAGTCCGGCGATGTGCTCGCCCAGAGCGACCTTGAGGTTGTCGACCAACTGCTGCATCTTCTTCTTGCTCTCGGCAGGGAAGTACTTCTCGACATAGAGTTGTCCCACGGCCTCGCCCAACAGCATGTTGGGCACATTAAGTGCGCGTTTCCAGCGGGGCTGGTTGACCTGCTTGCCACTCATGGCGCGGCTGAACATGTCGAAGTTTGCCTGCTCAAAGTCATCGCTGAGGTAGTTGCTGGCGGCATTGATATACTTGAAGGCGAGGTAATCCTTGATTTCCTGATCCTTGAGTTTGCCGAGCATTTCGTTGACTTTGGCGATGGACTTTGGTTGAAAGACGCAGATTGTCTCCACGTTCTTAAGTTTCAACGCGCCCAGATAGGTATCCCAGTCGATGTTGGGATAATCGGCCTTGAGTTGAGTGAGCGTCGTCAGGTTATAGAGTTTGCTGTAGTCTCGTGTCTCCTCGCGAGTCATGGCAACCTGCGCCAGTGCGTTCTCTATCTTCATGACATTCTTGGCGGCTTTCTTGGCATTGCCTTTCTTGTAGCCGACAAGGGTGAAGAGTCGCTCGATGTAGGTGATATAGGCCTGACGCACCTTGACGGTATTGGCATCATTCTCGAGGTAATAGTCACGGTCGCCCATGCCGATGCCGCCCTGCGTGAGGTAGAGCATGTTCTGCTCGCTGTTCTTCAGGTCGGCCATTACCTGCGAGTTGAAGAACGCGTCGCTGATGCCGCGGTGCTGCCAAGCGATTAGCCGGATGAAATCGGCGCGCTTGGCGTTGTTGAGCATGGCCAAGTCGGCTTCGAGGGGCGCCCTACCCTCGCGGTTGAGGCGCAAGCTATCCATTCCCATGGCATAGAGGTCGCCCACCTGCTGCTTTAGCGAGCCGTGCGGGTTGTTCGTTCCCAGGTGTGTGATGATGTCCTTGACTTGCTCGTTGCTGTTCTCGCGCAACTGGTCAAAGGTGCCGAAGCGGGCATACTGCGGGTCTAGGGGGTTAGCCTGTTGCCATCCACCGCAGGCGTACTTGTAGAAGTTTTCACCAGGGCGAACCGAAGTGTCAAGGTTGGCACGGTCCACGCCCTTAAGGTTACCGGCTGCCATGCCCATGGTCATGACTGCGGCCAACGAAAGGAGTAACATCCGGGGTTGTCGCATGCTCCACCCTCGGTTACTCAGATTGTCGCTTTCAGCGACTTTTAATTCTCTGCTCATATTATTTGGTTTTTGTTATTTGTATCTTCTTTAAACTACATGTAGAGGCGGCGGTCTTCGAAGTCTACCTCGCGGTCGAGTTGGTTGATGAAGTCATCGAAGACATCTTGCTCGACATCGCCCAATGAGAATTCCTTTTCGGCATCTTTGCGAATGAGGTCTATCCACTTGCGACGCGCGTCGATGTAGTCAGCGTGGATGCGGTCGAGCGTCTCCTCGGTCAACTCGTCCAGGCCGTAGTAGTCCAGGATGAGGCGATAGCTCCACGTCCACCGCAGTTCGTTGTAATTGTTGTTGATGGCCTTGAATCGGTAGATGAGTGCTGCGATGGTATCAAGCTTTCCCTCAATCAAGTCATCGATCACCTGTCGCTCCTCGTCCTCGGGCATGAGCAGTCCCGCCAAGTCAATCCAGTTGCCCTCGCCCTGTGTGGTTTGAGGGACAACCGGGCGGTGACGCTTGAGCACTGCGCCCATATAGATGCGAATGGCGAGGTCGTAAAAATGGATGCCTCGCTCGAGCCACTCGGGCTTGATGACATAGTCCTGATACTTATAGTCTCCGTCGGCGTTCACGCCCGCCTCGCACAGTTTCTCCAGAATCCGTTTTCCGCGCAGCACCTCGCTGATAGTGAATGGGCTGAGCCAGTCAAAGTTGACGCAGCTCTTTCGATCCATTGCTTGTCGTCGGTCTCTCTTGGGCCACTTGCGAATGTCGCGGTAGAGGCCAACTGTTGCGAAGTTGCGTCCCGGCACGAGATACATCGTGTCGCTGTAGGCAATGAGATAAGAGAACGGCAGGTCACGCGTGTCGGGGTGATACATTAGTTTGCCAAACAGCACTGAGAATGCGCCAATCTTCGCCGGCATGAGCAGGTATGCGCCACTGGCGGTCTTAGTGCCTCGCTCGAGTGTGCCATAGTGCATGGGCCCCATCTTATAGGCGTGATTGCTGAAGTTTGTCGCCGAGCCAGCATTGTAGAACGAGAACATCGCCCCGATGAGCAAGGAGCTCTTGTGGTGACTGACGGTATAGGGTCCGCAGAACGCCGCGCACGCCTCTCCGTTGCTCATGTAACTGTTGGCAAAGAACACGCTGCTGGCGGCAGTGAACCCGATGGAAAGCTCGCACGCCTCGCCCACGAAGCAGTCCACCATCTTGACACTGCCAGTGAGCCGCGAGCCGCCACTGACGATGGAGCTCTCGCAAATGACACCCGCGCCGATGTGAATGGGGTTGTCGTCGGTACTTGAGATGGTGCAGTTGCAGAGACGTGACGCGCCCTGGATGTGGCAGGCGTTGCCGATGACCGCATTGGTGATCTCGTTGGTGTTGACGATGGTGACGTTGTCGCCGATGGTGCTGCAATGCGGGCGCGTGGCAGATACCGTCTCACGGATAAGGCGTTTCAGAGTGTCCATCAGTGGACGGTTGTTGCCGTGGTTAACCATCAGCGCCGCCACTTGGCTATTCAGCCCACTGAAGACGAGCAGGTTGCCCTTTCCGGCTTCATTGAGCACTGAGATAAGATTACCTTCACCATACGTTGCTCCTTTGCGGGTATCGATGGTACTGACATTGGAAATTTGGCAGTTCTTGCCGATAGATACCTCATTGATGAAGTTTCCGATATTCTCGATGAGGCAGTTGTCGCCAATGGTGACATTGCGCAGTGTGGCGTTGCTGATGCCGCAGTGCTTGATAAAGTTATCTGTGACTTCGACCGTGCCGTCGGTGCTTCCCAACCTAGCCCAGCCGTAAAAAGTGACTCTGTGGCAATCGTTTGGGTCAAAACCGCTTGCCACTGCGACTTGCGTCCAGTCCTCGGCCTGGCATGCATTGGCAATCAGAACGGCAATCTCGCCGCTTGTTAATGGTCTATATTCAGTCATATAGCTGTAGCAATTTGATAATTCTATCTCACGCAGATTACGCAGATAATAATATAACCGCGAATCACGCAAAACAACGCAAAAGTTTTGTCCTTCTGTTCTTGTGTCTTAAAAACAACTGAATAATCTGATTTTTCTGATTATAAGTGTCAGGCCATTCTGAGTAATCAGTTGTTCTTTTCTTGTCTGATCTTAACCGCGAAGATATTCGGCTTGCAAAAGTACTACAAATATCTCATACTAGTTAATAAAACATAGTTTTTAACCCTAACCCATGAATATTGGCAAAACAACTTGAGATTTTAATAGTCTTTCAAGTTTTTTTCCTAATTTTGCAAGCAGTCACGGCGGAACCGTGACTCACAGAACCCAAAATGCTTTTACGACGATGAGACATCAATTGAGAAATATGTTCGTGCTAGTGGCACTGGTGGCCAGTGGCATGGTGTGCTTGGCGACTACGACGTTTGTCGGCGGCCGCGAGGACTTTCGTGACGAGACCATCTACTTTGCCATCACGACACGCTTCTATGACGGCGACCCGAGCAACAACACCTATTGCTGGGACGGGGCGAAAGACGCTGCGCTGCACGACCCCGAGTGGCGCGGCGACTTCAAGGGCCTGATACAGCGACTGGACTACATCAAGGCGCTGGGATTCACCGCTGTGTGGATCACGCCTGTGGTGCAGAACGCGTCGGGGTTTGACTACCATGGTTACCACGCGATGGACATGAGCCGTGTGGACCAGCGCTACGAGAGCGAGGACTGCAAACTGCAGGACCTGATTGACGCAGCACATGCCCGCGGTATGAAAATTATCCTCGACATCGTCATTAACCACACGGGTAACTTTGGCGAGGGACATCTGTGCAAGCTCTTTGACCGCGACTACTCCAAGCCGCAGAGCGACCTGAGCCAGTGCATGGTGCCGTGGACCGTCAGCCAGGGCGGCAAGTTGCAGGACAACTATATGAATCTGCCCGGCGCACAACAATACAGCGACCGCCTGACCAAGATGAAAAATACCGACGGTCAGAACCACGACAGCCACAACCTGTGGCACCATTACGGCAACTTCAACTGGGACGAGCCCAATCGTTGGTGGGCACAGATCGCTGGCGACTGCGTGGACCTGAACACCGAGAACGCCGAGACCTATCAGTACCTGATTGACTGCTACGGCCAGTTTATCGCGATGGGCGTGGACGGCTTCCGTATCGACACGGGCGGCCACATATCAAGGCTGACGTTCAACAAGGTGTTTATCCCCGCCTTCCAGGCGCTGGGCGAGCAGTACAAGAGCAAGCGCCTGAACCAATGCCCGTTCTATATGTTTGCCGAGGTGTGCGCACGGTTCAGCGACGTGACCTACCGCGGCCAGCCCTCGTTGTCGCCCTACTTCTACACCTGGCAGAGCGACGCGACACTGCTGTCGCAGTGGGACAGCGACACCACCTACTGGCACCAGACGGCCATCTATGAGAGCACCGACCCCGCCACGCTGCACAACCAGAGCCTGTGCCTGGACGAGCATGAAGCCAATGCCAGCGAGAGCAGCCAGCCGCACAGCGACAACGCCCTGCTCGACGGCAACAACTATCACACGCCCGACTATAGCCAGGCCAGCGGCATGGGCGTGATTGACTTCACCGCCCACTGGAACTTCCAAAACGCAGGCCGCCTGTGGGGCGTGCTCGACAAGGACGACCTCTATAACGACGCTACCTATAACGTGGTCTACGTCGAGAGCCACGACTATGGACCCGACAGCTTCAACCGCTTTAACGGCGGCACCGACCAGTGGGCCGAGAACCTGTCGCTGATGTTCACCATGCGCGGCATCCCCTGCCTGTATTACGGCGGTGAGATTGAGTTCCGCAAGGGCATCGTGCTGGACAAGGGCACCGACTTGGCGCTGAGCAACACCGGCCGCGCCTACTATGGCGGTTACCTCACGGGCGAAATTGAGGTGAGCGACTTTGGCAAGGTGAGTCATGCAAGCGGCAATGTCGCCGCCACGCTGAGCCGTCCGCTGGCACATCACCTGCAGCGGTTGAACAAGATTCGTGCAGCCATTCCTGCCTTGCGCAAGGGACAATATAGCAAGACCAACTGCAAGTCTAACGGCGGATATGCCTTCAAGCGCCGTTACACCGATGGCGACATCGACTCATATGCGTTGATTGCCCTGAACGGCCCCGCCACGTTCTCGAATGTGCTCAACGGCACCTACCGCGACTGCATCACGGGCGACGAGCAAGTGGTGACCGACGGCACGCTAATCACGCCATCGTTCAGCGGCAAAGGCAACCTGCGCATCTATGTGCTCGATGGCCCGGGCAAGATTGGCGATGACGGACCGTACCTGCACAGTGGCACGCCAGTCACCCCTACCCTGCTCGACTATGACGGGCATGAGGAGGACGGCGACCCCAACACGCAATATATCACCGGCGGCTACACGCCCGAACCCGATGGCGACTTGCAGTTCTACGAGCCCATCGTCGACGAGGAC
>JAEEJI010000101.1 GCA_016281825.1 Muribaculaceae bacterium | reverse complement strand
GGAACAGGATGTAGACAGCCTTGATCAAAGCGGGCATTTTGACAACAATCTCGTCATAGTGCGACAAGACTATCTCCATGTCCCGATTCACCACCATCGGACTGGGTTTGTTATCAATGATAATGAGTCCCTGCAGTTTCAGCAGCAGCTCTTTCGGGTCGGCGTGATAGGTGGTGACATAGCGGATGACGGCGGCCTGAATTTCTTCAATGGCACGTTGCTGTTCAAGGTCATGCTCAGTAATCTGCTTATCCTCCTGTTCCTCGAGTGTGTGGCGACAGGGCGATTCTGATTCCCCAGTCAACAACATTTCGTTGAGTTGGAAGTCTATCAACGAACCCGACGATTTCCTGGAGATGTTGCGCATGGCCCGTATCACACTCCGTTTTGGTTTCCTTACGCTATGTTCTGATGGCAAAGACGGGCACGCCTCGGCAACTGACTCGCGACATTCATCAATCTGGAAAACATCCGCATCTATCACCACATCGCCAAGCGTGGGATCCATCACATCGGTTGCCGCCTTGCTCCATCGCGCGAGCAATCGGGGTGTGATGTCAAGGACCGAATCGAACCTCAAGGTTGCGAATGCCTCTTGTCCCATATTGGGCAAGTTGATGCGTCGAGCCGTAAGTGACATAGTGTCAGCCTTATCATCGAACTGCCACTCCATGTCCACCATCTGGGGCATGATTCGCGCCAGGTGGCACTTGACAGTCTCTATCTCACGGGGTAATGGCATGCTGGGACTACTCCAACTCACCACGCCATATTGTAGTTGTTGTGTTTCCATATCGTTCTAGCAGTTAGCAGTTAGCGGTTTGCAATAAGCCATCGGCCTGTTGGTAATGGCATTCCGAACAATGATTTAAAATAGCAACAACCGTGCCAACCTTGAATCAAGATTGGCACGGTCGCTTGATGTGTGTGGCTGCATCAGAACATGGACGCGACACGGCGGACGGCTGCAACGAAAGCGTTGATCTCGTCAAGGGTGTTATAGACGGCGAGTGATGCTCGCACCATGCCGGTGACACCATAACGCGCCATCAGCGGCTGAGCGCAGTGATGGCCTGTGCGCACAGCAAATCCCAGTTTGTCTAGCAGCAACCCCATGTCATAGCTGTTGATGTCACGCACGAGGAATGACACAACGGCGCCTTTGTCGCGTGCTGTGCCATAGATGCGGGTGCCATCAATCTCAAGCAGCCCCCGTGTCAAGGCTTGGAGCAGTTGTTGCTCATGGGCGGCAATGTTCTCGATACCCAGTTCATTGATGAAGTCAATAGCCTGGGACAGGGCAGCGATACCCACATAGTCGGGTGTGCCCGCCTCAAACTTGAAGGGCAGGTCGGCAAAGGTAGTGTTGTCGAACGACACATGGCCAATCATCTCACCACCACCCTGGTAGGGAGGCAGTTTCTCAAGCCACTTGCGCTTTCCATAGAGCACGCCTACGCCTGTGGGTCCGTACATCTTGTGGCTCGACATGGCGTAAAAGTCGCAGTCCAATGCCTGCATGTCAAGAGGCAGATGTGGTGCGGCCTGGGCACCATCAATGAGCACGGGCACATCATGGCGGTGGGCGATGTTAATCATCTGCTTCACAGGGTTAACCGTTCCCAGCACGTTGCTCACATGAGCGAGTGCGACAAAGCGGGTGTTCTCGGTGAACATATCCTCGTAAGCCTCAAGGTTCAATTGACCGTCATCGCTGATGGGAACGGCACGGATGCGGACGCGCTTGCGACGTCCAATGAGCTGCCAAGGCACGATGTTGCTGTGGTGCTCCATGACGGTAAGGATGATCTCGTCGCCATGCTGCAACATGTCGCCCAACGACGACGCCACCAAGTTGATGCTTTCGGTGGTGCCACGTGTGAAGACTATTTCTTCGATGCTCTGGGCGTTGATGTGCTGTCGCACCTTTTCGCGCGTTGTCTCGACGAGGTCGGTAGCCTCTTGCGAGAGGGTATGTACACCACGATGTACATTGGCCTTGTGGCAATGGTACATTTCGTTGATGACCCTTACCACGCGGTCAGGTGTGAGCGACGTGGCTGCATTGTCCAGGTAGACCAAAGGCCGCCCCTCGACTGTGCGCCCCAGGATGGGATATTCGCTGCGTATGTTGTCTAGGTCTAACACTTATTCTTTAATTGAGAATGGAGAATGGAGAATGGAGAATTGAAAATTGAAAATTGAGAATGGAGAATGGAGAATTATTTTTGGGGGGGAGTTAGTGGGGCTCCGCTGCAGGCGCTGCAATTGCCACAGTTGGTGAGGGTGCCGTTGAAGCGTTTTTCGACTAGGTAACGCAGGCGGTCACGCAGAGTATCAAGCCGCACAGCATCAATCACGTCGCTCATGAACGCCTGCATGAGCAGGTTTCGAGCCTCATCAAGACTGATGCCACGCGTGCGCATATAGAATAGCGCTTCGTCATCGAGTTGGCCTATGGTGGTGCCATGCGAGCACTTCACGTCATCGGTGTAAATCTCAAGTTGAGGCTTGGTGTACATCTTTGCCGTGTCGGCGGCGACGATGTTTCGGTTGCCCTGATAGGCTTCGACACGCGGGCAGTCGGGCTGCACGAGGATTTTTCCTGCAAAGGCACCGACGGCATTCTCCGAGAGGACATATTTGAACATCTCGTTGCTATGGCAGCGTGGTGCGCGGTGGTCAATAAAAGTATGGGTGTCGACATGCTGCGTTCCACTGGCGATGGTCATACCCAACAATTGAGTCTCGGCATGCTCACCATCAACCGTGACGAGGTAATCGTTGCGGGTGAAACCGTTGGTCAGCGTGATGCCGTCGACCAGTACGTTGCTACCCGCCTGCTGGCGGACATAGATGCTCGACACGCGGTGGGTCAGCTGCCCACTTTCCTCTAGGTCGTAATAGTCGAAGGTGGCATTCTCGCCAGCAAACACCTCGACGACCTGCGAGGCAAGGCATTCCACGCCACTACTCTGCGTGTGGTCGCACACGAGCATACGGGCATGAGCGTTCTCGCCCAGCACGATAAGGATGCGACGCACCACCATCATCGGTCGAGTGTAGTTGAGGATGTTGACCAACTGGATGGTTTTTTCGGCAGTAACGCCGGCAGGCACATAGACAAGGATGCCGTCCTGCGCCAATAGGGTGTTCAGCGCGACCGTAGGGTCATTGAGCGACGCCAACTGGCCATAATACTGTTCAAGCAGCTCCGGGTGGTTGACTGCCGCCTCGGCAAGCGACTCGACCACTACCCCACCCTCGATTTGACGGGCGGTTTTGCTGCGATGGAACACATCATTGTAGGTATAGTACATGCATGTGCTCATATTGGGCACATCGCAGTGGAAGGCCTCTGCCGGGTCGATGTCAAAGTCTAGCCGACTAATGTTCAAGCCGTAGTCCAGTGAGAAGACGGCATTGAGGTCAGTTGCCTCATAGTCCTCCGCACCCTTGCGTGGCAAGACGGCGTTCTCCAGTGCCTGGCGTGCCTGCTGACGCAGTTTGTTGAGTACCGCCGGGGCATGCGCCTCGATGGTGCCAAAGTGCTGATCATACAGCTCTAAAAATTGCTTTAATGAATTCATAATGCATTATGAATTATGAATTTCCTTAATCCAATCATAGCCTTTTTCTTCGAGTTCAAGAGCGAGCTCGGGGCCAGCGCTCATGACGATGCGGCCCTTGTAGAGAATGTGGACAAAGTCGGGCTTGATATAGTCGAGCAGGCGCTGGTAGTGGGTGATGACGATGGTGGCGTTGTCCTTGCTCTTGAGTTGGTTCACGCCGCTGGCGACGATGCGCAGGGCGTCAATGTCGAGGCCGCTGTCGGTCTCGTCGAGGATGCTCAACCGCGGCTCAAGCATCGCCATCTGGAAAATCTCGTTGCGTTTTTTCTCACCACCACTGAACCCCTCGTTAACGGCACGGCTGGCGAGCTTGTTGTCGAGCTGCACGATGGCGCGCTTCTCGCGCATGAGTTTGAGGAAGTCGCTGGCACTGAGCGGCTCTTGTCCATGATACTTACGTTTCTCGTTGACGGCCGCGCGCATGAAATTGACCATCGACACACCGGGAATCTCCACCGGGTACTGGAAACTGAGGAACAAGCCCTCATGGGCGCGGTCCTCGGGCGAGAGCGCCAACAAGTCCTTGCCATAAAACTCCACCGCACCGCCGGTGACGGTGAATGCGGGGTGACCCGTGAGTACCGAACTGAGCGTGCTCTTGCCGCTGCCGTTCGGACCCATGATGGCATGTACTTCACCCGGGCGAACAGTCAAGTTCACGCCCTTCAATATCTCCTTGCCTTCAACCGAGGCATGCAAATCCTTGATTACTAACACCTTTTGTTAAGAATTGAGAATTAAGAATTGAGAATTAAGAATTATTTCATCCTCACTAAGCATCCCCTCTTTAGGGGGGACTGAGGGGGGCTTATCCCACTGACCCTTCGAGGGAGACGGAGAGAAGTTTTTGGGCCTCGACGGCAAACTCCATGGGGAGCTTGGACATCACCTCCTTGGCGTAGCCGTTGACGATGAGTCCCACGGCATCCTCGGTGCTGATGCCCCGCTGGTTGCAGTAGAAAATCTGGTCCTCGTTGATCTTGCTGGTGGTTGCCTCATGCTCGACGATGCTCGAGTCATTGCCCACCTCGATGACCGGGAAAGTATGGGCACCACTCGTGTCGCTCAGCAGCAACGAGTCGCACTGGGTGTAGTTACGACAGCCGGTAGCCTTGGGCGCGACACGCACCAGCCCACGATAGCTATTCTCGCTATGCCCCGCACTGATGCCCTTGCTCACGATGGTACTGCGGCTGTTCTTGCCCAAGTGAATCATCTTGGTACCCGTGTCGGCCATCTGGTAGTTGCGCGTCAATGCCACACTGTAGAACTCTCCCACCGAATGGTCGCCCTTGAGTATGCAGCTGGGGTATTTCCAGGTGATGGCGCTTCCCGTCTCGACTTGCGTCCACGAGAGTTTGCTGTGGTCGCCACGACACAGTCCGCGCTTGGTGACGAGGTTGTAGATGCCACCCTTGCCGTCCTTATCGCCGGGGTACCAGTTCTGCACGGTGCTGTACTTGACCTCGGCGCGGTCTTCAACGATGATTTCGACGATGGCGGCATGCAGTTGGTTCTCATCACGCATAGGAGCGGTGCAACCCTCCAGATAGGACACATAGGCATCGTCATCGGCCACGATGAGTGTGCGCTCGAACTGTCCCGTCTGCGCCGCGTTGATGCGGAAGTAACTTGAGAGTTCCATCGGGCAGCGCACGCCCTTAGGAATGTAGACAAACGAGCCGTCACTGAACACGGCACTGTTGAGCGCGGCATAGAAATTGTCGGTATAAGGCACGACACTGCCCAAATACTTACGCACCAGGTCGGGATAGTCACGCACGGCCTCTCCAATCGAGCAGAAGATGATGCCTAGTTCGGCTAGCCGCTCGCTATAGGTGGTACGCACGCTCACACTGTCAACAATGGCATCTACCGCCATGCCGCTCAGCGCCATGCGCTCCTCAAGGGGGATACCGAGTTTGTCGAAGGTGCGCTGCAATTCGGGATCAATCTCTCCGGGCTTGTCGGTTTTCTGCTTAGGGGCAGCATAGTAACTGATGGCTTGGTAGTCGATCTCGGGCAGGTTGACATGACCCCAAGTAGGCTGTTTGAGCGTCTTCCAATAGGCGAAAGCCTTCAGGCGGAACTCGAGCAGCCATTCGGGTTCATGCTTGAGTGCCGAGATTTGTCGCACGATGTCCTCGTTAAGACCCTTGGGAATCACAGCGGTCTCAATATCAGTCACGAAGCCGTACTTGTATTCCTCGTTTGCGGCCTCGTGGAGTATCTCGTTGGGTTGATTTTTCTTTTCCTCTTCGTTCATGTAAGTCAACGGTTGCGAAACAAGTTGCAAAGGTAATATATTTAATTAAGAATTAAAAATTCAGAATTAAGAATTAAGAACCTTTAGCTCGCCAAAGACTGCGCTTGCGAGTCGGCGAAGCCGGGGCAAGCTATCAAGCAGACCTTTGGCAATGGAGAATGGAGAATTTTTCTGCTGTGTGGTTTTTAATGGGTTATGCTGTCGGTTTCCATGCGATAGAGCAGGAGGGAGTCGCTGGGGAGGTTGTCGGCACCCAACACGCGAGGCATGAGGTCAAGCGTGAACTCGTAGGGTTTGTTGTTCAGGGCATGACGTGCGCCAAAGGTCTCGGCATCAGGGTTGTAGGCATAGAGCAGGTTGAGCACAATGCTCAGCACCATAAGCCACTTGAACAGGAACAGTGCCGCACCGCCCACGCGGTCAAGACATCCCAAGTTGGCGGCCTTGATGACCTTGCGGATGATAAAGCTGAGAATGCGCAGGGTGAGGGTGACCAGCAGGAAAAAGATGGACAATGCCACCGCCTTAACGGTGATGCTAGACAGTGGCCAGTTGGCGGCATCGGGGTTGAATGCCAGAAACAAGCGTGTAATCTCGTCGCCAAAGAACAAACAGACGGCAATGCCTATTGCCCAACTCACCAACGAAGCGGTTTGCTTCACCAGACCTTTCCGCCACCCAATGACGAGCGCGCCCAGCAAAATCAGTAACAGTATGGAGTCAATCAGTGTCATCCTTAATAAATTGAAAATTGAGAATTGGGAATTGAGAATTATTGCCTGGCCACATTCTGACAATCTTTCAGGGACAAATTAGTTAGATTTTCGTTTGAGGACGATACGCTGGTCGTAAGCTTTCTTCGTCGTGGTTTTGAGGTGGCGCAAGGTTTCGTAATCGTTGGATGGATAGCGTCCGTTTCGCATCAAGTGTCGTGTAACGACCGTAACAAAGCCGTCACCCTGTTCGAAAGTTTGGTAGACCTCGCCTAACGGCGTGACTTCGTTGATGGGTTGGGGCAAAGCCTCAATCTCATAGCCTTCAGGCAATGTCACCACAACTGTATCAACATCCAAATAGCCGTAATCGATATCAATTGGTTGCACACGAGACTGTAAGGCGCGTGGTACTGTCACTTTGTGGAAGAAGCCAACTGGCACAAACATTCGCGAGCCAGTGGTATTGGCCAGTTTACGGCTATTGACCTTCATGTTTACATCGATGTACGGTGTAGTATATGGCTCTTTGTGTTCGGAAAAAGCGAACGAGCCGATCACAGCGCCATTGACATTGATGCGTTCCAACATAGCATCGCGCCGCTGTTGCTCGGTCTTTACCGTCAATGGCATCATGTCTTCGTATTGCCGTCGCTCATAGTGCATATTGATATCGAGGTTAGCACTGCCATCGGGTTGCAGCGCAATGTGAGCCACTGAACATGACACATTCTGTTCAGGTGAATAGTTGGGCAGTTTGACTAGATGCCCGCCATGGTCGTCACAAAGCAAGGCATCGTTGCCTGCTATGCCATCATGAACGTGTCCCAACGGCACATGTGCCGCCGCCGTGCATTCCAACCACAAGGTGTCGCCAGGCAATGGTACCTGAGCAATCGCATGGTTGAACTGGTTGCTGGGAAAATCGGTGTACAATCGAGGACGACCGTGGTAGATGACCACATAGTTGGCTGGTACACCCACCTCGTGCAACATGGCACAAAGGTAGTTGGATAATCCCTTGCAGTCACCAAACCCTGTTCGGCACACCTCGCTTGCGGCAAAAGGTTGCCACCCGCCGATGCCCAGTTGTATGCTCACATAGCGCGTGGTTTGCGCCAAGTACTGATAAATCGCTTCGACCTTGTCGCGGTCGGTGGCGCAAGCATCGGTCATGGCATGCAGTTGCGCCTTGAACTCAGGGGACAATTCTTGACGCCCGTTGCGCAACTGTTGGCACCAAGCCCCAAAAGCGTTCCACGACGACATGTCGCCTGGCACGCCATGGAACTCAAAATGGCTAGGAGCCCACTGTATCATCGGAACAACCTCACGTGCCGGCGGGTCGTAAGGTTCACTTTCTATGGCGGGCAGATTGTCGAAGTGTGCCTCATAGTGGATGCGCCCATCGTCCAAAGTGCTCTGTGCCACCTGAGCCGTTGTGTTCCGGCACATGTAGCGGCATGCCATTTCAGCTGGTGCTATGAGCACATAACTAGCGTGGTCTACCTGGGTGTTATAGGCAACCACAGGGGCGAATGGTGGGAAACCAAAGCAGCCGTTATTGGCTTCCTCGACCCAGTTAAACTCTATGGTGACAGGATAAGCCGGCGGCACATAATCGAGCGACAATGTGTAGTAGTCGTCGGCAAAGTTTGCACTTAAGTCGGTGCGCTTGAGGTCGCCTTTCTTCAATTTGCGCACTACTTTACCCTGTGCATCTAATGCCTGACCCGAAAATTCGGTCAGTTTATCATACTTGCTGCATGCTATAGAAAAATCAGCCAAGTCGCTGGCCCGCTCATGGTTCAGCACGTAGACACGATGTTTAGTGACCCGCGTGTGACGCATATCCTTACAGTCGATGGTTGTAGTCGACTCTTTGACGACAGCATCCACCGTCTGTGATGCTAGTGGCATACAGCAGACCAATGTCAATATGGTAGCAACTAGTGTTCTCATGGCGCTTTCTTGATGACGATGACATCTTCCAGCCTCTTGCAAACCTCGTCCAGAAAATTCTTCACGACAAGATATTCATCGGGCGAGAAGAAAATTTTGCTGACTTGTATCTGGCATCTTGATGACAGGATGTTGTTATCGAATGTCGAAGCAATCAGGCAACTGAGGGCACCATCCTCACTCTTCATCGATAGAGTTTTGGGCAGTTCGTCGACCACATATCCCTCAGGTAATCGTATTTGCGTGCTTAAGCCCTCAGACGAGATGTGAGGAAACTCGACAGGCAAGATACGCTGCTCTTCGGTAAGAGGATTCTCTTTTAAGACGGTGAGAATCCATGGATTTACATAAATCATATCTCCGGCTGTATCGCACTGCTTGGTCACACGCATCTTACGGCTCATGTCTGGCCCTAACCCCAAGTGGTCAGTTAGTGTGAGTTCCTCAATCTCGCAATTCAGGTCGCGAGCCAACTCAGAAACAAAAGTGGCACTATCTGTTGCCATGCGGAATTCATGACGCTGGTAGGCGGCCTCCGAGCCACTGAAACGCGACTGGATTTCGGCTTGCAGGGTGCCGTCGGGTTGTAGCTCAGCCATGACAACGCTTTGAGTTTTAGCTATCGCGAGCCCAGTCAAGTCGACCCATTCGGTGGTCTTCTCTTTGCTTATGATGCGTGCGCGGTCAACTAACAAACGGTCGGGCAAAACATCTATCCATCCGTCCTCGATGGAGGCATCAAGGAAAGCAAACGAGTCACCCGTCTTGATGGCAACTACAAAAGTGTTGAGTTCTTTCGAACTAGCGCGCGTCACAGTGAGGAAGCCTCGGTCGCGTGAGCGCATTACGGCAGGATAGGCCTCAATGCCAGCGTCCTTGAGCATGTTGATAAGGACAAAGTTGATGCTGGCATTGCTTCCGCTGCGCTCCTTAAGCACCTTGCTTGCACTTTCACCAAACAGGTCATATTGCTCGTTCCACTTGACCTTATCCTTAAGTAGCTTAAAGATGGCCATGGCGCGCTCTTTGGTGTCAGCAATGTTAGACACGCCAGCCTCCTGCATCTCGGTTTTTAGCGGGTTGTGACCTAGTCGTTTCCCGAAACTCTCGTCGTCAATTAAATACTTATCAACATCTTCCCAACTAGAACTATAGTTCTTGTAAAAACGGCCAGGAATTTCGATACTGCGCAACTCCATACTCACCCGCTGACCATAGGACTGCGGTGCGTATAGCATCTTGCGGTCACGTAGTGCAGGCAGTTCATGCCCGACAAACTTATATAGTTGTCCTTGACAATGTAGCATTTCGCCACCTGACGACAGGTTCATGTTCGTTGCTTGTATTTTGCGCTCCAGACGATAGCTGCCTCGCTCATCGACGTTGAATTTGAAGTATTCTGGTACGTTAATCTCAAACGAAGTGTAATAGACAGGTATGGTGGACTGCGCCTTCCAGTCATCAACATGGTAGAAAAAATCACTGGTAATTTCAAACTCCACCTCAATCACAGTGCCCACCGTAACCTGAGGTATGGTATATTTGGTCAAGCGTGTCAACTTGTTCACATCCTCATGGTTGATCATGTCTCCGTTCATTTTGGTTTTGACCAATTTACCATCTACCATATTATATGCGGTTGCTTTGAGTTTGGTCAGCTCTTCGCATTGTCCCAGTCGGTGCCCGTTATACTGATAAAGAATCACACCATTAGCTCGATCCTTACCTTTTTCCTGAAGTACTTTGACTCGTTCTCTAACGCTGCGGTAATACTTGAAAGTGCCAGCCATTAAGTCGTATCGAATCTCCGTTTGGCTACACAGCACCACCGCCTCTGCTTCGGGGTCAGGTGCGTATGTGGTCATATTCAGCTCTGCATCAGTGGGCTTCCCCCACTTTAGGTTAGGTTCTAAGGTCTGTGCTTGCATCACTCCTATCAAGCACGAGATCACTCCAAAAAATGCTAATCGAGATGTTTTCATATTGATAAAATGTTAATCACACTGCAAAAATAGCCAACACTAAGCAAATATGCAAATTTCCGAAGCGTTATTTTTGATTAGGCAACTATATACCATTTGTCCCGGAGCTAATTTAACGTGAGTTCGATGAAAAATGCGATTAAGTGAGAGCAAACAAGAACTTGTTCTTGCTTTGCCGAACGTGAGCATTTTATCCAAAATAAGTTGCTGATACTCAAGTCCTCCCCTAATTAGGGGAGGACTACACCCGCTCTAACTTAGAGGGGGAGTTGCTAACGCACTGATATACTGTCCACAAATTCATCGAACTCACGTTAATTTATTCAGAAATTGTAGGGGCGACCAATGATGATGCAAATGTGCAATATTTTTGCTTTTCAGGACAATAGGCATTCTGTGGGTTCTGTGAATTCTGTGTGAGATAAAGAAATTCTTAATTCTCAATTCTCAATTCTTAATTAAAAAGTATTACCTTTGCACATTATTTCTATATAGAAGAGATGGCTGAAGAATTTGACATACGCAATGAGCGGTTGCGTTCGGACCAGGACTTTGAGCGTGCGCTCAGACCCATGCGTTTCAGCGACTTTGCCGGTCAGGAGAAGATTATCGACAACCTGCGAGTGTTTGTACAGGCTGCCCGCCAGCGCGGCGAGGCACTGGACCACATCCTGTTCCATGGTCCTCCGGGTCGGGGCAAGACGACGCTGAGCAACATCATCGCCAACGAGTTGGGCGTGGCATTTAAAGTCACCAGCGGTCCTGTGCTCGACAAGCCCGGCGATCTGGCGGGTCTGCTCACCTCGCTTGATGAGAACGACGTGTTGTTTATCGACGAGATTCACCGCTTGAGCCCCATTGTCGAGGAGTATCTCTACTCGGCGATGGAAGACTACCGCATAGACATTATGATTGACAAGGGTCCCGGAGCCCGCTCGGTTCAGTTGACGCTGGCGCCGTTCACACTGATTGGTGCCACTACACGCAGCGGTCTGCTTACTTCGCCCCTTCGTGCCCGCTTTGGCATCAACTGCCATCTGGAATACTATGGTCACGAGGTGCTCGAAGGCATTGTCAAGCGTTCGGCGCGCCTGCTGAATGTGCCCATCACCGATGAGGCCGCCAGAGAGATTGCCATGCGCAGCCGCGGCACGCCGCGTATCGCCAACTCGCTGCTGCGTCGCGTACGCGACTTTGCGCAAGTCAAAGGCAGTGGCAAGATTGACACCGACATCGCCCGCTACGCGCTAGAGGCACTGAACATCGACAAGTATGGGCTGGACGAAATCGACAACAAGATTTTGACTACCATCATCGACAAGTTTGGTGGCGGGCCCGTGGGCATCACCACCATCGCCACAGCGCTGAGCGAGGATCCTGGCACTGTCGAGGAAGTCTATGAACCCTTCCTCATCAAGGAAGGTTTCATCAAGCGTACTCCCCGTGGTCGCGAGGTGACCCAACTGGCTTATACCCACCTGGGCCGCTCCCCCTTGACACAATCAGGCAGCCTGTTCTAATGCACAATTAGGCTGAATTCTCCATTTATTAAAGATCCAAGAAACAAGAACCAAGACAGAATAATTCTCAATTTTCAATTCTCAATTTATCAACCTAATGGCAAATCTAAAATCACTCGCGAAAGACACCATGATTTATGGGTTGAGCAGCATCGTCGGACGCTTTCTCAACTACCTGCTCGTGCCGTTGTACACCGCCAAGATGTCGGCGGTGAGCGGCGACTATGGCATTGTGACCAATGCTTATGCCTACACGGCACTCCTGCTCGCCTTGCTGACCTACGGCATGGAGACCACATTCTTCTACTACGCTAACAAAAAAGGCGAAAACCCCGACCGCGTCTATAGCACCACACTCATTACCGTGGGATTCACCTCGCTGGTGTTCGTGTTGCTTGTAGTGGGTTGCATCGGCTGGATTGCTCCGTGGATGGGCATGGCCTATGTTCAGCACCCGAGCTATATCATCACCATGGCCATCGTGGTTGCGCTCGACGCGTTCCAGGCTATCATCTTCGCCTATCTGCGCTACAAGAAGCAGCCCATCAAGTTCGCCACCCTGAAGCTGTTGTTCATCTTTCTGAACATTGGTTTGAACCTGCTCTACTTCGTGGCTCTGCCCGAACTGTACAAGCAGTGGCCCGACGCTGTCGGCACCATCTACAGCCCCACTGTTGGCGTGGGTTACGTGTTCTACCTCAACCTGGTGTGCACCTCGATTATCATGGTGTGCATGTTCAAGGAACTCACCGCCGTTCCTTGGCGATGGGACTGGTCGCTGCTGCGTCGTATGCTGGCCTACAGTTGGCCCATCCTTATTCTGAGCGTAATGGGCATCATCAACCAGAGTGCGTCGCAGATTGTCTTCCCCAAGTTTTATCCTGGCGCTGACGGCGCGTCACAACTGGGCATCTATGGCGCCGCCATCAAGATTGCCATGATCATGGCGCTCATTACGCAAGCATTCCGTTATGCTTACGAGCCGTTTGTGTTCGGTGCCGACCGCGGCACCAAGGATATGGCCAAAAAGAAAGTCATGCAGGCCGATGCCATGAAGTATTTCCTCATTTTCACACTGATGGCCTACCTCGCCGTGCTGGCTGGCATCGATGTGATCAAGTATATCATCGCACCCGACTACTGGGTGGGCCTGCGCGTGGTTCCCATTGTCATGGCAGCCGAAATCATGATGGGCATCTATTTCAATCTGTCGTTCTGGTACAAGCTCGAGGGCATCGACGAAGAAGGCGAGAAGAGCGCCGTGCGACTCACCTTATGGGGTGCCGTTTTCTCAGGCATTGGCTGCGCGATGCTTCTGCTGGTCAACTGGTTGTTCATTCCGCAGTATAGCTATATGGCTTGCGCCTGGGCGGGTGTGGCTGCCTACGGTTCGGCGATGGTGTTGAGCTATGTCGTGGGTCGTTTCTGGTATCCCGAGTTGATGCCGCAATTCCCGCTCCGCGATATGGCGCTGTACACGATAATCGCCGCAGTGCTCAGTGCCATTTCGATGATGATTGACCTGGGAAACAACTGGGCCAACACGGCCGTGAGAACGGTGATGCTGCTGCTGTTCTGCGGCGTGGTCTACAAGCGAGAGCACATGGAGCACATGCTAGCCGGGGTTCCTGTTATCGGCCGGTATTTTAAGCGATAGAAATTTTCTTGAGAAAAACTAAAGGGTTACGCATTAGGCGTTGAGGCGGGCGAGGAACTGCTCGCGGTCGACGATAAAGCGCAGGTGTGTGCCCTCGCCGATGAGTGCGTCATCGCAATAGGCCGCCACTGCAAACTCAATCTTCTTACCCTCAACACGGGTGACCTCGGCGAGTGCGGTAACGCGTTCGCCTATGCGTGTGGGTCGCAGATGCGATGCATTGATTTGTCCTCCCACGGTCGTAGCGCCCTCGGGCAATTCACTGGCAACTGCCAGCATGGCTGCATTCTCCATCAATGCCAACATCGCAGGCGTGGCAAGCACAGGCATGTCGCCCGACCCCATGGCAACAGCGGTCACCGTGTCATCAACTGTGAGCGCGCTGAGGTGTCTCATTCCTACTTCAATCATCGTTTTATTCAAATATTTTCGGCAAAATTACACAACTTTGCGTAAACGTCAAAACCTAAAAAGTGATAAAAGAGCGGTTTTTTGAGTGGAGTGAGTCGGTTGTTTACAATAAATGTCGTAACTTTGTCGGCCTAACCGAAGCATCTGTTCATGCACCGACATATACACTTACTGATAATTATCCTGATTTTTGCCATGGCTTTCGCCATTGGCAAGCCTGCTTATGCCGTTGCCGCCGCATCTTCGACCCGTGTGCTAGTTATGCCCGATGATGACGACAAGGACAAGGATAAAGAAAATGCCCAAGAGAAGGAGAAGGGCGAGGAACCTCGCCCTGAGACCCGCCACTACGACGGCATTGACATCAGCGACCACCAGAAGCGCATCGACTGGCCTGAGGTCGCCAAGGACAAGAATATCAAGTATGTCTACATCAAAGCCACTGAGGGTGCCACCTATGTGAGCAACCTCTATCGCTATAACCTGGAGAACGCGCACAAACATGGCATCAAGGTGGGCAGTTACCACTTCCTGCGCACTGGCAGTCGCATCCGCGACCAGTTTGATAATTTCAAGCGTGTGGTGAAGAAAAACGAGCAGGACTTGTTGCCCGTTATCGACGTGGAGGTGCGTCAGGGCTGGACCAACCAGCAACTGCGCGACTCGGTGAAGCTGTTCGCCGACCTCGTCGAGGAGCACTATGGGTGCCGCCCGCTTATCTACACCAGCAGTTCGTTTTACGACAACATTTTGGGACGGTCGTTCAACATCTACCCCTTATTCATTGCGCGTTATAGCGCCAGCCAGCCGACGCTCAAGAGCGGCAACGACTGGGTGATGTGGCAGTTCAGCGAACGAGGTCGCATCCGCGGCATCTCGACCAACGTCGACCTGAGTTGTTTCAACAAGGGCCGCTCGTTGAGCGACATCATGATACGCAGCCAGCGCATCGGTCAGAAGAAGCGCACCAACACCGACCTTGTGGAGAACCAGGAGAAGCCCAGTGGCGTGAAGGTGAAAGAGGCTCCCGCTATGTCGAAGCAGCAAGAAAAAGAGATGAAGAAGAAGCAAGAGAAGGAGCAGAAGGCCCGCGAGCGCGCCCAGAAGCTAGCTCAGGAAGAGGCCCAGAAGAAGGCTGAACAAGAGCGTAAGCAGAAGGAGAAGGAGCAAAAGCAAAAAGAGAAAGAAAAGAAGCAGAAACAAGAGCAGGCCGCCAAAGAGAAAGAGCTGCAAAAGCGAGCTGCAGACCAAAAAGCTGAGCAGCAGAAAAAGCAACAGCAAACTGAACAGCAAAAGAAGCAGCAAGCTGAACAGCAAAAGAAGCAGCAAGCTGAACAGCAGAAGAAGCAACAGCAAACTGAGCAGCAAAAGAAGGCCGAGCAGCAGAAGCAGCAAGAGCGCAAGGAACGTGCCCAGAAGGCTCAACAGCAACAACAGAAGCAGCAGTCTGAACAGCAAAAGAAAAAGCAAGAACAGCAAGACAAACTGAAACAGCAGAAGCAACAGAGCCAGACTCAGAACCTGCCCACTCGCACCCGCGCCAATGCCCACTCCAGTCAACAAAAGGACAAGAAGACTAACAAGAGTTCGGCCGACAATGATTGATTCATAATGCACAATGCATAATGCACAATGCACAATGACTGCCTGGCTGTTTATCCCCGCCTAGTTTATGGAAAAGATTGAACTTAACAACACCTTGCCGAAGGTGTTCGCTGGTCGTGAGCCAGTGCCTAGCGATGTGTGGCAATGCGACCTGGCATTTGAGCGCGGCAAGCACTACCTCATTGTGGCCGAGAGCGGCACAGGCAAGTCATCGCTGTGCGCCTACCTCTACGGCTACCGCGTGGATTACACGGGGACGATGCGTTTTGACGGTCGCGACATCCGCACGCTCACTATTCCTGAGTGGTGCGACGTGCGGCAACGGCACATCGCCTACCTGCCACAGGAACTGCGGCTGTTTCCCGAACTCACTGCCATAGAGAACGTCCAACTGAAGAACCGACTCACGGGTCACAAGACCGAAAATGAGATACGCGACTGGTTTGAGGCGCTGGGCATCCCCGATAAGATTGACAGTCCAGTGGCTAAACTCTCGATTGGTCAGCAACAGCGCGTGGCGATCATCCGCACGCTGTGCCAACCTGCCGAATTCATCCTGCTTGACGAGCCTGTTAGCCACTTGGACGACACCAACAACCGCATCGTGGCCGACTTGGTCATGGCCGAGGCAAACCGCCAAGGCGCCAGCATCGTCGCCACCAGCGTAGGCAACCACCTGCAAGGTGAGTTTATAGTTTACAGTTTATAGTTGATAGTTATGTTGTGGAAACTATTAAAGACTCACATTAGTGCGTCACAATTGATAGGGTTCTCATTGGCTAACCTGGTGGGACTGACCATCGTCATCCTGGCGGTGCAGTTCTTCCGTGACGTTCAGCCCGTCTTTGACGACGAGGAGTCTTTCATCCGCAAGGACTACCTGGTCATCACGCGCAACGTCACCAGCGCCGGTGCCATGATGGGCGGCACGAGCGAGTTCAGCGACCAGGACATCGCCGACATCGAGGCACAACCCTGGTGCCGGTCCGTGGGACGATTCACCAGCAGCGAGTTTGCCATCAATGCCACCGTCGGTCTGGGTAACAGTGGCCGCGCCATGCGCACTCAGTTCTTCTTCGAGTCTATCCCTACTGACTTTATCGATGTTGCCGATGCCGACTGGTCATTCGACCCGTCACGTCCCGATGTGCCTGTCATCGTCTCGCGCGACTACCTGTCGCTATATAACTTTGGCTTCGCCGCCACGCAGGGCCTGCCCCGCATCAGCGAGGGTCAGGTGGGTTTGATTCCCTTGTCATTCACCTTTTCCGGTCATGGCCGCAACGAGGTCATGTCGGGGCGCATCGTCGGTTTCAGCAACCGCCTGAATACCGTCCTCGTCCCCGACGAGTTTATGCATTGGGCCAATGACCGTTATGGCGAGGGCAACATTACCCGTCCGCTGCGCCTTATCATCGAGGTCAACAGTCCTGGCGATGTCGCCATTGAGAACTATATGGCCGACCATCACTACGACGTCGCTGGCGACAAGATGAACTCCAGCAAGGCGAATTATTTCCTCACTGTTATCGTAAGCATCGTCATCGCTGTCGGCATTGTCATCAGTCTGTTGTCGTTCTTCGTGCTGATGTTGAGCATTTACCTGCTGTTACAGAAAAATACTCGCAAACTTCAGGACTTGCTCTTGCTCGGCTACTCGCCTAGCCAGGTTGCACGCCCCTATATGCTATTGGTGCTCGTCATCAATGCCGTCGTGCTGGTGCTTTCCGTCATACTCATGCTTACAGTGCGCTTGTGGTACCTGCCCATGCTTCACGCCTTTGGTGTCAGCGGTGCCAGCATTGTGCCCGCAATCCTCGTCGGGCTGCTTATCATGAGTCTCATTACCGCCGGCAACCTCCTTGCCATCCGTCGCAAGGTAGCGACACTCTGGCTGCAATAAGATAGACGGTCTATTTGGTGCGAATAAAATGACCTTCCTGTATGGCTGCGAAGAGGGCGATGCAAGCAATTGCCCATGCAACCGGGACGAAGTATGACTGTCCAATCGCCATCATGCCGATAAAGAGCAGGAAACCCATTAATTTGTTGGCTTTGGTGTGTAGGAATTCTATCCTGTGTTTTACCACATAGGAACTGATGGCATTGACGATTTTCACCAGCGCAATAAGCCCTATCATGATCCATAACGCAGCAGGGAACTTCAGCCATGGGAACAACTTATACCCTACTACCAAAACAAACACGAAGTCTGCCAAACTATCCAATCTGGCCCCAAACTTACTCTCCACGCCCCATCGCCTTGCCAGAAAACCGTCGAGCATGTCAGTTAAGCCTGCTATCAGGTAGAGTGTCCAAAAAGGCACAGTCATTGCATCCACCAAGAGTAATGGCAGACACAATACGATCCGCGACAAAGACAGGAGATTGACTGTTAGTCTTCCTCTGTCGCGACTCGGCATAGCTCTAACAAGTTTGGCTATGCTCTCGCTGCTCCATCGGTTAGGGATTCGCTTCATTACTTTTTAAAGCCAGGATAATAGCACCATGCTATGAAGGCTGGAATGACGGATGAAATGAATTGCAGCTTTATCTGCGCAGAATCTACTTTCCGATGCAGAATGTAAAATCTGCAAATATAAGTAGCTGATAATCAGTATATATATCTCCAATTACGGGGGACAGATACTATGCTGAGGGACGGAGGAGGGACGCAAAATAGGCAAAAATCTGCAAATATGACTGCCGTCAAAAAAAGAAAATGCAAACATCTGCAAAATCGATTTTCCAGTTCTTTGCACGTTTACACTTTTTAACGCAGATTTTTGCAGATTCTTGCAATC
>JAEEJI010000100.1 GCA_016281825.1 Muribaculaceae bacterium | reverse complement strand
TAATGACCAAATATCCTCCAACCACTTGCAGCACCATGCCCGGAACGCCCAGACGGAAGTCTTGCAACCCCGCATAGAGCGAGCCATGCATCAGTGCTTCAATGGCACAGCCCACCACTTGATAAGCCAGCACCACGCCCAGCAGCAACAACAGACTCACCCGCCCCGTACGATGGGCAACGATGGCTGCAATCACGGCAAGCAGGGTTGACTTGATGAGTATGATCGGTAACATGGCAGCCGGGGGCATGCCAAAAAGCAAATGGTTGACCAGTGGTGACAACACGGCAGTGAGCAAGCCCACCTTCCAACCATATTTGTAAGCCCCAACAAGAGTGAAGAAGTAAATGGGCAACAAAATCAGGCCACCTTGGGGCAGTAAATGACACAATTGCGGCAACACGATGTTGCCTACAACGAACAGCGCGGCATAGAGGTAGGCGCGCATCTCGCGATAACTCAACGAGTAAAGTTTGACAGTTGTTTGCATCGCTCTTTTGAATTAAGAATTATGTATTAGGCTTGTTGTTATTGCGTTGCATTTCAGCGAAATGCTCACGCAGTAGTTGCTCGACCTCCTGTGGTGTCTGTGCAGGTGCTACAATCTGCTCCAATGGGCAACGCATGTCACCCTCAGGAATGACAATACGGTCAACCAGTGTGGCGTAGCTGAAGGGTATGCCGGCCTGTTCGAGCAAAGGAACAGCCAGACGACTCATCACCTGGGCATAAACCTCACGCACGCCGCCCTGCACCAACAACCCAGCCGAAGCTTTACCTACTACTTTGTCGGCAATACGCGCTCCGACTAACCTCCCAGGCTCATTATCCAGCAGCCATACGAGGTCGCGCACCCCTTTTTTGCAGTAGGTGCGAACCTCGCCTTGGCTCTCGACGACCAACGAGCAATGGGTAGTATGCAGCAGGTTGATTAGGTCTTGCATTTCCAGTCTTGTGGTCAGATTGTGCGCTCGACGGGGAGCACCCAGGCACGCATACCTAGTTTGGGTGTCTCGACATCGAGCTTGTGCAGGAAGTCGAGGACACGGTCCACATGGTCATCCTCTGCCATAACCATCATGGCTGCCGCCAATGATGGCCAAGCATGAGTTCCATAGTGAGGATCGCCAGTCTTGGTGCCACGCCCCTGGACTTCTTGCCATGCAGTGAAGCCACGGCAGCCCAACTGGGGCAGGGTTTCGACCAGTTGCTCATAATATGCCTGGTCAAATGCTATAAAGATTGCTTTCATATTCTTAGTTTATTAGCCGAAGAGGGCGTTGCATGTTTAAATTATAGCTTGCCAAGCACGATGTTGACCACCATATTGACGTCGCCCACATCAATACCTCCCTGACCGTCAACATTAGCGTTTCCGGGATATTTGCTTTCACTTTCTTTACCAAGGATGATGTTCACAATGATGTTGACATCGGACACATCCACCTTTCCATCTCCGTTAATGTCGCCTGGTTGCAGATTCACGGGTGGCTCCCAGCCTTCGGGCGGCTCGATGCCGATGAGCATCTCATGATACGAATTAAAGTGCAGCTCTTCACCATCGCGGTGCGTCATGTTCAGTGCCGTGGATACGTACCATCCGTCACAGGTGCCATACCATCCAAAGTTGAAGTGGAACATGCCATCTTTATCATATCCATCGCAGATGAAGGCATGTCCACCGGCATCAGGATCACTGGCAGAGTACAGGATGGGGCGGCCTGCATTGAGCTCCGTCTTAATCATAGCCTCCCATTGGGCTGTAGTGTAGTTACTGCTCCACCAACCATCTTTTTCGACATCCTGGGCCGTGGAACGGTATCCAAAATCCTTCATGGCATCCAGCTGGTTCCAAGTGTATGCTCCGCTACCCTCGGGGCTATAGCTCATATAGACTGCTTGGCCACAGTATCTTGAAATTTTGGCCACCTCCTGCGCTTGCGCATTGGTATAAGTATCCTGTACCAGCACGCTGTTGTCCCAGTCCCAATGGCAGTAACTATCGAGCATCAAGCTGTAGTCGAAAGTAGTTGCAGGAAGAGCGCTCAAGGTCTGCCCTATCGAATTGCATTTGAACCCAGCTATTGCCTCACACGACTGGGGATACTGCCAGTATCTCATCACCTGGGCCATGGCCGTGGCTACGCAACCCACCACACAATATTCCCCCTGATAGACAGGGCATTGCAAGTAATAGGGAAGCTCTTGTCCCCAAGTAGAGGTGATGAGCGGTCCAACGGTTTTGGGTACTGTGAGATGTGCCGCTGGCACCAGATCGTCTGCCGTATAGGACTGCAGAAATTCTATCTCACGCTTGTAACTGCCGAGCAGCGCCTTGAAAGCGCAAGGGAGTTGATTGAAATCATGTTTTCCACGATCGCTGTATCCCAGCACGGCTGTTGCACGGTCTTCTCCGGCGATAATAATCCAGCCACCGCTCGGCACTTCGAACACATAGTAGTCGTTGGCTTCGGCCACGGCTTGTGACGCCTCGGCGTGCACGAGAGTCAGGTCAGTGGCCTTTATGCCTCTTGCGGCCTTGAATGTGCCTTCGACCGTTTTTTGCTTGATGAAATTGCTTGCGGCTTGACGAGCGTCGGCCACGTTCACTTTGCCAGCCCATGCTTGTGACGAGACTGCAACAACCGCAAGGACCAACAGATACTTGAACAGATTCTTATTTCTCATTTTATTTAATGGTTAGAGGTTAGACTTTTTTGCTGCCTGAGCATCAAGACGGGCGTGGTGCTTCTTGCGAGCGCGCTTGATGCCGTTGAACGCGAAGATTGTATACATTGTCGGGACGAACAACAGCGTGAGGATGGTCGAGAATGTCAAACCACCGATGACAGCGACACCCATGGGTCGCCACATCTCACTACCCTCGCCACTACCCAACGCCATGGGCACCATACCCAAGATGGTGGTCAGCGAGGTCATCAACACGGGTCGCATACGCGAGTGTCCCGCATCGAGCACTGCACGACGCACACTCATGCCACGTTCACGGTTCAGTGTGATATAGTCGATGAGCACGATACCGTTCTTCACCACAATACCGATCAACATGATTGAACCAATCATAGACATGATATTCAAGTTGGTGCCTGTGATGAGCAGAATCAACACGATACCCGAGAATGCAAACATGATGGATGTCATGATGATGCCGGGATAGGTGAACGACTCAAACTGCGATGCCATTACGATGTAGACCAGGATGATGATGAGCACAGCCAACAGACCCATATCTCGGAACGAATCTTGCTGGTCCTCATAGCTACCGCTAAGTTGGATGGTCACGCCCGAAGGCAGGTCCAACTTATCGATGAGGGGTTGTGCATCGGCGATCACATCACTCATGGCTCGGTCTTGAATGACGGTCGACACGGTAATGATGCGCTCACGGTCTTTTCGCTCGATAGTGGGCGGGTTGAACCGCTCGACGACGGTGCCTACTTCCTTGAGGCGTATGCCCTGCCCCATGGCGTTGTACAGCAGAATGTTCTCAATATCTGTAAGCGACTGACGGTGATCCTTGTCATACATCACCTTGATGTCGTACTCGTCACCGTCCTCACGGAAATAGCTTGCCGTGGTGCCATTGATGCGGTTACGTAACGCCGTTGCCGCCGTACTCAAGTTGAGTCCGTAGATAGCCAATTTCTCGCGGTCGAAGTCGACCTGATACTCGGGCTGATAGTCCGAACGACTGATATTAATATCGGCTGCGCCCTCAACCCCTTGCAGGAGTCGCTTGAGTTGCTGCGCCACAGTATCGGTTTTCTCGAAGTCG
>JAEEJI010000099.1 GCA_016281825.1 Muribaculaceae bacterium | reverse complement strand
GCTAACGTCGCCGGGACTCAGCGTCCCCGTCATCGAGGCGACGCGCTCACTGCCGATGTACAGATGCTTGGTGAAGCTGTTTCCTTGAATGCTGAAATAGGGGCTGAAATAGGCGGTGCTTGGCTGCATGTCCAGCATGCGACCATCCCGCTCACTGTTGACGAACACCGCCATGCTGCCGCCGTGCATCTTTACCGTGCGCTCACCGTCGGCATCATACCAGTAATGCGACACATAACCATTCTGGGAAAGAGCCGTCAGGCGGTTCTCCTCATCCCAGCGGAATCGCTCCTCGCGGGTCTTCTGAACGGTATCGGGTTGCGCGGTCATGTCAGGCTTCAATCTTTGAACATGTATAAATCTGCTTCTTTCTATCTAGCATTGTTTAACAAACTATTGAAACATTATTTCTTATTCTATGAGGCCATTGTCTGGAATATATATAATGTCTTTTTTATAGGGCAGATTTCTCCACTGCATCATAACCGTATCATAACAGTTAATATTTGACTTAAAACCCCTATTGACTAAGACAAAAGGCATATTAAACAAAGTATCTACCAACCAAATAGTATCATTGTCTACTTTGTGTACATAATAATCAGAGTAGTAAACATTCAAAACACCTTGCCTAAAAGACCAAGGAACCACTTTATAAGTATAATAATTACAATCTTGAACTACAGTAAAACTATTGGTGAATGAAAAACGTAACCCATCGTCCACGAATACGCGCTGACTATTTGTTCCTTCACTGCCAAGACTATACAGAAACCAGTGATTATTGGATTTACATAGCACATCATTTACCTCTCTCGTCCTATTATCTAAACACGAAATAAGCACTATCAAAAAAAGTAAAAATATGGATCTAAACATACTCATCGTTACAAATCTCTTTTAAAATGGATATTATAACCGATGATCTCAATTCTAGATGAATTAATCCTATAAGGCTTCCCCCCACTTATTACATCAACTGCATTATAATAATCGTTGAAATTAATTGTTGTTCTATATCCCAGATTGTTAAAAACACTCAGCATACTTTTGGCAAATTCTTTTTGAATATTGTTTCCTGAATAATACGTCATATATACATAAGCTGCAAACGAACGGAAAATTCTTTTTTTATGATCAGGACTAGTATGACTGAATGTATCATGTCTTATCATTGCCAAATACACCAAAGCATGGCCTAGGTAATCTTTTCTACCATATCCTTTTTGGTGAAGCCTTTCATGTATCAGGACATTTAATAGATTATATTTGTTGTCTAATGATGAATTGATAGTTCCTTTATCAGTTTGATTTAATATAATATTACCTAATGCGTCAGTAAACGCAGGAACATCACTTCGTCCAGCTGAACGGGCAACATCAATGTTGTTAAAGATACCTATTTGCATTGCGTAATACTTTAATACACTCGAGACAGCTTTGCGATTGTAGAGGCTCTTTGAGAAGTCAATATCTGATAATTTGTAGTTTTTGCCGAAGATTACAACGTTTATATCATTTCCTTCATGGTTCACATAATTTATCTCAGCATTAACGTTCATGCGAATTGTGTCCAGCCCAAAAGGATCAATTGTATTTACAGGATTTCCGTGACAGTATGAATATGTTGTGATACCAGGATTTTTCTCTTGCATGGGGTCGCAGCCGTACCAGATGCTGAGCCGCGGGTTCATGTAGCGGGCACCGTAGTAATAGAGACCTGTCTCCTCGTCCAGCTCCTTGCCGTTGAACTTGTAGGGGGTGGCGTAGGTGCTTCCGCTGGCTTGCTTCTCGAGGAAAACCTCGCCGTAGGGCAGATACTCTATCTGTTGGACTAACTGTCCATTACCGTCAGTGATGAGCGTGGAGCTTCCCAAGTGGTCGGTGTGGTAATAGTAGAGATACTCTTGCGTTCGCGCGGGTGTACCCTCATCACCATCCTCCTCACTGTCACGAGGTGTCTGCAACGATCCATTCCAATAGCCCGGCAGGTCGAATGGATATCTGCTGAAATCATCATGGTCGGTGCCGTTGTAGGGCAGGTCGAAGTGGGAGTAGGCGGCCTCCATCACCGAGTCCTGACTGGCGCGAATCTGCGGGTAGTCGACCTTGATGCGCACATCGTGTCCGGCGACATCAAGAAGTCTTGGCTCGCCATACACACCGCCCACCTGCGACAGGACACGCTCCGAACCGATGTAGATGTGTTTGGTGTAACGGCCATCATCGCCGTAGCTGTAATAGGGATTGGGGTAAACGCTGTACCGGCCTGTCTGTGTCACACAACCGTCCTGCCGGCTGTTGACGAACACCGCCATGTTCTCACCATGCTCCTTGACGACCCTGTCGCCATTCGCGTCATACCAGTAATTGGAGACGTAGCCGTTCTGCGAGAGAGCCGTCAGGCGGTTCTCCTCGTCCCAGCGGAATCGCTCCTCGCGGCTCCTCTGCACGGTATCTGGTTGAGCAGTCATGTCGGGTTTCAGTCTTAATGTATTAACGTAAAGGATATTGCCATTATTGTCATACTCGTAAGAATGTGCCTCTCGGATACTGTCATTGGCAGTCGGGGCCACCAATGCGGTGCGATAATTAGTGTCGGACACTGTCGACATCTGGAATTTCTTCCCGGCAACCTGATTATAGGTATAATCCAGATTGTATCCCGCAAACAATTTGCCCGCGAATTGGACATCCTGCTGTTGCATCGTCTGATACTTGGAAGTGATACGGTAAAGGTCGTCATAGTCCATCGTCAGGTCGTAACTGTTGGAGCTGTTGTTCAGGCCTTGTCCGTGTGCCTCTACCAACCGGTTCAGAGCGTCGTAGCCATACGTGTGCCTCATGGAAGGCAACAACATGTTGCTCAATGAAGTTGACACGGAAGTGATGTTGCCCACATTGTCAAAACCGAAAGAACGGAGTGCGATGCGCGCTCGAGAACTTGATGTAGTAACAATCCGATTCATCCGCCTGTTCTTGGCATTATAGAAATAAGCGGTCTTGAAACCATTACCATAGTAAATGCGTACCCTGTCGCCAAACTTGTCATAGTGTATGTCCTGCACATAGTCGCAGTTGTGGGAGCCGTCGCTTCCCGACACACGGTTCAGGTTGCCTCCGGCGTCGTAGCCGTAGGTGACTGTGATCTCATCGGGATAGGTCATGCTGTGCAGACGGCCCTGACTGTCGTAATTCCACGAGGTGTTGAAGGTTGCCACATGTTGGTTTGGCACCACGACCGTCCTGCGCTCACTAGTGACCTCGCCCAGGTTGCCGTAGGTGTACTCGGTTGCCCCTGTTCCGTCGACCCTGAGCTTCACGCGCCCTTTCCAACCGCCGGTAACATCCTGACTGGTGCCGTAGAAATAATAGACGTTGTTCTCGGGATGGTCGGGATAGAAGATAGTGTCCAGCTGGTGATAGTTATAGCTGTAGCGGATAGCTTTGCCAGTACCCTGCATATTGGCGGTCCTCTTGGTCAACATATTGCCTGCAGGTGCATAGGTGAATGAGGATATTCCGCTTGCGGGGTGCTCGACTGAGGTGCGGCGGTCACCCATGTCGTAGGAAGAACTGGTGACATTGCCCTCGGCGTCGGTGACTGCCGTCAAACGACCGATGCCGTCGTATTGATATGTGGTGGTCAATGCCTGGCTGTTCCCCTCATCCTTATATTGAACGGTTTTGACTGTTCTGCCGTCACCATCTGTATATACCTTGCTCTGGTGCTGATTGGCGTCGGTCGTGGTAGTCACCTCTGTATGTTCTGCCGGGATGATATCATAGGTGTAAGACGTGACCGTGCCGTCATGATGCGTGATTGACACAGGCCTGTCAAACGCGTCATACTGAGTCACAGTAGGTTGCACAGCATCAGGTGTCTTATGAAACACCAATCTCTGGGCAGGCGGATCTGTAGTGGGATGATAGGATTCAATCACGCGGCCATATCCGTCATAGACCTGGTGGCCGCTCACGACATAGACAGGCTCGACTGTTATGTTAACACTTTCAATCACGCTCTGCTTCTTTACCTGCACTGGTCTTCCGAACCCGTCAACGAAAGTGATGCTCTCAACATACTGCGGGTTCGACAGTTCATCACCATTATTCAGCCTCTTGGTGATGGCGTATGCGGGACGGGTGATGTGTCCGGTAACCGCATCAATATCGGCTTTAGGCTCATACTCAAAGGCGATGGTGTAATAGGCCGGATGGGTCTCGCTATATTGGCCGCTATTCGCAAACAACTGCAACTCGTTCGGGAAGTTGATTCCAGTCACGCGTCCCAAGTTGTCTACATAGCTATATGTCCTGGCATTATTAATGTCGTTGTGCGAGCGGGCGATGCCGAACCGGTAATCTAAAGTGCCGAACGTGCTGGAGAAATTCAATGAATCCTGAACATCCACCAGATGCATGTTCTGTAGACCGTCGTAGGTGTATGTATAGGTCATGCGCTGGTTACTGCCATTGTCGGGCAGCCGGACGGTATGGAGATTGCCGTGGAGGTCGTAGCTGTAGTCGGTGATGGCGTAGACGGGGTTGGGGTAGTGAATGACCGTGTTGTTGGGTTCCTGGTCGGGGTTGTAACGACCATAAGGTATGCCGCCACCAATGCCGTCACCGATGCCGTTTGTCCCTTCGCCTTCCCTGCCTATTGGGCCGATTACGGGACCTCCTGGATCGGGAGCTATGCTTTCTATGGACAAGAGCCGCTTGACCTGCGTGAGCTGGTTGGGGTGGTGGAGGTTGTAGCCGGCCTCGGTGAGGTGGTAAAGCCCACCGCTCCCGTTGGTGACCTTCACGCGCTTGGGCAGGCCGATGATGTAGGCAGTATCCGAGAGGTTGTAGCTGTATTCTATGCTGGTCTGGAAGTCATATGTACCCGTGCCGTTATCATTTAGCCCGCCGCCGACCCTGTGGCGGTAGTTGCGCACCAGGCCATGGTCGCCCGCGCGGTCATAATACTGGTACCAGTCCTGTGCCATGACGGTAGAGTCCGCTCCACCCTCGTAGCGTCGCGTCTCGGTGAAGCGCGTCGGGCAGTAGGCGGCGCCGCGGTCGTTCCATGAATGGTAGGCTCTTTCGTTGAACGAGAACCGTCCGCCACTATATGACCTGGTGTCACAGTCATTAGTCAGGGAGTATTTGTAATATCTGTTCTCGGTCTTGACGTAGGGGTTGCCCTGCGGGTCGGCGACACGGGTCTGTAGCTGATTGCCGGCGGTATAGACGCTGGTGGTGTCATAGACCTCGACGGTCTGCCGCAATGGTGCGTCATTGTCTCCCGGGTCTACCTGCATGGTGGTCACCTCGCCGAAGCCGAGGAACTCGCGTTCGTGGCGGTCACGCACACCGTGGGCATACTCGAAGGTCTGGCGGGTATTGGGGATGTCGTAGTCCGTACCGTGGATGCCGCGGTCGACGGTGACGCTGGACATCACCCACTTACCGCCCGGCAAGCCGTAGGTGGGCGTGCTGTGCTCGTAGTCAATCTCAAACGTGCCGCCCAGCGAGTTGGTCACCGACCGCAGGCGGTTGGTGCGGCGGATGGTGGAGCGTCGCACGCACAGGTCGTTCTCGCTGTCGCTCTCGAGGATGTCGATGAACCCGTCGCCATCGATGTCACGCAGTTCGAGCTGGGGCTGGCTCATGCTCTTGCCTGTAACGAATGCAGGAGAGATGGCAATCTTGATGCCAGGCGGCGTGATGGTGAAGCTGTATGTAAAAGCGACATTTCCGGACAGAGAGGTAGAGCCATGTCTGCCAAGGGTATCCACTCCAATCCAGGATTTCTCCGCACCGAACGAGTCGCCCAAGTTCAGTTGCACCTTCAGTGTGCCTTCATCATCGTAAACCCTGTCGGGCAAGCCGTCACCGTTGACATCGATGAATGCGCAAAGTTCCGTTGTCTTGGTAGCAGCTGCGCTGGCACCGCCTGCGAAGCTGGAGGCACCTATGTTGAAACTGCCACTTAAACCTACTGTTTGAGTCTTGTCGTGCGTCGTCTGTATGCTGTCCGGCAGCCCTAGGGCGATACGAGAACTGAATCCATAACCCATGTTCAGACGCAGCCACAACTGACTGTTCTCACCGCAGGAAACCAGGTCGGGCAGACCATCACCATTGATGTCGGTATAGGCCATCTTTGACTCACTTTTGTTGGAGTTGGCCAACGTGAGCGAGACAGCGGCTGTCGCGCTCTCGGCCGAGAGGCGTGCCGTCTCTCCAGAACGTATGGTTGAATGTGAAAATATGGGTGAACCGCCGAAGCCGATGTTGTATCCTTCGTTTGTGCTAAACATTCGCTCCTCAGACTCCGCAAGACCCAAGATGGTGCGATCGAGCATGCCACCACCTGCAAAGCCGCCATGGGAATTGGTGTACTGGATGGCTTCCTCGGTGACGATGTCGGGATACCCGTCTCCGTTCATGTCCATGAACGCGTTCTTCGTTTCGCAGTTACCGCCGGCAGTATTGCCTGACAGCGACAGTCCGGCCAGGCTCACACCTGCGATTCCGTCAGTACTGGTTGACTTGGAGACTAAGGTGATACCGCGTGCACCAGTGCCTTTCAGCATGGTTCCAGCTTCAGTGAAGGTTGTGTCGGCTAGGGCATAGAGTGTAGAGTCTGGCAACACGTGATTTTCGGTCAGACGTGCCGCGCTCAGGGTGTCGCCATGGATGTATATGTCCTGCTTGCCACCCATCAGCAAGGATGGGTCATCGTTTGACGGAGTCAAGAGTGTGACTTTCATCGAACGCGGGTCGCAGCTGGAACTGTCGCGAGGCATTGACAGACTATCGGTCACGATCGGGCGTGCGTAACGGTTACCCCCGGCGTTGTACACGAACTGTCCCCAGCCACGGTGCGTCGGTCCGAGGTCACCGCCAGTGTCGACGGTATAGACACTAGCTGGGGCATACTGGTAGAAGGCACGCGGTTCATCGTCCCCACGGATGGGCAACGTGTCTTCCTCCAAACAGACCCGCGCCAGGCTGTTGGCATTGGCCAGCACAGTGTCCTCGGTGAAGTATTCCACCCACACAATCTCATGGGCGGGAAGGATGACACGGAAATGAGTCGATGACACACTACCGTTCGTCACCTGCAAGGTTCGCCTGTGATGGAGCGTGTCGCCGGTCTTGAAGGTCAACGTCACCTGTCCGCTGACATTACTCTGGCAGTCGAACTGCGGAGTGCAGTCGAATGCCTGAGGAGTGCCTGCCGGCACACCCACCAGAAATGGTGCGTCGGTGACGTGGGGCTGGGCATAATTGACCATGCGGTTGAAAACCTTGTGCCGCGGACTGGCGGCGATGATTGCGGTGTCGAGTTTTGTTCCAAGGTCATAGATATAGCGCAGCGAGGGCCTCCAGCTCACGTCTTCCCAACGAATATTACTCGGCGAGGACACCTCGAACGAGAACGTGCCTCCAATGAACGATGAGGGAACGAGAATAATAGCGTTGTCCACTTGTACTTCCTGACCACGAGTGTATTCCTCGGTGTATACAGCAGTGGTGTCTCCTGCCTCGCGTGTCCATGTGCCACATTCCGCCAATGTCAGGACTGACGGGGAATGGTAACGGACAGTCAGGGTGACCGCATCGCTTGTCACGGGCTTGTCGAAACTACTGATAACGGCAAGGGCGGCAGTGTCGGCGGGAAGTCCTGTCCCCCAAAGGGACACGTTGTCCTCACTGGGCGCATAAACAAGCGGTGAGTGCCCATTAGGCCATGCATAGACCAAATCCTTGTCGGTATACGTTATAGTGACTGGCCAAAGCACCTTGTCGAACGAGCCGTCACTGTTTCGCTCTCGTCCGCTCTGCAGACGGAAAAAAATACTGTCACCAGCTTGGACGTTTATATTGGACGTATAGGACGTGTAGGCTGTGTCATCATCCTTGGCAATAGACCGCCCCCACACTTCAGAGTCGCCATATTCAATGGCGACATGGAGCGAGTCGGCCTGGGCATACTCGTCTTGGTCGTAGATCCCACTTGGCAGTTGACGGGTCACGGTGCCATCAATACATACGTTGCCATCCATCGGCGCCACCCAGTAGCGCACTATGTCCTGCATGGGCGAGGACTCCACCAACGTGTCCATATCCTCTGTAATCGCATCAAGAACTACGGTATTTATTGCACCATTGTTGTTGATGGGACTTGGGGTATCGGCACTTGTGTCGGTAAAGGTGGGTCTAGGCTTGCCGTCGCTGCCATACTCGATGTGGTTGAAATAGACATGGCCGTTGTTGACCAAATCTACGAGGCCGTCACCGTTGACATCGGCAAAATAGTGGGTGGTGCGCGATGTAGAGGTCATCCAATCAACACCGCCCTCTATGGTAAAGCTGTACACTCCCACATATCCCTTTCCGCCTATGGTGGTGGTGGAAGTCTTGCTGCGGGAGAAGTTGGAGAGTGATACACCGTTTGTCTGAACGGGGACAGGGTTGTCGAATGTGGCAACCCCGTCGGTGAGGGTTTGGCGGCAGTACTCCAGCCCATTGTTGGTCTTGCGC
>JAEEJI010000098.1 GCA_016281825.1 Muribaculaceae bacterium | reverse complement strand
CAATAAATATGTTGATAGAGGGCGTATCGTGGCACGGTGGCTTTCAAGAGAAATCCGTGTGGCTGCGGGGAAAAAGATTTACTACCAGCATATTGGCTTTGAGCGGAACTATGAGGAAGAGAAAATAATAAGCATCGACAAAGGGAAAGTAACCGGATGGAAAGAGTTTCACAATTTCGTGGTTGACGGCTACTCCTTTGAAAAAATCAATTCCAAGAACAAAAGAGAAGAACTCCAAGAATTGTTCCCTTTACACATTGAGCAATACCCAGAACTTGCCTGTGCCGAGCGCATTGTGTTCTATATCAAACGGGCGAAAGTGGATGCCCAGGGCAATCTTGTGGAATGTGAAGTGGAAGTAAAAAGCCCCAATGACAATCCGCGCCTTGCTGCCGAAATGGCTGAGTTGATGAAGGCCTACCATCCATGGAAAGTGTTATTCATCAATGGGGAATACCGAGCTGACGGAATTGAAGGATGGACTGTCCCATATCTGTTAGATGAATAAATCACATTTATTCGCTTCGACTTTTCAAAGCAAACGCGGTTACCGTACGACAAATGTACGATAACCGCTTACTTTTTGCGACCAATTGTTGTGGTTAAAGTGTTGTTACTTCAATCACGTGGCTGGTGAGGCGGGTGGTGCCGAACAGGTTCAGACCGACGGTCATTAGGTACTCGCCGCTGTAGGTCTTGCCGTCGCAGCCCAGAGGCCAACCTCCCATGCGGTTCACCTCGGTGACGCGATACTGGCGGTTGGGGTCGAGTCCTTGCAAACGCACGGGCAATAGGTTCTCGCGGTAGCGTGGGTTGATGTCAAAGGCGAACACTACTGCATGCGACTGGTCAGGCGACACCATCATCGTTGAGGCATGGTTGCCCTCGTAGGGCGACACCAACCGATACATGTCCCCGTCCAGGATGACCGGCTTCAAGCGGTTGTAGGTCGCGATGGCCTGCTGGCAGAACTTGATCTCGTCGTCCTTGAGGTCGCTGCACTTGATGTCAAAACCCAACTTCCCCATGCTCGCCACATCGACTCGGAACTTGATGCTCGCTTGTTTGTTCCAGGTGGTCACATGCGCGCACTGCGCCTTGGCGGGATAAACGCTCGAGAAGCCGTACTGGATGTACAGGCGCTCGACAGGGTCGGTGTTATCGCTGGGCCAGAACTCGGTGAAGTAGCGCAAAGCCTCATAGTCGATGCGGCCACCGCCGCCCGAGCAAAGCATCATCGGCAGGTCGGGGTACTTGGTGCGGATGCGCTCCAGCACTTTGTACAGGCCGCGCACATAGTCGACATAGAGGTGGGTCTGCTTGTCTTTGAGGTAGGGCGAGAAGATGTTGGTGATGGGGCTGTTGCAGTCCCATTTGAAGAACGCGATCTGCGGGTAATCGGTCATCAGGCGGTCAACCACGCCGAACACATGGTCTTGCACCTGCGGGTTGCTCAGATCCAGCACCATCTGGTTGCGGAAATAATACTCGTCGCGGTTGGGCAGATGAATCACCCAGTCCTTGTGCTTCTCGTATAGCTCGCTCTTGGGGTTGACCATCTCCGGCTCAATCCAGATGCCGAACTTGATGCCCTTCTTGGCGGCCTGCTCGCACAGATAACCCACCTTGTGTGGCAACTTGCTGGCAGTCTCCTGCCAGTCGCCCAAGCCCTGGTGGTCGCTGCTGCGGGGGTACTTGTTGCCAAACCAGCCGTCGTCGAGCAGGAACATGTCCACACCCAACCGCACGGCATCGTCCATCAGACCCACCAACTTCTGTTCGTCGAAGTCAAAGAAGGTCGCCTCCCAGTTGTTGAGCAGGGTCATCCGATTGCCCTCGCCGTTCTTCAGGCGGTAGTGGCGTGCCCAGCGGTGCAGGTTGCGGCTCGCCAGGCCACGCCCTTGCATGCTTAGCGTGAAGATGAAGTCGGGCGTGACGAAGGTCTCGCCAGCTTTCAGCTCGTAAGCCGAGAAGTAAGGGTTGATGCCCGAAATCAGGCGCAACCGGTGGTTCTGGTCCACATCGAAGGTGAAGCGATAGTTGCCCGTCCATGCCAATGTGCCCACCAGCACCTCGCCCGTGGTTTCGGTCGACTTGCCGCCCAGCGACAGTTGGAAGAACGAGGGCATGAACATGCTGGCGCGGCTGCCTAGCTTGGTGTCAAGCACCTTCTTGCCAAAGTTCAGCTCGCTCTCGCTCATGTTCACCTCGTTGGCCCAGTCGCCGCTGAACTCGGTGAGCCAGTACTGGTTGCGGCTGAGCGACAACAAACAAGAGGCGTAGTTATGCAGTGTCACCGCACGCTTCTCGCCGTTGACAATCTCGCTGTGCGCCACGATGACATCCTGGTCGGCATAGGCCTTGAAGATGAGCCGCACCGTCACGGGGTATTTGTCGTCGCGCAGGGTGAACACCGTCTGGCTGGCGCCGTCGCTGGCCGTACTCGTCTCATGCGACACATACTTCAGTTCGGTCGACGGGTTGCCGTCGGCATGCTGGATGTGCAGGGCTGGCTCGAAGTAGTCCTCCATGCCGTGCGTCAGGAATGCCTCGATGCCACCGGGCAGGTGCTCAAGGTCGGACGCATGGCTCAGTCGGGGACCCAGGTAGTTCTGGTACAGGCGACCGTTGTCGCCCACACCGAACACCAGCGACACATGCTGCGTTTCAATGGTGAATTGTTGCCGCTGGGCTGTCGCGCCCAATGAGCACAACAGCACCAACGACAGTATTAAGGAAGCTTGTCTCATTTCTTTTTCCACAGTTTGGTCATGTCCTCAAGCGTCTTGCCCTTGGTCTCAGGAACCAGGCGCCACACAAAGATGGCGGCAATCACGCACATGAGTCCGTACAACCCGTAGGCGAACATGTGGCCGAATTTCTCGCCCATGTCACCCACCGACATGTTGTACATCGGCAAGAACGACGACGACACGATGAAGTTAAAGATCCACTGGAACGCCACGGCGATGGCGACAGCGGCACCACGGATGGTGTTCGGGAAAATCTCGCTGATGAGCACCCAGCAGATGGGACCCCACGAGAACATGAACGAGGCGCTATAAATCATGACGCTCAACACCGCCATGATGGGAGGCAAACCGTCAACGAGGTTGAAAATTGCCACACCGAACGCACCTATCGCCATGCCCAGCGAACCCGAGATGAGCAGTGGCTTGCGGCCCCAGCGCTCGACGGTGAACACCGCCAGCAGGGTGAACACGATGTTGATCACGCCCATAATCACTGTCTGCAGCATCGGGTTGCCCATGTGGATCGATTCGAAGATGCGCGGAGCAAAGTAGAGCACCGCGTTGATGCCCACAACCTGCTGGAACACACTGAGCATGCAGCCAATGAAGATGACCAGCACACCATAAGCGAACAGGCGCTCGGTGCGCTGTGTGACGGTGCTCTTGATTTCGGCAAGAATCTCGCGCGCACGTTCCATGCCATTGATGCGGCTCAGCACATGCAGTGCCTTCTCGTCACGACCCGTCAACACCAGGTAGCGAGGAGTCTCGGGAACCAAGCAGACCAACAAGGCAAACAAGCCTGCTGGAATGGCCTCGCTGACAAACATATAACGCCAGCCAGTCGAGATGGTCCAGGGATCGCTTTCGACACCCACGCTGTAGATGCTGCTCGAGATACGCTCAATCACGGGGTTGGTGTGCTCGCCCAAAATCAGGAAGTTCACAAAGTAGACCACCAGCTGTCCGAAGATGATGGCAAACTGGTTCCACGACACAAGCTTGCCTCGGATGTTGCTCGGGGCAACCTCGGCAATGTACATCGGGCAGATGGCAGATGCCAGACCGACGCCCATGCCGCCCAGGATGCGGTAAAGGTTGAACGCAGCAAGCAGACTGCGGCTAGGCTTGCCATACTCAAAGAACAGGAACTCGGGGTAATAGGAGCCTAGTGCCGACAGGAAGAAGAAAATGCCAGCGAGCACCAGCGAACGCTTACGGCCCAGGCGAGAGGCAAAGATGCCCGACAACGCGCTGCCGATGATGCAGCCAATCAATGCGCTGGCAGACGTGAAGCCGTGAGAGATATCGGTGTACTGGAAATCCTCCGCGCCGATAAAGAACGCCTGAAGACCTTTCTCGGCACCCGAGATGACCGCGGTGTCGTAACCAAATAGCAGGCCGCCCAACACGGCAATCAACACAATGGAGAATAGGTAGACTTTGCTACCTTGCGTTTCGTTGCTCATGTCTGTCACACTGAATACATGTTGATAATTGACTCATATAACTCTTGCTTGCCGCTGGTCTGCTTGGGCTCGCCAACGGCCTTGCCGTACTCATAGGCCTGCTCGAAGGTGAGCTTGCCGTCCTCAAAATCCTTGCCGATACCCGAGTCAAACGATGCGTAGCGCTCCTTGCGCATTTGGCAGTAGGGTGACTGCTCAAGGATGGCTGCTGCGCTCAGTAATGCTTGTGCCATCACGTCCATCGCCGCGATGTGGGCGATGAAGATGTCCTCGTCGTCGGTGGAGTTGCGGCGAACCTTTGCGTCAAAGTTAGTGCCGCCATCAGTAAAGCCGCCGTTGCGGATAATCTGAAGCATGGCGCGCGTCAAGGAGTAATGCTCGATGGGGAACTGGTCGGTGTCCCAGCCATTCTGGTGGTCACCGCGGTTGGCGTCGATTGAGCCGAGTAGGCCGTTGTCGACAGCAACACCGAGTTCGTGCTCAAAGGTGTGGCCCGCTAGGGTAGCGTGATTCACCTCGATATTGAGTTTGAAGTCCTTGTCCAGGCCATGGGCACGCAAGAAACCGATGACCGTCTCGGCGTCAACATCATACTGGTGCTTGGTGGGCTCCATCGGCTTGGGCTCGATAAGGAAAGTGCCCTTGAAACCACGGGAGCGGGCGTAGTCACGCGCCATGGTGAGCATGCGCGCCAAGTGTTCCTTCTCACGCTTCTGGTCGGTGTTCAGCATGGTGGTGTAGCCTTCGCGACCGCCCCAGAAGACATAGCTCGTGCCGCCCAACTCGATGGTGGCGTCGATGGCGTTCTTGATTTGCACTATTGCGCGGGCAACCACGTCAAAGTCGGGATTGGTGGCGGCGCCGTTCATGTAGCGCTTGTGGCCAAACACGTTGGCGGTGCCCCAAAGGTTCTTGATGCCTGTCTCGGCCTGTTTCTCCTTAATATAGGCGACGATGGTCTTGAGGTTGGCCTCATACTCCTCGACGCTATCTGCCTCTGGAACCAGGTCAACGTCGTGGAAACAGAAGTACTCGATGCCCACCTTGGTCATGAACTCAAAACCGGCGTCCACCTTGTCCTTGGCGGCCTGGATACGATCGCTAGCGGCGTTCCAGGCGAAATGCTTGGTGTCGCCACCAAACTGGTCAGTGCCCTGGGCGCAAAGCGTGTGCCACCACGCCATTGCAAACTTGAACCAGTCTTTCATCTTCTTGCCCATGACGATTCGTTCGGGGTCATAGAAACGGAATGCGAGGGGATTGCGACTGTCGCGGCCCTCAAACTTGATTTTCCCGATTCCCGGGAAGAACTCTTTTGTTGCCATTGAAATGTAATATTTTTAGGTTAGTAGTTATTTTATTTTTTAGACCGCTCTGCTGGTAGACCGCTCTGTTGATAGACCGCTTCGCTGGTAGACCACGCTTCGCGCTGGTAGACATTATGCATTATGAATTATGCATTATGAATTGTGCATTATGCATTAAAGAAGTTCTTTCCACCGCTCGTAAGCGTCTACATAGGCTTGCTGGTTGGCGTTGTCAGGCTCGACGTCGGCTAGTTTTCGCAAGGCGGCAAACGCCTCGTTGGGACCCAAGTAGACGCCCGCGCCGATGCCTGCGCCACGTGCCGCACCCACTGAACCGTCGGTGTCATACAACTCGATGGGAGCACCACTGATGCTCGCCAGTGTCTCGCGGAACAGAGGACTCAAGAACATATTGGCGTTACCGGCACGGATGCGGTTCACGGGCATGCCCATTTCCTGCATAATCTCGATGCCGTACATGAATGAGAAGACGATGCCCTCCTGGGCAGCACGCATCACATGGGCGCGAGTGTGCCGGTTGAAGTCAATGCCGTGCAGCGAGCAGTCCACCTGTCGGTTGCACAACATGCGTTCGGCACCATTGCCGAACGGGATGATGCTTAGGCCATCACAGCCGATGGGTGCCTTGGCGGCAAGGGTGTTGATTTGGTGGTAGCTCGTCCCCGGCTCGGCGATATTGTGTTTGACCCAAGAGTTGAGGATGCCGGTGCCATTGATGCACAACAACACGCCCAACCGCGGCGACTCGGCGCTATGATTGACGTGGGCGAACGGGTTCACGCGCGACTGTGGGTCGTGGGCCACCTCGCCCAGTACACCATAGACCACGCCTGATGTGCCTGCCGTTGATGCAATCTCGCCCGGATTGAACACGTTGAGCGACAGTGCGTTGTTGGGTTGGTCTCCGGCACGGTAGGTAATGGGTGTGCCCTGTGCGAGTCCTAACTCGGCGGCAGCCTGCGCACTGACGATGCCCTGCATGCCGAAGGTGGGTTTCACCTGTGCGACCAGTTCAGGGTCGATGCCTAGGCAGTCGAGCAGCTCGTGTGAAATCTCGTCGCGCTTGAAGTCCCACATAATACCCTCTGACAACCCAGATACGGTGGTGGCGATGGTGCCGCTCAGGCGCATGGCGATGTAGTCGCCAGGTAGCATGAACTTGTCAATGCGGGCATACACGTCGGGCTCGTTCTGCTTGACCCAAGCGAGCTTGGCGGCGGTGAAGTTGCCAGGAGAGTTCAGCAAGTGTTCTAGGCAGAACTCTGGTCCTAAGTCGTTGAAAGCCTTTTCGCCGTAGGGCACCGCGCGCGAGTCACACCAGATGATGGCGGGTCGCAACACGCGCTGGTCGCGGTCAACGCACACCAGACCATGCATCTGGTAAGAGATGCCGATGGCGACAATGTCCTCACTGGCAACACCGCTGCTGTACATCACATGGCTTGTGGCGTGTTTGAGATAACTCCACCAGTCGTTGGGGTTTTGTTCGGCCCAGCCACGCTGGGGCGATGAAATGGGGGCTTCACTCTCGGGATAGGCCGCCTGCGCGACACATTTCCCGCTCTGTGCGTCTACAAGGCTTGCCTTGACCGACGAACTGCCAATATCGTAACCTAGCAAATACATCCTTGATGTTTTTGTTTATAGTTAATAGATGAAGGGGTAGGGGGGCTTGTTTTTTATCGTCTAGCCCGCCTGAAAATCTTCCTGTCAAAGCGGTAGAGCCTAGCGGCGCGATGTGCCACGCCCTGTTCGCGCTCGTCGAGAGCGACAATATAGTCAAGTTGGGTAACCTTCTTGTGGAAGTTGCGTACGTCCTGCGCCTTGCCGTAGATGCGCTCATACAACGTGCGCAACTGCAACATGGTAAACTTTTGAGGCAAAAGATTGAAGAGGTACGATGGGTCAATATCTGCGCGGTGACGCACCGCCTCGATGGCATCGCGGATGAGGATGTTGTGGTCAAATGCCAGCGTGCCGATCTCGTCGAGCCCCACCCAATGCACCTCGTTGCCTGCAGGCGGGGTGGCCAACGGACGGCTGATGCGCAGCAGCGACAGGTAGGCGATAGTCACGATGCGCTCCATGTGCTGGTGCGTGGTCTGTTCGAGCCACTCCATGTCCTTCTTGGTGATGCGGTCCTTCGAGCCGTAAGCCTTGAATTGGAGCAGGTTGATGTTTGACATGCCCGTCAATTCGTGAAGCACGCGTTTGGCGGCATCGTCCAGGTTCTCGTCTGTGTAGATGAGGTCGCCGGGCAACTTCATGTCGCCGAATTCCTGCCCACCGGATTCGCCAACGCGCTTGAGCAGCAGCACCCGCAACTGCTCACCATCAAACCCCAGCACCACGCAGTCAACCGAGATGTGGTTCACCGCAAGCTGCAAGTCTTGTCTAAATGAAGTACTCATAGTTCATCTTGTTTGATGTTGCAAATGTAGGAAAAACAAATCACATTTACAAACAAAATAGTGATGATTTAAGGTTTTATAACTAATTAAATAACAGCTAAATAAATATTGTATATAATACAACAACCGACTTATTGTAAATTGAACATCATTGCCGATGCTCTTCGAATTGCTATGCTATAGGCATCAACGATAGGGCTTATTGTGTTTTCCAAAGGCATAAGCCCTCGTTTCATTATGGAAACAAAAAAAATCTCGCTGGAGCCAGCGAGATTTTTTGTGAGCCTATGCCTTATCTATAATCTATAAACTAAATCTTACTGGAAGGCATTTTCGCTGAGGCCCTTGCCGCTGAGGGCGAGGTCCTTCATGTAGGCGGGTACGGGTTTGCCCAGGTATTTGTCGACATAGAGCTTGGCAAGGTACTGGCCGAGCATGAAGCCATGTCCGCGCAGACCGGTGAGCAGACCCACCTCGGGGTCGATGATGTAGCGCGGCTCGATGTAGTAGCCTGCCCACACGGCATGGAAGCCGACCGATGCCAGATTGGGAATCCACTGGGCAAACATTTCGCTGACGACCTTGAGGAAAGCCTCGCTATTGTACTTCAGGTTCTGGCGTGCCTCGTAGGGGTCGCAGTCGGGCGATGCGCAGCCGATGATTTGTCCGGTGTGCAGGAACTGCTGACCGTAGACGGCGTTGAAGCCCTTGTAGTGACGGCGGTCGATGATCATGTCGAGCGAGTCGCCGTTGACACCCAGATTGGGCAGACGACGGGTGATGAATGCCTGGTGCTTGACGGGATAGAGTTGGGTGTCGATGCCGAGCATGTCGGTAAACTTCTCCGAGCCCCAACCCATGGCGTTGACAAAGTGGTCGCATGTGTATTCCACATAGTGCTTGTCATGACGGCGCACCAGCACGCGGTACTTGTCACCGACACGCTGCACGTGCAGCACCTCGCAGTCTTCGAGCACCTCGCCACCATGCTGCTTACCCACAGTGCGCACGTAGTCGATGGTGCGTCCCGGGGTGGCTTGCCAGCAGTTCTCAGATATCAGTGCGTGGCTGTAGATGTTGTCATCGGGATTCCAAAAGGGCGAGATGACACGGGTGAAATCCTTGCGGTCAATCATGTATGCTTCGCTCCAGGCGCGTGAGGCGTCGAGTGAGCGGTAGGTGGCGTCGTCGTGAACGAGGTTGACATAGCGGGTCATCTTCAGGTCGATGTTGCAATGCTGCTGGTCGTCGCGGAAGATTTCCAGGTTGTGCATGGCGATGTCGCTGATGTCGGGGTTGGAGAAGGCGGGACGTCCGCCGCCGATACAGCGCCATGTCGAGCCGCGGTCAAAGTTGACCAGGACGGTGCGCTTGCCGGCCTCGGCAAAATAGCGGAATGCCGCGCTGCCAGCCATGCCGCCGCCAGCGACGAGGATTTCGGTCTCGGCTTTCTCAATGACCGAGCCGTGCTCGAAAACGAAAGTCTCCTTTGCCTCGCCATTGTACACATCGCCCAAGGTGACCTGGTTGGCCAGCGGAGCACGCGGGGTGCTGTCGCCGGTCACCTCAATGCCGTGGGCGCGCAAGATCTGTTTGGCACGTGACACGCAGCGCTTACCGCGGCACGGTCCCATACCCATACGGGTGGTATGCTTGAGCTCATCAACCGAGATGTACTTGCGGTCGCCGACCACAGCCAGCAGGGTCTGCACATCCACATCCTCGCAGTGGCAGACGAAAGACTTGCCTTCATTGGCATCGGTGAGGGGACGCAATTCCAAGGGTTCGGGATAGCGATCCTTGAGAATAAAACCTTTTACTTGATTCAGATCCTCCACCTGGGTGGCTTGTACGCGGGCCACATTGGTCTTGTTATCTTTCTTGAGCACCTTCTCGATGACGCCTTCGCCCACCTTGGCGCCGTTGTCATCAACCAGAAACACTTCCTTGCCTTCTTCCACCTCATATTCTACGGGCAGGAACACCACATTCTGGCGCTTGTCGTAGCCGAAGATGGCCAGACCGGGGCAGCGGTTCACACACTGCATACAGCCGAT
>JAEEJI010000097.1 GCA_016281825.1 Muribaculaceae bacterium | reverse complement strand
GGCGCGATTCTCATCAATCAGAGACACCTTGTCAATCTTCACCTCGGGTTCCTTGTCACCACAGACATCAAGTATGCCTGGTGCCCACTCGAAGCCCACATAGAGGTCGCTCTCGCTGATGTTGAAGATGCTATGTGCATGGGCGAGCTCTTTTTGCAGGCCCTTTGACAAGATTTGGTCATAGTTTTTATACTCGACCAGTTTCATCTCCTCGACACGCTGGCGCACGGTAGCCTCAGTTTGCTTTGGTGCCGGCGCGGCTTCGGGTGCCGCTTCGGGTGCGGCAGTGTTTTTGTTCTCATTGGCTTGGCAAGCGACGGCCATTACCGCCATCATTGCCCATAGAATCAGTTTTGTAGCTTTCATATCGTTAATTAATTTATTATTGATTATCTGACTTGCGATTGATATTTTAACGCGAAACACGCGAAACGACTTTGCAAACATGCGAAACTTTTATTTTTTTGCTTCGTGGGTTTCGCGTTTAATTTACCACACAGGATGGTGATATTTTAACGCGAAACACGCGAAACTATTTTTCCAAATACGCGAAGATTTTTTGGTATCAATTTAATCTACTGCTTTTTCTATCTCATGTATGTTGTTTCGATCACGACTTTTAATTATCCACTTGGATTCAAATCTCTTTGCTCCGAAATTTGCGACCAAAGCAACCTCAAGACCAGTTGCTGCCAGGTAGTTTAATGTTTGAGCGAGATGATTTTCATTGAGTTTGGTAACAGCTTTCATCTCAACAACAATCTTTCCATAACAAAGAAAATCAGCCTTGTATGTGTGATTTATTACTTGACCTTTATAAGTAATCTGCAGATACTGCTCACGTTTATAGGGTATGCCACGCAATTGAAGTTCTTTTTCAAACGCATCTTGATAAACTTGTTCTAGAAAGCCATTTCCAAGCGTGAAGTGGACTTCTTGAGCTGCGCCCCATATTTCATAGCGCTCTTCTTTAAATAGAATCTTTTCTTCGTCTTCAAACATAACAAGATGTTATTCTTTTGGTTCGTGGGGTTCGCGTTCGTTTTTACACACCATAGTTGGTGGTTATTTAACGCGAAACATACGAAACAACATTTCATAATATAATTTTAGGTTCGCATTGTTTCGTGTGGTTCGCGTTTGTTTTTACACACCATACTTCGTGATATTTTAACGCGAAACACGCGAAACGACTTTGCAAACATGCGAAACTTTTATTTTTTTGGTTCGTGGGGTTCGCATTGCTTCGTGTGGTTCGCGTTCGTTTTTAAACACCATACTTGGTGGTTTTTAACGCGAAACACGCGAAACAAGTTTTCAAACATGCGAAACTTTATTTTTGTTGTTTCGTGAGTCTCGCATTTAATTTCCCGCCAAAGGTAGTCTTTTTTTTTGATTTTTGGAAAAAGTGGGTGATTTTTTGTGATTATGTGACGCAAAAATTGTAATTTTGGAGATTGTTTAGTACAAACCGAATCATTATGGCTAAAAGAGATAAACTTAAATCGCTCAAGCAGGAGCGCCGTGAGTACCAAGACCGCGTGATAGCCTTCTTTAACGAAGAGGATGGCGCAGCGTTCAACTACAAGCAAGTAAGTGCCGCCGTGGGCGCGAAGTCGCCCAAGCACCGCGCAATCATTGTCGAAATCCTGGAACAACTTGCCGTTGACGGCTTTATCGTCGAGGAAGGCATTGGCCGCTATCGTGCCGCCGGCCGCTCGATGGTCGCCGAGGGCACCTTCATCCGCCGCAGCAACGGCAAGAACAGCGTTGACATCGGTGCCGAAGATGGCAATCCCATCATGGTGGCTGAGCGCAACTCCATGCACGCCTTGAACGGCGACCGTGTGCAGGTGCACATCAGTGCGGCACGCATGGGTCTGGAGCCCGAGGCAGAGGTACTCAAGATTCTTGAGCGCAAAGAGCAAGTGTTTATCGGCACCCTGCAAGTCAAGAAATACTTCGCCCACCTGGTAGTAGATAGCAAATTCCTTGCCACCGACATCTTCATCCCACTGGATAAGTTGGGTGGCGGGCAGACCGGCGAGAAGGTGGTGGCTCGCATCATCGAATGGCCACAGGATGCCAACAGCCCAATCGGCGAGGTGGTCGACGTGTTGGGAAAAGCGGGCGAAAACAACGCCGAGATTCATGCCATCCTCGCTGAATTCGGTTTGCCCTATAAGTACCCCGAGAATGTCGAGCGCGTCGCCAACCGTTTGGAGCCGGGCATCACCGACGAGGAGGTGGCTCGCCGCCGTGACATGCGCGGTGTGCCCACATTCACCATCGACCCCGCCGATGCCAAGGACTATGACGATGCCCTGTCCATCGAACGCCTACCCAACGGAAACTGGGAGATTGGCGTACACATCGCTGATGTGACGCATTATGTCACGCCCAACACCGTCATCGACCGCGAGGGTCATGACCGCGCTACCTCGGTCTACCTAGTAGACCGCACCATCCCCATGCTGCCCGAACGATTGAGCAACTACATCTGTTCATTGCGTCCCGACGAGGACAAACTGACGCACTCGGTCATCTTCGAGATGACGGCCGATGCCAAGGTGAAGAAATACCAGATTTGCCACACCGTCACACGCAGTATCCGCCGCTTTGACTATGAGGAGGCACAGCAGATCATCGAGACCGGCGAGGGCGACCTGAAGGAGGAAATCCTCACTCTGAACGACCTGGCAAAGCAACTGCGTGCCCGCCGCTTTGAGGAGGGCGGTTCGGTGGCGTTCAACCGCGAGGAGATGAAGTTTGAGATTGACGAGCAAGGCCATCCCATCGCCGTGCATCCCCATGTCGCCAAGGACTCGAACAAACTCATCGAGGAGTTCATGTTGCTCGCCAACCGTACCGTTGCAGCGCACATTGGCAAGGTGCCCGCCAGCAAGAAGGCTAAGGCGTTTGTCTACCGTGTACATGAGAGTCCCGATGCCGAGAAATTGGGCAACTTTGCCGAGGTGGCGGCTCACTTTGGCTACAAGGTGAAGACCAGCGGCAGTGCCAAGGACATCAACCGCAGCATCAACCGCATGCTGGAGAAGGCGGCCGGCAAGCCCGAGGAGGAGCTGCTCTCCATCCTCGCCATCCGTTCGATGGCCAAGGCGGTGTACTCGGCCACCAACATCGGCCACTACGGTCTGGCGTTTGACTACTACACCCACTTCACCTCCCCCATCCGCCGTTACCCCGACATGATGGTGCATCGTCTGCTCGACCGCTATGCCGCCAAGGGCAGCCGCAGCGTCAACCTGGAGCAGCTTGAGGAGGAGTGCCAGCACTGCAGCAGCCAGGAGGCTTTGGCTGCCCAGGCCGAACGTGCCTCCATCAAGTACAAGGAGGTGGAGTTCATGGGCGACCGCCTGGGTGAGGTGTTCACGGGACATATCTCGGGCGTAACCGAATGGGGCCTGTATGTAGAAGTCGACGAGACGCACTGCGAGGGCATGGTGCCTATCCGCGAGTTGGATGACGACTTCTACGAGTATGACGAGCGCAACTACCTGGTGCGTGGCCGTCGCAGCCGCCGCACCTACCAGTTGGGTGACCCCATCACCATCCAGGTAGCGCGTGCCGACCTCATCAAGAAGCAGCTCGACTTTGTCGTTGTAGACAAGAACCACCCCGCTGGTACGCACCGCATTGACCGCGAACCCATCACCGAGGCGAATGCCGGCGTGCTTGCCCGCATGTCGCGTGACGAGAAGCGCCGCGCCGAACACGAGGGTGCCAGCGCCTCGCGCCGCCAGAAGAAAGGACACCGCGGCAACAGCACCCGCCGCGAAGTAGTTGAGGGCGGCGGTAAGCGCGGCAAAGGCCGTGGTAAGTCCGGCAACAAGCGCCGCCGGTAACGTGTTAACAAGTTCTAGACATAAGAACAAAAGGACAAAGAATCTCTAACTTGCGGGATATGTCGCGTTTTTATGCTGAATATCAGGCAAATGAAATTCTCCAACCATTGGTTGGTGAAATTAGTTGGGACTATAGCAATATAAGGCATTGTTGCCATCAAGTGAAGATATCGCTTCTAAAATAGACTTATTAATAGGAAGAGAACGCTAAAAGGGCAAAATGACAAGACAACTACCGAGACATCTTGTGGTGTGGCTGATGGTCCTGGCATGGATGGGGGCGGCGGCCGCCGGCACCGTGCGGATCAAGAACTATGACATTTGGAAAGATTTGCCCACCAAGACGCTGTGTGACTTGGGACGTCGATATTTTG
>JAEEJI010000096.1 GCA_016281825.1 Muribaculaceae bacterium | reverse complement strand
TGAATCGACTTCATCGTCTTCTCAAGATTCTCCTGAGCAGCCTTGTCGGTGAAGTCAGTCTCTTCGATGGTCTGGACCATGAAGTCAACACAAGCCTTTGCATCCTTCTCGGCATCACCGGTGGGCTTGGGAGCCTCGGTCACTTTCTCGGTGTTGGGAGCTTCTTCGCCATTTTTGTTGGCGTTGTCGGTAGCGGCCTTGTCGGTGCAGCTGAAGAACGAAAGTGAACACAGTGCAACAAGCATCAATAAGTACTTTTTCATAAATGTAGAGAGGTTTAAAATGAATAATTGTTACTTAAACACCCGACAAAGGTAAGTAATCTTTTTTGATTTGACAAGCTTTTTTAGAAGTTTTTTGGATAAATTTGGCTGCATCTCGGCAATGCTCGAGCAAGCTCGGCACTGCACTCAACTTGCGCAAATTTTTACTCAATTTCTTCATCTGCCGCTGCAGCACCGACTCGTCTGTGATGGTCAAATGCTCCAAATTTGTCGTGTGCGCTCCAGTCATCATCAACGACAAAGGAGTCATAGTCGACATCTTCGAGCAGTTCACCCATACACCAGATGTGCGACTTGTCGCGGCTGTAGAACCCCTTCCAGTTATCTTCATAGGTTTTGGGGTCAGCCAATGGGAGAATCTCGCCCAAATAGAAGACATGATCTTTGTCAACGGCATAACAATAATCCTTAACCTTGAATGTCGCTATGTCGACCCCGACGATGTGGGTCGTGTCGTAATAGGCGCATTTCGCGTCTTTTGCCCAAAAGCTGTCATCGAGCCATTTGACCACCTTGAAGGTTTTCATGTCGGCTACCCGCATCGGCGATGTCTTGTAGTAATAGTCGTTCTTGTCGCGGAACAACGGGTATTTCTCGGCCTTGAGCGTGGCGACATCGACACCCTCGACTAGTTCGCTCTTGAAGAAGGCGTTTTTGGCATCGCGGCCTAACCAAGCATTCACGCTCCTGAAGGTCGACGCGTCGGCACCGGGTAACGTGTCATACCGAGTACCAAAACTGAATGTCCAGTATTTGTATAACACGTACTCGCCATCCGACACATACTCGCCATGTCGGCTGCATGCTGCAAGCATGAGCACTACGGCAGCAATCAAAGAAATAATTCCTTTTTTCATATTATTCTAGTGTTTATGGTGTATCAGGGGGCTGTTTTATTCATTGGGACGATAGATGTCAGCATCGACATCGGGCATCTTGATGGTCACGCAGACATCTCCAACTAATCTCTGTCGCATGTCGACGCTTAAAGTAACAAGCAGGTCATTGTTGGGATTGCTTACCACCAACTCTTTGTCTTCATACCCGAGATATTTAAATAGTAACTTACTTTCATGGGGAATGCGGATGGCAAATTTGCCATCAACATTGGTGGCAGTGCCGTGTTTAGTGCCATCCAGCAGCACGGTTACGCCGATGAGCGGTTCTTTGTCATCCTGATCGATGACTCTGCCCCTAACGATGATAGCGGTCGTGTCATTAGGTACGGCGTCTACCAATGGGACGTCGATCTCTTTTTGAGTAACAGTATCCACTAGCTGCGTCTGTGCTTGCATGGGCGTGAGTGATGTCGCACTGAGTGTGAGCCCAGCTACAACGACAGCCTTGCCCAAAGCACCGCGTAAACGCAGTTGCCGCTCGATGTAGCGCATCTCGCTCTCGCATCGGGGGCAGGTACCGGAGCAGTCACCTTGATAGGTGCATTCGGCAGGCGTATATTCTATGCCGTTAACATTGGCGATGTTTTGCCTGATGTTGCGCAAAGCTTCACAAGTCTTCTTCCCGTTCATGTTCAATGGTTTTTGTGCCACAAAGTTAGGAAATGTTTTTCATGTAAACAAAAAAGTGACTGTTTTTTTCGAAACAGTCGCTTTGTGGAAGGAGAGATGGAGTCACTGGCGTGCATCCCTTGCGCTCCCGCGGGGCCGCAGCAAAAGCTTCAAAACTGGCACTGCGTGCTTACCGTTTTTTGTTGAGCACAATCACTCAAGCAAGCTTGGCAATTGTACTCAACAAAAAAACTGGACGAACTGCCGTTCATCCAGTTTTGAAGCTTTTGCGGAAAGAGAGGGATTCTTTCTCCGCTACGCTTCGAAAGCGACTGCGTCGATGGCGAACCATGTGGGTTCTCATCCTCTCGTCTATACAGAAAAACTCAGCCAAGACACGCGTTGCACGCCTTGGCTGAGTTTTGCGGAAAGAGAGGGATTCGAACCCACGGTACGCAAAGCGTACAACGGTTTTCGAGACCGCCCCGATCGACCACTCCGGCATCTTTCCTAGTCAAAATTGCGCACCGGTTGTCCCTGGATTGCGCTGCAAAATTACTGCTTTTTTCTGAACTGCAAAAATTTTTGACAAAATTTTTAGGAAAAATTAGTCCTCTAACAGACAGTTAAGTAGTTGCAGCATAGATTTTGAATGAGTCAAATCTATCTCTTGTTTGATGAGCTCTCGCATGGTCTCGTTCAACTCAAAGCGATGCAGCATTACCAAGTTGAGCATCAGGCGGAAGGCTGTATATCGAAGCAGCAGTGGTGTCTCTTTTAACAAGGACTCCATCAGTGCCACAGCGCAGTCTAAGTGGCGCAGCAGGCGATGGCACAGCACATCAGCCTCCTCCTCGGTTAGTACTTCATGACACCAACGCAGAGCGGTAGCCTCATCGCAGGATTCGATGGGGTAGAGCATGGGCGCCAACAGGCGGCACTCACGGTGCTTGGAGTCGGCCCATAATGCCTCGGCTAGTTCTGCGGATGGTGCCTGTTCGCGCGCTACTGCGATGATGTCGCTCAACGGGCAACCCATGATCAATTCGTGCGGGTCACCTGCAGCACATAACGCGTCGGCTACAACGCCATTGCGCCGTGCAAACAATGCCAACCGGATTTGTTTCAGTTTGTCGTGCATAACAAAATAGAGATAAATACCCCCTCTCCACACGGAGAGGGGGCTAGCGGAAACCAAATTACTTCGTCAAGGGCGAGTAGTCGCGGCTGTAGCGTAGCATTTGGTCGACGTAATTCTCACCGTAAGTCACCTTCACGTCGATGATGTTGCCAGCGGCATCATACACAGGCTTGTAGATGGGGTTGACAAAACCCTTATACGGCGCGATGTCCAGCGTGTTGTAGCGAGTCAGCACCTCTTTGTGCAACTTCGGGTCAACCTTCACTCCGTAGGTCTCAACCAACTTGCGGCCGGCCTCGAAGTCGCCTTCGCTCTTGATGCGCTGCACCTCGGCAAGAAGCTCACCAAACAGACCACGCAGTTTCTCATAGTCATTGATCTTGACATAGGTTTTGCCTTTGCGCTTGACCATCTCGATGACCTTGTCTTTCTTGCCTTTCTGCAAGCACCATTCGCTGATGAGTTTGCGGTTGCGCATGTGCGACTCCTCGATGTTCTTGCCTGGCTCGATGCGGTAAAGCTGGGTCATCAGACCGTTCATGATGTACTTATAGTATTCCGACTTGTAAGCATCAGCACTGTTAAAGATACCCAACTCCAACAGTTTGGGATCGGCCAGGTAATAGAGTGCGAAGAGGTCAGCGCGAGCTTCCTCGAGCGTGGCGCCATAGGCCTTGAGAGCATCAGGATCAACACCCGGAAGCAGTTGGCCGCTGGCGTGACCCAGGCACTCGTGCAAGTCGGTGTGCAACTTGTCAGCCAGGGTCAGGTAGTTCTTCATCAGGTCAACTTCGGTCTGGCTATAGGCAAACTCCTCGTTCAGACCAGAACCATTTGCGACCTCATCGTATGCATCAGTGATGTTCTCAAGTGAGACTGACTTAGAGCCATGAGCGGCACGAATCCAGTTGCTATTGGGCAGATTGATGCCGATGGGCGTCGAAGGGTAGCTGTCTCCAGCCAAGATGGCAGCGGTGATGACCTTGGCGCTCACGCCGGTAACCGTCTCCTTGCGGAAGCGAGGGTCAACGGGCGAATGGTCCTCGAACCACTGTGCATTTCCACTGATGAGGCTGGTACGGTGCGAAGCCTCGTCGTTGCGGAAGTTCACGATACTTTCCCATGAACCGGTCATTCCCAGCGGGTCACCATAGCTCTCTATGAAACCATTGATAAAGTCTACTTGGCTCTTGGTGTCTTCGGCCCATAGAATTGAGTACTCGTCGAAGGTCAGCAGCGAACCAGTCTCATAGAACTCGATGAGTTTGTTGATATAATCACGCTGCGCACTGGTCTCAGCAACCTTCACGGCCTTCTGTAGCCAGTAGACAATGTTGACGATAGCCTGCGAATAGAGACCGCCCACCTTGTAGGGCTTCTCCACGACCACACCATTCTCCTTGACAACCTTGGTGTTCAGACCATAGCTGATAGGGGTGGTGTCGTTGGGGTTCTTCATCGCGTTGTAGAAGTCCTCGACCTCCTGCTGGGTCACGCCCTCATAGAGGTTCGTGGCCGAGGTTAGAATCAGGTCCTCGCCGTCGGCCTGGTTGACCTTCTTGGGCATGAACTCGGGGTCAAAGATGACTTTCTCGAGTGTCTTGCGCAGTTTGGCGGCCTTGTCGCACTTACCCTCCTCGCTGCAGCGGTCGCACGTGTTGATGGGCAGCACTGACAGCGGCAACTTGTTGTACTCGTCAACAAAGAAGTTGATTGAGAACTGAGGCACGAACTTGTCCATGCTATAGTGATGGTAGATGCCGTTGCCGAACCATACCTGCTTCAGGTACAGTTCCAAGCCCTTGAAGTCTTCACTCGAGCGGTCGCCGTCATAACGGGTGTAAATCTCCTCGAGCACTTTACGAACATCGAGGTTGTACTTGCCGTTCTGGTCGAACAAGATGTCGCGACCCTGTTGTGCGGCTTCAGTCAGGTAATACACCAGTTTTTTCTGGTTCAGCGACAGGTTCTCAAACCCGGGGACCTGATAGCGCAACACTTGGATGTCGGCAAAGCGGTCCACATTGTAGTCAAAATTGCTATTCTGTGCCATAGCAGTTGTTGATAACGCCACCAATATAGCGGCAACAATCGTTTTACGCATTTTTGTTTTATTTGGTTTAAAATATTTTCGCATAAAGCTGTTAGTGGTTTCGCTTTTAGCCTCCCCCTCTTTAGGGGGGATTGAGGGGGGGTTCTTATTCCACATAAAGCACCAGGCCCTTGAGGTATTCGCCTTCGGGGTGGTAGATGTTGATGGGGTGGTCGGCAGGTTGCGTGAGTTGGTGCAAGATGCGCACGCGGCGGCGTGACTGGGCTGCGGCACTGAACACCGCTAGGCGGAACTGCTCCTTATTAACAGCCTGCGAGCACGAGAAGGTAAACAGAATGCCGCCCGGTGCAATCTTCTCAAATGCCTTGGCATTGAGTTTGCGGTAGCCAATGAGTGCGTTGCGAAGGGCACTCTTATGCTTGGCAAACGCCGGAGGGTCGAGTATAATCAGGTCATAGGCATCTTGAGCCATATTGTCCAGGAACTTGAAGGCATCCTCGGCAAACGCCTCGTGGCGCGGGTCTTCGGGGAAATTCAGTTGCACATTGTCGTTGGTAAGACTGATGGCTTTGGCACTGCTGTCCACCGAGTGTACCAACTGCGCTCCGCCGCGCATGGCATAGAAAGAGAATCCACCGGTGTAACAGAACATGTTCAGCACCTTTCGGTCCTTCGAGTATTGCTCGAGGAGCCGGCGGTTTTCTCGCTGATCCACAAAGAATCCCGTTTTCTGTCCCTTGAGCCAGTCGACATGAAACTTCAGTCCATTCTCCATCGCCACATCGGTGTCATAGCTACCGATGATATAGTCGTTTTGTGGGTCGAGGTGGGCCTTATAGGGCAGGGTGGTTTCGCTCTTGTAATAGACATTGCGCACTAGATTGCCCGGCAAACGCGTCAGTGCCTGGGCGATAAGGTCGCGGCTGAAGTGCATGCCTGGTGAATGGGCTTGCATCACGGCGGTGTTACCATAGATGTCGATAACCAAACCAGGCAGGAAATCGCCCTCACCATGCAC
>JAEEJI010000095.1 GCA_016281825.1 Muribaculaceae bacterium | reverse complement strand
TATGTTCGACAACCAACCTAAAGGACTGTATGCCTTGGCACTAGCCAATACCGGCGAGCGTTTTGGCTACTACACCATGATTGCCGTGTTCGCGCTGTTTCTACGCGCCAACTTCGGCCTGTCGGCTGCCACGGCCGGCTTCATCTACAGTGGCTTCTTGATGTGTGTCTACTTCATGCCCATCATTGGCGGATTCCTGGCTGACCTATGGGGCTATGGAAAGATGGTCACCACGGGCATCATCGTGATGTTCCTGGGCTATGTCGCCCTGGCGGTTCCGCTGGGAGGCGGCGATGTCGCCTATTGGGCGATGATTGGAGCGTTGCTGCTCGTGAGCATGGGCACAGGACTCTTCAAGGGCAACCTCCAAGTGATGGTGGGCAACCTCTACGATGACCCGCAGTATGCCGGTAGTCGTGACGCGGCATTCTCCATTTTCTACATGGCTATCAACATCGGTGCGATGTTCGCACCTGCCATGGCGGTGTGGGCGATGGACTATGCCCAAGCACATTACGGCGTGAGCGTCAACGAGAGCTACCACTATGCCTTCGCCGTGGCATGCCTGTCGTTAGTGCTGTCTATGGCTATCTATTATGGCTTCCGTAACACCTTCCGTCACACCGAGAGCAGTGCGATGAGCAAGAAAAAAACGGCAGAGGAACCAGTCGAGGAACTCCCTGCTGGTGAGTCGAAGCAGCGTGTGGTGGCGCTGATGCTGGTGTTCGCTGTGGTCATCTTCTTCTGGATGGCGTTCAACCAGAGTGGACTCACGCTCACTTTCTTTGCAGACGAGTTCAGTGCCAAGAGCGCTTCAGGACTGCAGGCGATGGCATTTGACGTGTGGAACCTGGTGCTGTGTGTGGTCATCGTCTATGCCCTTTTCGCCGCCTTCCAAAGTAAGAAGTCGCAGAACCGCATGATTGCTTGGGGTGTGATTGCTGCCTCGGTTGCAGTACTTGTGTGGCGCTACTTCCTAACGGGTGAGGTCAAACTCGATGCTCCCATCTACCAGCAGTTCAACCCCTGCTTTGTCGTGGCCTTGACACCCGTGAGCATCGCTATCTTCGGCTGGCTCGCCAGTCGAGGCAAAGAACCCAGCGCACCTCGCAAGATTGCCTACGGTATGCTTGTGGCGGCGGCCGCTTACGGCATCATGGCAATTGGGTCGATTGGACTGCTCACACCCAATGAACAAGCCGCAGCCGAGGGCGCCGGTGCGCTTGTGTCACCCAACTGGCTCATCTCGACCTATCTGGTGCTTACCTTTGGCGAGTTGCTGTTGTCGCCCATGGGACTGTCGTTCGTCACCAAGGTCGCCCCACCCAAACTCAAGGGCTTGATGATGGGCGGCTGGTTTGCCGCAACGGCGTTAGGCAATTTCCTCGTCTCGGTGGGTGGTTACCTGTGGAACGACCTGCCCTTGTGGATGGTGTGGAGTGTGTTTGTCATCCTTTGCGTCATCTCAGCACTGATCATGTTCGCCATGATGCGCCGCCTCGAAAAAGTCTGCTGACGATTTACGGCAAGTAATTAATCAGATATACTTGTTTACGGGCGCGGGTGAGGGCGGTGTAGAGCCAGCGGTAGAAGTCCAGGGTGGTGAGTGCCTCACGCGCGATGCCGCCCATGTCGATAAACACGTTGCGCCATTGTCCGCCTTGCGCCTTGTGGCACGTCACCGCGTATGCCATCTTGACCTGCAGCGCATTGAAGTAAGGGTGCCGCTTCAGTTCGCGGTAGCGGCTGCGCTGGTCGCCCGGCAACTCTGCCATCACCTCGTTGAACAGACGCTCCTGCTGCTCGCGCGTCAGCGCGGGCGTGTCGCTCTGCAGGCAGTCGAGCACCACCTTTACCTCCATCTCGGTGTGGTTGTGGTCGGGCAGTTCCAGTACCACAGTGGCAAACCGCAGCCCATAGCGTCGCTCCACCTCACCCTGAACGCGCCGAACGACTGCCACGTCGCCGTTGGCGATAAAGTCCACCTCCTCATACTCCTCGGCCCAGTAGTAATTGTTCTTCGCCACAAGCAACAGGTCGCCGCTGGCAAGTTCCTCCTCGCGGTAGAGTATCTGCCCACGTACGCCGCCGTTGAACTGCGTGGCGCGCCAGTTGCTGCGCGTGATGATGATGGTCTGCTCTATGCCGTCGCAGTCATAGCAGTCGCTGAGGGTCTCGAGCAGCATATCGCCCGTGACGCTCTCAATGTCAGTAAAGCCCTCTAACTGCAGTTGTGGTTCGGGCAGGATGCATTGTGCATTGTGCATTGTGCATTGTGCATTGATTAATGCTTGTCGCAGCAGGGTGGCATTGTGCAGTATGCCGCTCTCCTGTGCCTGCCGCGCCGTCTGCCGCAGCGTCATACCCATCACCTGCAGACCATAGCCTTGCAGCACCTGCGGGTTAAGCGCGGGACTCTCGATAGTGCCTACGGGAGGCAGCTGCGCCGTGTCGCCCACCAGCAACAGGCGGCACCCCTCGCCACTGTAGACATATGTAATCAGGTCATCCAGCAGTCGCCCCGTCCCGAAGATGGCGCTATCGCTTGTGCCGTTGGCAATCATCGATGCCTCGTCGACGATAAACAGGGTGTCGGTGTGTTTGTTCTCGGCCAACCCGAAGGTGTCGCTGCCGTAGCTCTGCTGGCGGTAGATTTTGCGGTGGATGGTCCAGGCAGGATGCCCCGAGTAGTCGGTCATGATGTGTGCGGCGCGACCCGTGGGTGCCATCAACACGCACTTGCGCAGGCATCGCTTCAATGCCTTGACCAATGCCCCCACAATGCTCGTCTTGCCCGTGCCGGCATAGCCTGCGAGTAGGAACACCGAGCGGTCGCCGCCCCGCAGGGCAAAGCGGTCAAGCATAGCGACCATCTTCGCCTGCTCATCTGTCGGCTCAAACGGCAATTCCTGTAGCACAGCAAAGCCTAAGCCGCCGAAGCCCCCCCTACACTGTGCTCCCCCCTCTTCAGGGGGGGCTGGGGGGGGCGAGCATTGTAGCCACTGATAAGGTTTCAGGAAGAACTCACGGTCATGGAGGTGCGGGTGCGGCACCTGCAGTGTAGGCAGGTCGATGGTCATGGGGTGACCCTGCGCATCGTCAATCGCCATGATGTCGATGTCCACCAAGCGATCCACATAACCGCCCTGTGCGTCGCGGTGGGCGGCACTGCCCAACTGCCGCTCGATGTCATGGATACGGTCGAGCATCGCCAACGGCTCCAAGTCGCTGTCCAGTGCCAGACCGATGTTCAAGAAGCGGTTCTCGCTCTCGAACCCCCACGGCTCGCTCTCCACAACGGGCGACACTACCCAGCTGGTAGTACCGCCCGTCAATGCCTCAATGGCGCGCCGCAAGTTCTCGCGGCGGTCACCCAAATTCGTACCAATATTCAGGTAGTACTTCATGGTATAAGCCAAACTGCAAGTCCCCCTTTAGGGGGATTTAGGGGGGGCTAAAACACCAGACTCGCGCCGCCCATGAAATTAAGGCCTTGTGCGCCCATACCGGGCATATAGTCCCACTTGCGGTTGAGCAGGTTGTTGCCCTTGACCCACAGGGTGAGAACCTTGTCAAAGCGGTAGCTGGCCCCGACATGCAGGTTGATCATGTCGTCCATGTCGGCATAGGTGTATTTCGGGAGGTCCCAATAGGTGACGTTTGAACCTTGTCCGGTGTAGTAGTTGGAACAATCCAGATAACTGCGCCCGCTACGGTAGTGCAGACCCAAATCAATGGCCAACGGGCGAATGGGGGTCACACGCAGGTCAAACTTGGCATCGCAATTAGCTCCGTCAATTCCATCGAACGAGTAACCTTTGTACCACTTGCCATCTTCCACATATTCGCCTGCTGGCGCATACTGGAAGGAAGCCTTTGCCTCGATGAGCGAACGGTATTTGTAGGTCAGCTCGGCGCCGAAATAGGCACCACGCGCATTGTAATTGAGATAGAAAGAGTTGGCATAGCGAATAGCTGCTATGCGATCATTCCATCCTAAATTGTCACTATAGGGACCAAAGAAGATAAGTTCCGGAACATATGGGTCAATGGCGCTGTAGTCGCTCTTGAAGATGCCATAGCCCCCATAAACCTGTGCGCTGAAGCCACCAAACGGGCCAATCTTGAAGCCGGCACGACCGTCAAATGGGCTGAAGGTGTTGTAGTAGCAACCCGTTGGGTCACTATAGCGGTTCAAGGATGCCATCGAGGAGAGTGTGTTCAGTGTCTTGCCGCCATCCACGTCTACAAAGAAGGCCGCTCCATCGACAATGTCAATATCTAATTGTACACGAGGCGAGACATGTACCTTCTTGGTGTCGCCATACAAGCGAAGGTCGCCCAGCACAATGTCGGCACCCAGCAATGCGCGGAAGATGTTGTTCTGCCACTGGTAGTAAGGCGACAAGGTGAGCATGAAGTGGTTATACTTGTTATCTAAGTTGCTGGCATCATACACATATAGCCTACTGTCGGTCTCACACTTGAAGTTGACATAGTCGCCCGTCAAGTCAAGTCCCAACGTGCCCTTGCCCAACTGATAGGTTGCGCCGACGTTGAAGTTCAGCACCGTCTCCTTGGCGCCCTTGACATTCTCAAACAGGGTCTTGTCGTAACCCGCATGGTTCAGCCCAAAGCTGGCATGGTAGCCCAACTCGCTGTCACGAAGCATGAAGGGTGTTCCCTCCCAGCCAATATGGCCTCCAAACTCATTGAACGACTGCTTGTTCTTGTCATCCCAGTCCTTGTCACGGCCGCCATAGTAGTTGAAACTGTCGAAGTGGCCACGGAAGCCCAGATCGAGCGTACCCGCCTTGTTGTTGTTCTCAAAGTTCGCCCCTATGACATTGTCGTTGAACTTTTGTTTTAGCCGTTCGGCCTCATCAAGGATGAGTTTGCTCCCATTCTTGCCCGCCCAGGTGCTGTTGTGCTGCAGCCAGATGCCCAGGGTGTTCTGCTCGGTGTCGAGGATGCGGTAGCCGGCACTGCCAGTGAAGTTGGCCTGCATGCCGCCACCTATCTGCAGGTAACCGCGCTTGTCACTGAAATTATGTGCCGTGCGATAGCCGTAAGGCATCATCGTCGGGATGCTCGTCGGAACGCTTGTCGGTTCGCTCCAGTCGCTGTAGTTCAGCGTCGTCTTGGCCGGAGCCGACACTTTCTTCACGGTAGGCAGAGTGTTCTTTTTGGTAGCCTTCTTCTCTACGGGCACGAAGTCCTTCTCTAGGGTAATCTCTTTGGTAAGGTCCTTCTTGTCGTTGTTTTGTGCGGTTGCTCCTGCCACAACCAGCACCGCAGCCATCAGGCCTATATAAAGTTTCTTGTTCATTGTCTAATTGTTTTAACTAGATGCTAGATATACTAGAAAAACTAGAGTCTTGCTTCTCGTTTCTCGTTTCTTATTTCTTTTTCAAGGCTGCGAGGCGCTGCTCGACGGTGTCGAGAATGTCCTTCTCCTTGCCGGGGTAGTTGCTCTTCAAGCTCTGCAAGTACTCGCGGGCTTCGCTGGTCTTGCCCTGCTTGACATAGATGTCGCTCAGCAGAATGAAGGTCTTTGCCAACCAGTAGTGGTGAGGCGTACCTGCATCAATCAGACTGTTGGCGGTGCGCTCGGCCTGCTTGAGGTTTCCGGCATCGAACTGCAACTGTGCCAACTCGTAGGCGGCCTGAGCACCCTCGGCGCTCTTGGTGTCCTTGGCGAGCGTCTTCAAGTCGCTCTCGGCACTCTTGGAGTCACCCAAGTGCGAGGCGGCAATGGCACGGTTCATGGTCACCTCCTTCTCCTCGCTGGCAGTGAGCCCGCCACGTTCGAGCAGGGTGGCACAAACGTCCTTGAGGTCACTCCAGCGACCCAGCTGCTTGGCGGCACGCATCATGCCCAGCTCGGCAGTGGTGCGGTTGTCATCGCTCGACGAGATCTCGGCCAACTCCTTATAGCTTGACAGGGCATCGGCGGTCTTGCCCAGCTGCATCAACGCGTCACTGCGCATCGCCATGGCATCCTCGGCCCACGAGGCCTGCTTGTTGCCGCGCAGCGCATCCTCCAGACCAGTGAGCGCATCGCTATACTTGCCGTTGTTGTAATTGTGGCGGGCAATGTAATACTTCGCCTTGGCGGCGTATGCACCGTTGGGGTTCTGCTTGAGGTAGGCCTGCATCTTGTCGATGCTGGGCTTGCTGGCGATAGCGGCCTTCTCGGCGGCCTCAAACGTCAGACGGTCCATCTCGCTCACATCGACGCGCGGGCCATTGGGTATGCCGTTGAGGAACTTCTGGAATTCGGCCAACTGTCCGCGATCGGCATAGATGAGCTTCATGTCCTCGGCGGCGGCCTGTGCCTCCTCGCTCGAGGGGTAATTCTTAATCACCTTCTTGTAGGCCTCGATGGCGGCATCGTCGTTGTTCATGTTCTTGTCGACGACGGCCATCTGCAGCAGACCCTTGCGAGCCTCCACACTCTTGGGATAGTTCTTGACCAGGGCGTTATAAGCGGCAACAGCCTCAGTACCCTTGCCGTCAGCTGCCAGGGAGTTGCCCTTCTCAAGCATCGCCTGCGGGATGAGCTCGCTCTTGGGATAGGCCTTGATGAGCGCATCCAGTGCCGATACCTGCTGGCCATACTGCTTGGTCATGCCCAGCATCATCGCCTTCTGGTACATCGAGTAATCCTTGCCCGTGCCGCCCTTGTCGGCCAGGGCCTTGTCGTAGCTAGCCTGTGCGGCGGCATATTCTTGGGTATAATATTGAGTGTCGCCCAAACGGTTGTAGGCATCTGCCACCAGTTCACTGGGCAGCTTGCCGGCTGCCAAGGCGTTTTGGAATGCCGTCTTGGCCTCGGCATAGCGACGTTGCTGGTAGAGCGAGTAGCCTAGGTTGTACTGTGCCAGGCTGTAGTTGTCGTCGCTCTTGTTGGTGGCGTTGACATAACTCATCTGGTTGCTGGTGGCACCCTTGTAGTCGCCCGTGCGATACTGTGCCTCGGCAAGCCACAGACGGCTCTCGTTGAGCACGGTCTTGTCCTGGTTGCCCAGGTCGACCGCCTGCTTGAGGTAGGTCACCGCCTGCTCGTTCTTGCCGTTGGACAAGGATTGCACGCCCAGGTTGTAGAGTACATACTGCTTGGCGCGTTTGACCTTGGCACTCGGGTTCTTGATGTGGTTGATGCTCTGAAGCGCCTTGTCATAGTCGGTGCTGGTGAGGTAAGCATCCACGAGATAACCCTCCACCTGGTCTTTGTAGCGGCTCTTGGGATAGTCGTTGAGGAATTGTTCGAACATGTCGATTGACTTGTCAAACGGGGTGCG
>JAEEJI010000094.1 GCA_016281825.1 Muribaculaceae bacterium | reverse complement strand
CTCCTCGCCGCTATCGCTGCGGCATCGGTGATGATGGCCAGTGCTGCCACCACGCCTATTTACCTCAACGAGTCGCTGCCCATCGAGCAGCGTGTCAATGACCTGTTGCCTCGTCTGACGTTGGATGAGAAAATCGCGATCATCCATGCGCAGAGCAAGTTCTCATCAGCCGGCGTGCCACGACTGGGCATCCCCACGTTCTGGACCGACGACGGCCCCCACGGGGTGCGTCCCGATGTGCTGTGGGACCAGTGGGAACAGGCAGGAGCCACCAACGACTCGTGTGTGGCGTTCCCGGCGTTGACCTGCTTGGCGGCGACATGGAACCCGGCACTAGCTCGGCGCTACGGCGTGAGCTTGGGCGAGGAGGCGCGTTACCGCGGCAAGGACATGATTCTGGGACCAGGCGTGAACATCTACCGCACACCGCTCAACGGACGCAACTTTGAGTACATGGGCGAGGATCCGTTCCTGGCATCGCAGATGGTGGTGCCTTACGTCCAGGGTCTGCAATCGCTGGGCGTAAGTGCCTGTATAAAACATTATGCGCTGAACAACAACGAGTTTGAACGCCATACCACCAACGTCATTGTCGATGACCGCGCCCTGCACGAGATATACCTGCCCGCTTTCAAAGCGGCAGTGCAACAGGGCGGCGCATGGGCCATTATGGGAGCCTACAATTTTTATCAGAACGAACACAACTGCCACAACAAGCGGTTGCTGGTCGACATCTTGAAGCGCGATTGGCAGTTTGACGGTGTGGTGGTCAGCGACTGGGGTGGCACGCACGACACCTGGCAAGCCATCCACAACGGACTGGACATGGAGTTCGGCACGTGGACCAACGGACTGAGCGAGGGCGCCCGCAATGCCTATGATGACTATTACCTGGCACTTCCCTACAAGAAATTGTTGCAAGAGGGTAAGGTGTCGATGGCGACCCTCGACGAGAAGGTGCGGCGCGTGCTACGACTGATGATGCGCACCACGCTCGCCACACGCCCGCGCGGCTCAATGTGCAGCGACGAGCACTACCAGACGGCACGCGACGTGGCTGCCGAGGGTATCGTTCTGCTCAAGAACGACAAGAATCTGTTGCCCATCGACCCCGCCAAGCACCACCACATCCTCGTGGTAGGCGAGAATGCCATCAAGATGATGACCGTGGGCGGCGGCAGCAGCTCGCTCAAGGCACAACATGAGATTTTGCCGCTCGACGGACTGAAGGCACGTCTCGCGGGACTTGCTGAGATTGACTATGCCCGCGGCTATGTGGGCGATCCGACGGGCGAGTACAACGGCGTGACCACGGGGCAGAGCCTTAAGGACGACCGCACACCCGACCAACTCATCGCCGAGGCCTGCGACAAGGCGCGACAGGCCGACATCGTGGTCTTTATCGGCGGACTGAACAAGAGTATGGGACAAGATGCCGAGGACGGTGACCGCCAGAGCTACGCACTGCCCTACGAGCAAGACCGCCTCATCGAGGCACTCGCCAAGGCAAACAAAAACCTAGTAGTGGTGAACATCAGCGGCAACGCCGTGGCGATGCCGTGGCGCAAGCAAGTGCCCGCCATCGTGCAGGGATGGTTCCTGGGCAGCGAGACAGGCATAGCACTGGCACGTGTCCTTGTGGGTGACGACAACCCCTCGGGCAAACTGCCGTTCAGTTGGTATGAGAAGTTGGAGGACTGCGGAGCACATGCCGTCGGCGACTATCCTGGCATGAAACGCGCCAACGAAAACATCTGGGACGAGGAGTACCGTGAGGGCATCTACGTGGGCTATCGCTGGCTCGACAAAGTGAAGAAGCGTCCGGCATTCGCTTTCGGACACGGACTAAGTTACACCACCTTCCGCCTCAGCAACGCCCAACTGAGTTCCCCCTCTAAGTTAGAGGGGGTGCCCGAAGGGCGGGGGCGTGTGTCAACCGCCACGGTGACCGTCACCAACACGGGCAAACGTGCCGGCAGCGAGGTGGTCCAACTCTATGTCACCGATGTCGACTGCTCGGTCGACCGGCCCGCCAAGGAACTGAAAGGTTTCCAAAAAGTCTTCTTGCAGCCTGGCGAGAGCCGTGTGGTGAGCATTCCCATCACCCGCGACATGCTGCAGTACTACAACGCCGACAAGAGCCAGTGGGTCGCCGAACCCGGCGACTTCATCCTCCACCTCGGCACCGCCAGCGACAACCTCCCCTTCCAACTCAAATACCACCTTGACTGACTTATTGAACCGCGAATCTGCGCGAATCAAACGCGAAACAAGCGAAACCTGTGAATGGTTTCTGCGACAAAGCTCCGTTAGGAGCGTGGAGGGTCTAGGCAGGGGTGGAGCTTCGCGTGATTCGCGTTCAGGCTTCGTGCCGTTTCCAGGACTATGAATAATCCAGGCTAGATTGACTGCATCTCGACGAGGTGCTTGTAGTGGCTATCGCGGGACATGAGTGCGTCGTGGGTGCCTTGCTCGACGATGTGGCCTTCCTGCATCACACAGATGAGGTCGGCATTCTTGATGGTGCTCAACCGATGTGCGATGACCAAGGTGGTGCGCCCGTGCATCAGATGATCCAGTGCCTCCTGGACCAGGTGCTCGCTCTCGGTGTCGAGGGCACTGGTGGCCTCGTCAAGGATGAGGATAGGCGGGTTCTTGAGGATAGCACGGGCAATGCTGATGCGCTGCCGCTGGCCGCCCGAGAGTTTGCAGCCGCGGTCACCGATGTTGGTATCAAACCCCTGCTCGCTTGCCATGATGAAGTCGTAGGCATTGGCAATGCGCGCCGCTTCCTCGACTTGTTCGCGCGTCGCATCGGTCACTCCGAATGCAATGTTGTTATAGAAGGTATCGTTGAACAAGATGGCCTCCTGGTTTACATTGCCCATCAGTGCGCGTAGGTCAGCGACACGGCAGTCACGGATGTCATGCCCATCGATGGTAATGCGACCCTCCTGCACGTCGTAGAACCGCGGCAACAAGTCGGCCATCGTGGTCTTGCCCGACCCGCTCTGACCCACTAACGCCACGGTGTGACCGCGAGGGATGTCGAGCGTCACGTCATCAATCACCCATTGGTCTTCGTAGCGGAAGCGCACGCCCTCATAACGGATGCCCTGCTCCATTCCTTTCAGCACCACAGGATGCTCGGGGTCGCGGATGGTGTTCTCGGCACTCAAAATCTTGTCGATGCGCTGTATTGATGCCAAGCCGCGTTGAACGGAGTAGGTGGCACGGCTCAAATCCTTGGCGGGATTGATGATGCTGTAGAAGATTATCAGGTAGTAGATAAACTTGGGAGCAGTTATAGTGTTATGTCCGCCCAGGATGAGCGTACCTCCAAACCATAGGACGATGGCGATGGTCGCCGTACCCAGAAACTCGCTCATGGGGTGCGCCAACTCATAGCGGCGATTCATACTGGTGACGATGTTGCGGTAACGCTCGTTCTCACCCTCAAAACGGTCACGCACCTTGCCCTCGGCATTGAATGCCTTGACAATGCGCAGGCCACTGATGGTCTCCTCGATGTTGCTCAACAGTACGCCCCATTGATTCTGACCCGCAAGCGACACCCGCTTCAAGCGCTTACCGACACTGCCCATCAGCAGTCCCGCCAAGGGCAACAAAATCAACACAAACAGTGTCAACTGCCAACTCAACGCAATCATCATCGCCAGACAGGCGATAATCATGATGGGGTTCTTGAATATCAGGTCGAGCGACGACATGATGGAGTTCTCCACCTCGGTCACATCACCGCTCATGCGCGCCATCACATCGCCTTTGCGTTCGTCGCTGAAGAAGCCGATGGGCAGCGACACAATCTTGGAATAAATCTGGTTGCGGATGTCGCGCACCACACCCGTACGGATGGGAATCATGAAGTAGGCACCCAGATAGGCTGACCCCGTCTTCAGACTGGTCATCACCACCAGTGCCACAGCGATGCACGCCAGTGCAGTTGAGGGACCATAACGCTCGATGATGCACTGCACATAGTAGTAGAAGTTGTTCACCACCACCTCGTTGATTTTGCCGCTGGACCACTCCATGAAAGAGTATGTCTGCGTGTTCAGCCCGAATAGCATCTCCAGGATGGGGATAATCAGTGCGAACGAGAATAGCGTAAGAATGGCCGTCAATATGTTAAACAACACATTGAGCACCAAGTATTTTTTATAAGGCGGCACAAACCGTCTGAGTAAATCAAAGAATCCTTTCACCTTTATCAATTGAGAATTGAAAATTGAAAATTAACCATACTGTTCCAAGGCTTTGCGTAACTCTTGTTTGATCATCAGTTTCAGTTCTGGTGGCTCGAGTACCTCGAGGGCACTGCCATGGCTAAGCAGTTCCTCTCGCAGGTCGTAAGTGATGCGCATCTGATAGGAGAAGATGGAGTAGTGGTCATGAACCACCTCTTGCTGCGACGGGTGCAGCGGCAGGGCACGGAAGTACTTTGCCTGCGTGGGTTCGACGCGCAACACGATGCGCTTGGGATCGTTCTGGTTGGTGGTGATGCCAAAGCAGTCCTTGAAGAATCCCTGTGGGCTGAAACCCTCGGGATAGTTGAACGACTTGTCGGCAAGGATGACCAGTTCACCCATGCGATCCAGCGCGTAGGTCTTAATCATCTGGTCTTTTACATTATAACCGATGACATACCACAACTGCTTGAAAATCTTCACAAAGTAGGGTTCCAAGTCCACCTGGCTGCCCTGAATGCGTGTGTAACTGCGGTAAGCGAATTGGATGCGGTGGTTCTGTCGCATGGCATCGATGATGGTCGATAGGTGTTCACGTGCCGACGGCACATTCTCCAACACCACACGCCCGGCAATGTCACTGGTGTCACGCAGCGTGTCGGTCAACGCGGTAGCATCAACCAGCCACTGGTGCAACTCGGACTGCGGGGTGTCCTCGATGTAGTATTCGTATGTCGACCGGTCACACTGGATATTCACACCGAACATATCCTCGGCACCGTTGCGGTAGTGATGGAAGGTGCGGCGTGGCAGGGGCTTGCCGTCGCTGAGCGATGAGCAAAGCCACTGTCGGTTCAACTCTTCGAGCGTGATGCGCCCATAGCGCCGAATCGTGTCAATGAGCCAGATATATCGGTTTATTAAGTTGTGAGCCAATTTGAGTAGTCAATTTTTATGGTTAGTTTTCAGTTCCCCTTGCGGCGGAGCAAAAGCAGGCCCAGCATGGTCAGGGCTGCGTTGAGCAGAAGCAGTTCGAAACCCAGCGTGTAGTTGTAGCTCTTTGCCAACCACAGTTGGATGAAATAGCTGAGCACAGGAGCGGCGATACAGACCACAGGAACCAATCGGTCACGCACCGGAGTCTTGCACATCATGCCGTAAGCGAACAGACCCAGGATGGGACCATAGGTGTAGCTTGCTAGCGTATAGACCGCACTGATGGCATCGCTGTTGCTGATGGCATAGAACACCAGGATAACCAGGCCCATGCATGCCGCCATGGCGATGTGCACCATCTTGCGTGTACGCGCCAACGCCGGCTCGTCCTGCTTCTTGTCGCTTTCAAGGATATCGACGGTAAACGAGGTGGTCAACGCGGTCAATGCCGAGCCAGCGGCACTGTAGGCAGCCGAGACCAGACCCAAGATGAACAACACACCCACGACAATGGGGATGGCACCGCCACTGAACGCCACCTGCCCGAACAACTCGTCGGTCTTCTCGGGGATGGCCATGCCGCTCTGCTTCGTATAGAGAACCAAAAGCGTACCCAGCACGAGGAACAAGCCCACGACGAATATTTGGGTGATGCCACTGACGATGAGACCTTTCTTCGACTCGGCGACGTTCTTGCTGGCCAGCGTGCGTTGCATCAGGTCCTGGTCAAGGCCCGTCGTGGCCACCACCATAAAGATACCGGCAATGAACTGTTTCCAAAAGTAGGTACCCTCCTTGGGATTGTCAAAGAAGAATATGCGCGACGTGTCGTCGCCGGCAACTGCCGAACATAATTCCCCGAAGCCGTAGCCCAGGCCCTTGGCGATGAACAGGATGCACAAAATCACACTCATAATCAAGCAGAACGACTTCAGCGTATCGGTCCAGATGACCGTCTTCACACCGCCTTGCAAGGTGTAGAGGAATATCAATGCAATGGTCACCACCACATTGACAATAAACGGAATGTGCAAGGGTCCGAACACCAACAACTGAAGCGTCACACAAACTACATAGAAGCGCACCGCGGCACCCAGCATTTTGCTGATGAAGAAGAACCACGCGCCCGTCTTGTGCGTCTTCCCGCCGAAGCGTTCCTCGAGGTAACCATAGATTGAGACTAAGTTACGCTTGAAGAATAGCGGCATCAGCACGTAGGCAATTACAAAGTAGCCCACGGCAAAGCCCAGCACCATCTGCATGTAGCTGAAGCTCTTCACAGCAACTTGACCGGGCACCGACACGAAAGTCACGCCCGAGATGGGCGCACCAATCATGGCGATAGCGACGATAAACCATGGCGCCTGACGGCCACCCGTGAGCGCAGTATTGGTGTCGCTCTTGCGCGACGCCAGCCACGAGATGATAAACAGCAATACAAAATAGCCAACAATCGTGGCAAGTACAATCCAAGGAGTCATTCTTTTAGTTTATAGTTTAGAGTGTATAGTTAAAAGTTTAGACAGCGCTTGCGCTGGTAGTAGACGATTGTGAATATAACGAGGTGCAAAGGTATTACAATCTAGTTGCCTGTGCAAATTTTTGGCACATTATTTTAGAAGAAAAATTTTTTAGGAACTATATATCTGTTGTCCACATTTTGTTTTTCGGCATGATTCGGGTTTTAATGATGAGGAGCAACGTCACCGGAGGTGACAATTTGAATAACCGGGGGTGGAGCGTCAGCGACACCTCCGGTATGTGACCACATTGAATACCTCGCTGTAAGCGAGCACCTTGCCACAACTACCAAGATTATCTAAATGCTCGCTTTCAGCGAGGGTGAGAGTTGCATACTGTCCGAGGGTGTCGCAAGCTCCACCCCCGGTTACTCAACTCAGTCGCTTTCAGCGACAAAGCCGACCTTGGGGGCAACAGATATATAATTGCCAAAATTTTTTCACTGTTTTTTCATCAACTATTGTGTGCGTAACGAAATATCATTACCTTTGTAACCGAAATAGTAACAGACGACTTTAGATGGATTATTCGTTTCTGAATTTCTTGGCACTGTTAGGTGCCGTGGGCCTTTTCCTTTATGGAATGAAGGTGATGAGTGAGGGATTGCAGAAGGTTGCAGGTAGCCGACTGCGCAGCATTCTCTCGGCCATGACACGCAATCGCGCCATGGGTGTGACCACTGGTATTACCATTACGGCACTCATCCAGAGTTCCAGTGCGTCAATCTCGATGGTGGTGGGATTTGTCAATGCTGGTCTGATGACCCTGGGACAGTCAATGGCTGTGATTTTGGGTGCCAACGTGGGTTCCACTTTCACCGCATGGATTGTAGCATTCTTCGGGGTATCGGTCAATATGAGCAGCTTCACCTTGCCACTGCTCGCTATCGCGGTGCCCGCCTTGTTTGTCAAAAACAACAAGTACAAGTCGATGGGCGAGTTTGCCATCGGTTTTGCACTCTTGTTTATGGGTCTGGCAGCCATCAGCGCCAATGTGCCCGACCTACAGTCATCACCCGAGGTGTTCAGCGTGCTGCAACAATGGACCTCGTGGGGTTTCTGGTCGATGCTCATCTTCTGGTTCATCGGTGTGGTCATCACACTTGTCATTCAGTCGAGTGCCGCCACATTTGCCATTGTGATGATTATGGGCAGCAAGGGATGGATTCCGTTCGACATGGCTTGTGCGTTGGTGCTAGGTAGTAATGTGGGTACCACCATCACGCCGCTATTGGCATCATTGGGTGGTAACCTTGCCGCCAAGAAAGCCGCCTTGAGCCACCTGTTCTTCAACCTGGTGACCGCAACGTGGATGATTGCGCTGTTCTACCCGTTTGTCTCGCTCATCGAGTGGATTACGCGCGACCTTACTCCGTTTGGAGACCCCACACAGCTCTATAAAGTATTGGAAAGCGGCGGTACAGCTACTCCCGCATTGATTTCGTCCATGTCATGGGGACTTGTCATCTTCCATACGCTCGACAAGTTGATCAACATGTTCATCGCCTTGCCGTTTGTCAACAAGTTTGTCGACCTCATTGACCGCGTCATCAAACCCAAGAAACAACCCGAGGAAGTCGAGTTCCAACTCAAGTACATCGCCGGTGGCCTGCTCAGCACTGCTGAGCTCAACCTGCTTGCTGCACAGAAGGAGATTATTGTCATGTCGAACCGTGTTGAACGCATGTTGGGCATGGTAAAGACACTGTTGCATACCAAGATTGGAAGTAACGAGTTCCAGGAACTATACGACCGCATAGACAAGTATGAGGACATCTCTGACCGCATGGAGATTGAAATTGCCAAGTTCCTCAACCGCGTGGTGGACGGCCGCTTGAGTTCCGAAGGTAAGATGCGCGTCACCACCATGCTGAACATCGTGAGCGAACTGGAAAGCATCGGCGACAGCTGCAACAACCTTGCCAAGACGCTCGTACGAAAAGGCGAGGCACAAGCGCACTTTAGCGACTATAACTATCAGCACATCGACACCATGTTCCAGTATGTGAGCGAGGCTATGAGTAACATGGTTGCCATCCTGTGCGACATCGAGAATGTCACGCCCGAAGACCTGGTGCGAAGCTACGACAAGGAGCGCGAAATCAATGACTACCGCAACGAGTGCCGCAACGAGAACATTGAGAATGTCAACCAAAAGGTTTATCCCTACTCGGCCGGCATCTTCTATATCGATATCATCTGCGAAGCCGAGAAACTGGCAGACTATATCGTCAATGTTATTGACAGTGTCGAGGAACAGATGCGCCACCTCAATGTCGACGAGAACGGCAGTCCCCTCATCGATGAACTTAACCCCGAAAAACTCAAGTCTAAAAAGCCCTATAAAAAGAAAACTAATAACTAACAAATACAACAAACTACAATGAAAGAACTAAAAGGAACTCAGACCGAGAAGAACTTGCAGGCTGCATTTGCCGGCGAGTCACAGGCTCATACCAAGTATCTATACTTCGCCAGCAAGGCCAAGAAGGATGGCTATCAACAGATTGGTGCTTTCTTTGAGGAAACCGCACGCCAAGAGAAAGAACACGCTAAACTGTGGTTCAAATTGCTCGAGGGCGGTGCCATTAAAGACACCGTTGCCAATTTGAAGGCTGCTGCCGAAGGAGAAAACTACGAGTGGACCGACATGTATGTCGAGATGGCCCGCGTAGCTCGTGAGGAAGGCTTTGACGAGATTGCTGAGACAATGGACGGTGTCGCTGCTATCGAGAAACTGCACGAGGAACGCTACCGCAAACTGCTCAAGAACATTGAGGACAAGATCGTCTTCTCGCGCGATGAAGAGTGCATCTGGCAATGCCGCAACTGCGGTCACATCGTGGTAGGCAAACAAGCACCCGAAATGTGCCCAGTCTGCGCTCACCCGCAGGCTCACTTTGAACTCCGCGTCGAGAACTATTGATTCTATTCACGCCTCACAGTTCCCCACCTATTCGTAGATGGGGAACTGTTTTATAAGACAACCTTTGTTAATAACCCTGTGAATTGTTGTTGAAAACTTGGAGATAAAAAATTAAAAATTAATTTGCACATCTCATGGAAAAAATCAGATAGACAAAACCTGAAAACCACCAAAAAAGATGACACAAAAATTTTACCTCTGTTTTCACACTATTTTTAGCACTTTTGTAAACTAAAGTCTAGAGTTTTTATTAACTTTGCAAGTTGTAAACAGGTTGTTAATAATATAGCTATTTTAATTGTATTCAACTAATTAAGTTGTCAATAACGATGATAATAGCGGCTACTCTCAACATAATAACTGTTTTTGCAAGATTTTCGCAAAAAAGTTATTGCCACAATTAACACGCCTTCTAACACTAACAAAAAAGTTTTTTAAAAAATAAAATTTTAAAAATAATAATATGAATGTTGATAAAGGCTATGTCGATGCACCCATCGACCCCGCACTGGACCTTCGTAGCGAGATCCTGCGACTGAAGCAAGAACATAATGCGGTAATCATGGCGCATTATTACCAACGCCAGGAGATTCAGGAACTTGCCGACTATATCGGCGACAGTCTGGCATTGGCGCAACTCGCCGCCAAGACCGATGCCGAAGTGATTGTGCTGTGTGGCGTGCATTTCATGGGTGAGACTGCCAAGATACTCTGTCCCGAGAAGACCGTTATTGTCCCTGACCTGAGTGCTGGATGTTCGCTTGCCGACAGTTGTCCTGCCGAGGAATTTGAGGCGTTTGTTAAAGCTCATCCTAATCATACTGTGGTGAGCTATGTCAACACCAGTGCAGCCGTCAAGGCAGTGACCGACGTGGTGGTGACATCGTCGAACGCCAAACAGATTGTGGAGAGTCTGCCAGCAGATGCCAAAATTATTTTTGGTCCTGACCGAAACCTGGGTAACTATATTAATAGTATAACGGGTCGTGAAATGTTGTTGTGGGACGGCGCATGCCATGTGCATGAGCAGTTCTCACTCCAAAAGTTGTTGGATTTGCGCAAGCAATATCCCGAGGCAAAGGTGCTTGTGCATCCCGAGTGTCCCAAACCCATCCGTATCCTTGCTGACAAGGTGGGTAGTACACAAGCGTTGCTGAATTATGCAGTCAACGACGAGGCGCAGCAGTTTATCGTGTGTACCGAGAGTGGCATCCTCTTCCAGATGCAGCGTCAATGTCCCAACAAGACGTTTATTCCCGCTCCACCCGAAGATGGCACTTGTGCTTGCAACGAGTGCAACTACATGAAGCTCATAACGCTTGAGAAATTGTACAATTCGCTATTGTACCTGCAGCCAACGATTGAGGTAGATCCGGATATTGCGGCAAGCGCGGTAAAACCCATCGAACGCATGCTGGACATCAGCAAACAATTAGGTATTATCAAATGAAAAAACTGATTCTATTTGTAACTCTATTATTAACAATGAATGTCATGGCACAAAATGTATATGATTTTAATGTCCTTGACCGCAAGGGCAATGAAGTGTCGTTAAGCGAGTATAAGGGCAAGGTGCTGCTCATCGTGAATACGGCCACGCGTTGTGGTTTTACGCCACAATATGAGGAACTGGAGGCACTCTACAAGTCATATAAGAATCGCGGTTTGGAAATTCTTGATTTTCCCTGCAACCAATTCGGACAGCAGGCACCAGGCAGCGAGGAGGAAATTCACTCGTTCTGCCAGTTGAATTTTGGTACGGAATTTCCGCAGTTCAAGAAGATTGAGGTGAACGGTGAAAATGAGGTTCCGTTGTACACTTTCTTGAAGTCGCAGAAAGGTTTTCAGGGTTTTGACATGAACCACAAGATTGGTGCTTTGTTGCACGACATGATGTCGAAGGCCGATCCTGACTATGCTAGCAAACCTGACATCAAGTGGAATTTCACCAAATTCCTCATTAACCAGCAAGGCGAAGTGGTGGCACGCTATGAGCCCACGCACGATATCAAACTCATCGAGGAAGACATCGCCAAGTTGCTCAATTAAAGAAAATAAATTGCTGATACAGAGGTCCTCCCCTAAGCTAGGGGAGGTGTCGCGTAGCGACGGAGGAGTGTGTTGTTACTGTATGGTTGGGTAACACACGCCCCCGCCCATCGGGCACCCCCTCTAAGCTTAGAGGGGGAGTTGCTAACGCGAAAATTTACTGGTCAAAAATTAAAAACGAGGCAAGATTGTTAATTTCAATCTTGCCTCGTTTGTTTTTGTCAAGGATTACAGTTTCTTGCGGGCCTTTTCGATTTCCTGATTTGATTTCTCAATTTTCTTGTTCAGGTTGTCGATTTTTTTCAGAGCCTTGGCCTTTTTCTGCAGGTCAGGATTTTCAAGATCTTGTTGTGCTTTGAGGAGGTCTTTTTGAGCTTTCTCTATGTTTTTCTCCTCTTTCTTGATTTTGTCCTGTGCTTTTTGGCGCTCCTTAGCCTGCTTCTCTAATTTCTTGGCTTCTTTAGCCTGCTCCTTGGCTTTCTTTTCAGCCTCTTTTGCTTTCTTGGCAGCTTCCTTGGCTTCCTTTTCTACCTTCTTAGCCTCTTCAGCTTGTTGCTTGGCTTCTTCGGCCTTTTTCTTCAGGTCTTCAGCCTTTTGTTCTGCATTCTTGGCAACTTGCTTTTGTTCCTTAATGGTTTGCTCTGTTGTGGGCGATGTCGGCGTTGCCGTCACCTGCACTTGAGCTTGTACGCCCATTGCCATGAAGGCGGCCAGGGCGAGGCCTAATAATGTCTTGTTCATTGTCTCAGTAGTTTGAGTTATTATTCTGCTGCAAAGTTACGATTTTATTTGATATATCGCTGTCTTTTGACTTGATTTTTTAGAAACAGTTTAATTTTCAGGATAGATGAGATAGGGTGCGCGCTGTTGCTTGAATCGGACGACATCGTCGGCCCAGGTGGCTTTGATCTCGGCTGCCGATTTGCCTTGCGCAATCATCTCGCGGATTTCGGTGCGGCCCATCAGCAAGTCAAAGAAATTGTTCTTGAGGTAGAACTGTTTGCCTTGCGCCGTGAGGTCACGATAAGAGTCAATGACATACTCCAGGTTGATGCCTTGTGCGATAGCGGCCTCGGCATCCATGTTGTGCAGGTCTACACCATGACACAACTTGTTGAGTTGCGGCGGGGTCTTCGCGCCGGGACGGCTCTCGGGCGTGAACTCAAACGAGCGATTTGTCATGTCGGGATGACCATAGACCTGGAAGGGCCAATCGGTGCCACGGCCCAGGCTCACCGTCGTGCCTTCAAAGTAACAGGTCGACGGATATAGATAAATCGAGAGCATATTGGGCAGGTTGGGTGACGGAGCGATGGGCAACTGATAGCGTGTATTGCGCGTGTAGTTCTCGCAAGGAGTCACGGTCAACGGCACTTTTTTGCCTTCCTTGAGCCAACCCTCGCCATTGACCATCTGAGCCAACTCGCCCATGGTCATGCCATAGACGGTGGGGATGGGGAGTCGGCCTACCCCACTCTTCAGTTTCATGTCTAGGATGGGACCGTCGACGGTCATGATGTTGGGGTTCGGACGGTCAAACACCACAAACTCCTTGCCATAGGCAGCGGCGGCATCCATCAGGTTGACCATCGTCACATAATAGGTATAGAAGCGCAGTCCCACATCCTGAATGTCGGTGACAATGACGTCAAACTTTGCCATCGTCTCGTCACTGGGCATCTGGCGCTTGCCGTCGTAGAGCGAGGCGATGGGAATACCCGTCTTCTCGTCGACGCTGCTGCTCACATGTTCACCGGCATCTG
>JAEEJI010000093.1 GCA_016281825.1 Muribaculaceae bacterium | reverse complement strand
GTAGCCCAAGCTGTAGAGGTGCACCATCATCGACACGGTGGTGATGACAATCAACATCATGGCTGCAATCGGGTCGAGCATGATGCCCATGCGCACCACCAGCTCCTTGGTGAATGATAGCCAGTCGGGATTAAAGACCACGACCGCCTGTCGCGCGCCATCGGCCGCCAGCTGTCCTTGGCCAGTGCCAAAGAAGTAGGTCAGTGCGACGCCATAGGCCAGGATGGTGGTGATGAGCATTCCAATCACGCCCAACCAGCCTGTGAGTTTTCTTCCCATCTTCACCCCCGCCAGTCCCAGGAAGAAGAACATGAACAGGGGGATCGCAATTACTGCAATTGTATAACTTAAAGGCATAGCTATTAGAATTTCAGTTTAATGAGTTCGTTGATGTCCACCTTGCGTGCCACACGGAACACATTGATGATGATGGCCAATGCTACGGCCGTCTCGGCGGCGGCAATGGCTATGGCGAACAGCGTGAAGAACATGCCGTCCATCTGTCCGGGGAACAGGTATCTGTTAAACACGACAAAGTTTAGGTCGACCGAGTTGAGCATCAGCTCGAGCGAAATCATGATGGCAATCATGTTCTTGCGAGTCAAGAAGCCATACACGCCGCAGCCAAACATGATCAGGCTGGGAACGAGATACATAAGTAAGGTGAGATTCATGTCTGTTTCCTCCTTTCTTGGTTAACGACGTCGTGCAATGACGACCCCGCCGATGATGCATGCGAGTAACAACACACTGACCGCCTCGAACGGCAGCAGATATCCATACTTGTCGGTACTGAGCAGGAACTTACCTATTTCTTCGATGCTCCAACTTTGAGCCTTATCGAGCTGCCGTCCGCAGAAGTTGGCATAGGAGAAGAGTCCAAATCCGCACGCTGCTACGCCGAGCAGAGCTGCTACCGCTCCGAGGATTCGCCTGGTCGAGTCGATGCGCTGCGCGTCCTTGCCAGGCTGGTGCGTAAGCAGGATGGCAAACACAAACAGCACGACGATGCCGCCTGCATAGACTGCTATCTGCACAGCACCCAGGAAAGGATAGTCCATCTGGAAGTAGATGATTGCCGTTGCAAAGAGCACGAACAACAGATAGGTTGCCGAGCGCAGAATCTGGCGCGTGGTAACGGTGAGCACCGAGCAAACGATGATGACCAGCGCCACCACGAAATACAGGATGATATTTCCTAAGGATTCCATTATCTAATTCATAATTTATAATTCATAATACATAATTGAGACCGCGCTGGTAGAGGCTTATTAACTCGCCTTCTCCTCAGGCTTTTCGTCAGGAGCGACAGGTTTTGCCTCCTCGGTCTTGTCTACGGGAGCCGGGGCGGGAGCGGGAACGGGTTCGTCCTTCTCGGGCAGGTAGTTGAGCTGCTTGACCAGTGCCTCGCGACGGAAGACGGCCTGCTCAAAATCGTTGGAGAACTCCAATGCGTTAGTGGGACACGTTGTGACGCATAACCCGCAGAAGGTGCAGCTGCCCAAGTCGTAGGTGTACTTGTCAAGCTTCTGTTTCTTCTTGCCGTTGGGCAGGTCGACCATGCGTGTGTCAATGTGGATTGTACCGTTGGGACAGTTGCGCTCGCAAGTGCGACACGCGATGCACTTGTGGTTTCCGTTCTCGTCGTAGACGAGTGTCAGTGTTGCACGGAACCGCTCCGGTATCTGCAGTGTAGCCCGATTCTCGGGGTACTGTTCTGTGACTTTGGGCGACACCAGTTCCTTACCGGTGACCGCCATACCCTTTATCAGGCTGTGGATGCCCTTAAAAAGCGAAACGAAATATTCCTGAATGCTCATTTGTTTAAATTATTGTTATCAAATTATCGTTGCACCTGTCCACCGATGATGTCGAGCAACTCGGTGGTGATGCTTTGCTGGCGCAACTTGTTGTACTCGAGATTGAGTTCGTCGAGCAGTTCCTTGGCGTTGTCGCTGGCGGTCTGCATCGCCATCACGCGCGAAGCCTGTTCGCTGGCAGAGCTTTCGGTGTAAACCTCCTGCATCATCGCCCGCAAGTGCAGCGGCAACACACTGTTGAAGATGGTGTTGGCATCGGGCTCGAACAAGCATGGTTCGGCGGCCGCGCGGGTGTCCAATTGCTCAGCAATCGACTCGTAGCTGACGGGCAGCAACTGCTCGCGGGTGAACACCTGTCGGCTGGTGCTGATGAAGTGCATGTAAAGCACCTCGGCGCGGTCCAGTTCGCCGTCGAGGAAGCGCTGCCGCAGCAGGCCAGTGAGCGCGTTGAGTTCGTCGTCCCCGCTGCGGGTGTTCAGACTCGTCCGCTCGAACTTGATGCCTTCGCCGGCAATCTTCTGTGCCGCCTTGGTCAACTTCTTACCCACGGGTATGACCGTGATTTCGAGATCCTTGCCATACTGCTCGCGCACCTGATTGATGGCGGCTAACAGATTCTTGAACAAGTTGATATTGAAAGCTCCGCACAGGCCGTCGTCGCTGCCGAACACCACCAATGCCAGGCGGTGCACGTCGCGTGTGACGATGAGCGGCGAGGAGAATTCCTGGTCGGTGACGAGCAAGTGGCTAATCACCCGCTGCACCATGGCGCGGTAAGGCGACAGGCGCTGCAGCTGATAAGTTGCCTTGCGCATCTTGGCCGATGAAATCATCTTCATCGCGCTCGTGGTCTTCTGCGTTGACGCAACCGACCCGATGCGGCTCTTCAGTTCACGTAGTGTTGACACTTACTTCTTATTGTATTTAATTGAGAATGGAGAATTGAGAATGGAGAATTATTTGCTAGTCTAGAGGTTCTAGAATATTCATTCTTAATTCTTAATTCTTAATTCTTAATTCATTATTATTTCTCGTACTTTCCTGTGATTTCTTGGGCGGCGTTCTTGAGTTTCTCCATCACGTCGTCGTCAATCTTGCCCGAGCGAAGCACATCAAGCACGTCGCTCTGGTGCTTAGCCTTGAGGTACTGGACGAAGAGTTTCTCAAACTCTCCCACCTGATCGACTGGGACACGCTGCAACAGTCCGTTGACGCCGCAGTAGATGATGGCGACCTGTTCCTCGACTGCCATGGGCTCGTATTGCGGCTGGACGAGCAGTCGCTCGTTCTTGCGGCCCGTGTCGATGGTGCGTGCAGTCACCGCATCGATGTCGCCACCGAACTTGGTAAACGCCTCCAACTCACGATATTGTGCCTGAGCAATCTTAAGCGTTCCGGCCACTTTCTTCATACACTTGATCTGTGCGTTACCACCCACACGGCTCACCGAGATACCCACATTGACTGCGGGACGGATTCCGGCGTTGAATAGCGCAGTCTCCAAATATATTTGGCCATCGGTGATTGAGATGACGTTGGTGGGGATATAGGCACTCACGTCGCCTGCCTGCGTTTCGATGATGGGCAAAGCGGTGAGCGAGCCACCACCTTTGACCATGGGCTTGAGCACGTCGGGCAAGTCGTTCATGACCGATGCCACGTCTTGGTTCTCGTTAATCTTGGCTGCGCGTTCGAGCAGACGGCTGTGCAGATAGAAGATGTCGCCCGGATATGCTTCACGCCCCGAGGGTCGCTTGAGGATCAGCGAGATCTCGCGGTAGGCCACAGCGTGCTTTGACAGGTCGTCATAGATGACCAACGCGTCACGACCGGTATCACGGAAGTACTCGCCGATGGCGGCTCCTGCAAAGGGTGCATAATAACGCATCGATGCCGAGTCGGCTGCGGTAGCAGCCACCACCACGGTATAGTCCATGGCATTGTGCGCTTTGAGCGTGTTGACCAGCGCGGCGACGGTCGATGCCTTCTGACCGATGGCAACATAGATGCAGTAGACAGGCTTCCCTGCCTCGTAGTTCTGGCGTTGATTGATGATGGTGTCAACGGCGATGGCAGTCTTGCCAATCTGTCGGTCACCAATAATGAGCTCGCGCTGTCCACGACCGATGGGAATCATCGAGTCGATAGCCTTGAGACCCGTCTGCAACGGCTGGTTCACGGGCTGACGGAAGATGACGCCCGGTGCCTTGCGCTCGAGCGGCAGGCGGACACGCTTGCCCTCGATGGTGCCACCACCGTCGATAGGCTCGGCGAGCACGTTGATGACGCGGCCCAACAGCCCCTCACCCACCTGGATGGAGGCAATCTCGCCCGTGCGGCGAACCTTCATATTCTCGCTGATGGAGTCCACCTCGTTGAGCAGGATGACACCCACGTCCCTCTCCTCGAGGTTCATGGCAACGCCCGTGACGCCGTTCTCAAACTCGACGAGCTCGTTGGCCTCGACATTGCTCAGGCCATAGACGTGCGCCACACCGTCGCCCACCTCTAGCACCGTACCGACCTCCTCGAACGATACATTGCGCTCAATGTCGC
>JAEEJI010000092.1 GCA_016281825.1 Muribaculaceae bacterium | reverse complement strand
TTGCTATTGGCGAATGCAACTTCAGCGACCACGGCGCCAACCGATTGGGTGCCTCGGCACTCATGCAGGGTCTGGCCGACGGTTACTTTGTGTTGCCCTATACCATCCAGAACTATCTGAGCGACCAGATTACTGTCCCGCACTTCTCGACCGATGCTCCCGAGTTTGAAGAAGCCGAGAAGAAGGTGCAGGCCAATCTGGAGCAGATTATGAACATCCAGGGCAAACGCTCGGTCGACAGTATCCACAAGGAACTGGGACACATCATGTGGGAATATGTTGGCATGGGCCGCACCAAGGAAGGCTTGGAGACCGCTCTCGAGAAACTCAAAGAGCTGCGTCACGAGTTTGAGACCAACTTGTTCGTCCCCGGCACTATCGAGGGAATGAACAATGAGCTTGACAAGGCGTTCCGCCTGCGCGACTTCATCACCATGGGCGAACTCATCGCTTACGACGCTCTCACTCGCAACGAGAGCTGTGGCGGTCACTTCCGCGAGGAGTACCAGACCGAGGAAGGCGAGGCCAAGCGCGATGATGAGAACTACTTCTACGTCCAGTGCTGGAAGTATGAGGGAGACGACGAGAAGGAGCCCACGCTCATCAAGGAGCCTCTCCACTATGAAGCAATTAAAGTACAAACCCGTAATTACAAGAATTAAGCAATATGGAGAACTGTATAAGCTTTAATTTGAAGGTTTGGCGTCAGGCTGGACCGAAGGAGCAAGGACACTTCGAGACCTATCAGATGCAGGACATCCCCACTGACACCTCTTTCCTCGAGATGTTAGACATCCTCAATGAGCAGCTCGTCGAGAAGGGCGAGGAGCCCATCCACTTCGACCACGACTGCCGCGAGGGTATCTGCGGTATGTGCTCGCTCTATATCAACGGACATCCTCACGGACCTGCAACAGGCGCAACGACCTGCCAGTTGTATATGCGTCGTTTCCACGATGGTGAGACCATCACCGTCGAGCCTTGGCGCAGTGCAGCCTTCCCCGTGCTGAAGGATCTCATGGTTAACCGCAACGCCTTTGACCAAATTCAGCAGGCTGGCGGTTATGTGAGCTTCAATACCGGTGGTGCCCAAGATGCCAATGCAATCCCCATCAGTAAGGTGGCTGCCGACGAAGCCATGGACAGCGCTTCGTGCATCGGCTGTGGTGCTTGTGTCGCAGCTTGTAAGAATGGTTCGGCCATGCTCTTCGTCAGCGCCAAGGTCAGCCAGTTCGCGTTGCTGCCCCAGGGACGTGCTGAGGCCAAGAAGCGTGTCAAAGCCATGCTCGCCAAGATGGATGAGCTGGGATTCGGTAATTGCACCAACACGGGTGCGTGTGCAGCCGAGTGTCCCAAGAATATCAAGCTCAGTAACATCGCACGACTCAACCGCGAGTTCATCGGAGCCAAGTGCAGCGACTAATCTTGCGCGGCATGACAACAACAAGGCCCAGCTCAAAAATGAGCTGGGCCTTGTCAGTATAATGAGACGAACAATTATACGGGGTTATAACCATTCTCATATCCCTCCATGAAAGCCTCTTTTAGTTCGGGATTAGCCATGACTAGTACAACGCTGAGGATGGCTCCAAGAATAAGGAGACCCAGGGTAATGAGCGCCCACATCTTGGCTTGCTTGGCACTCTCGCCGGCTCCCATCGTGTCACCGCGCTGGAACAGTCCGTTGACCTTGCCGGCGTTGACAATGGCGATGATGCCCGTGATAAGCGCGAAGGGATTGCAGCAGCAAACCACACTCAACACGGTAAAGATGATTGACTCGGTCATCCAGTTCTTGGGAGGGAATCCGTTCGGGGCGTACTGCTGCGCTCCGTATGGCATCTGTTGTTGAGGGTATTGTTGCCCGTAGGGTTGTTGCGGTTGTTGGTACTGTTGCGGACCACTGTAGGACTGTTGCGGTTGTTGCGGCTGCTCGTACTGCGGTTGGGCGTATGGTGAGGGTTGCTGGCCATAACCTTGTTGTGGCTGCTCGTAAGGCTGTTGTGGCTGCTCGTAGTCCTGTTGTTGCGGAGCGTAGGTCGACTGTGTTTCAGTTTGTTGCGGAGTGGTAGCCGTTGTTGCTTCAGACTGTTGCGAGGCGTAGTGCGATTGTTCAGCCTGCTCGGGCTGCTGTGGGGCATAAGGAGATGGTTGTGGTTGTATAGGTTGTTGAGGCTGAACGGGTTGCACAGGTTGTGCCGCAATGGGTAAACCCAGTAAGTTCATCAACTCGGGCACCTCGCTGGCGCGCGTCCAGCCCGACATCTTCTCGTTCCACACCTGTGAGTTGGGCGTCAACCCATGCTGCATCAAGTCTTTCAACTCAAACGGTCCAGCTGGTTGTCCGTTTTCGGCGATATAATACTTCATATTTTTTTGGTTTACAATTAATAATTCGTGCAAAGATACACATTATTCTTGTGAAATCAAAATACAAGGCCAATTTTCTTGATTCTAGCTCTAAAAATATTTTAAAACTTTCACTTAAATCAAAAAATTTGTGAAATCTATGATTGTTCTATAAAATGTTGTGTTTTATTTTACAATAAATTCGTATTTTTGTAGGGAAATACTGAAATCGATTTGTTGTTTTCAAGTATATAATCCACCTATTTTTTAATAATAACTTTATTATTTGGTATTGTGAAGAATAAAAGAAATCGCATGCAGATCATCGTTGAGTTGATCCAAAACGAGTGCATCGGCAGCCAGAGCGAACTGGCAATGAAGTTGGCCGAGCGCAATGTGAACGTGACACAGGCTACTTTGTCAAGAGACCTCAAGGCCCTGAAGATTTCTAAGGTCGCTACCGACCGTGGGGGTTATATGTACATCATTCCCGATGGACGTGAGGTGCAGAACAAGCTCCGGCAGCACGGCATGGATATGCCGTTGCATGGCAATGTGGGATTCCAGTCGGTAGAGTTCTCTGGCAACTTTGCCGTCATTAAGACGCGCAACGGCTATGCTACAGGATTGGCATACGACATCGACATGGCACGCTTGCCCGAAATTTTGGGTACCATCGCTGGTGCAGACACCGTTTTTGCCATTTTGCGCGAAGGCGCGTCGCAAGAGCAAGTACGCGAGTTCCTTGCTCGATTCGCGCAGCCTTGATACATGAGATATGATAAAAACAGCTGTGTTGGGTGGAGCTTCTGACGCTGCAGCCGAACTGTTGCGGCTTTTGCTCCACCATCCTGATGTCGACCTGCGGTGGGTGTGTGACAAAGAACTTGCCACCCAACGCGTGGCCGACATTTTCCCTTTGCTTGCGGGTGACACAACGATGGAGTTTGTCGAAAAGCCCGATTGCCTGGATTTGGACCTCGTCTTTTTGTGCGATGAGGAGGCATCGGCTCCCGACAACCTTGCTATGATTCCGCAAAGCGTCAAGGTTATTGACTTGTCTGCACGTTACCGGCTTACTGATGAAGAGGCTTCGGGATTCACCTATGGGCTGTCGGAGGTAAATCGGCGACGTATGGTTCATGAATGCATGCGCATTACCTGTCCTGGCGAGGTGGCGATGGCGTTGTCGCTCGCTCTTGTGCCGCTGGCTAAGAATCTGATGCTCAATAGTGAACTCCATGCCACCATCGTCGTGGGTAACGCTCAGGCGACTGCCGGCAGTCGAGTGGCAATGGTGCCAGTTGAACAGTATGCCGACCAGGTCGAGGAACTAAAACGTGTCTTGTCGGCCATGCAAACCAGTTTCCATAGTGATGTTCACTTGACCGCCATGCGGGCATGCTTCGCACGTGGATTGCTCTCAACTGTTTATTTCAAGAGTGGCGTGGAGGTTGCTATGGTGCGGGATTTGTTTGAACAATATTACGATGACCATAACTTTACTTTCGTCATTGACCATGAACCCATGCTGTGCGATGTGGCTGGAACCAACAAGTGCCTGATTCACATAAGCCGAGAGGGCGATTATCTGCGGGTAACATCGGCCATCGACAACCATCTCAAAGGAGGCGTGGGCACTGCCGTACATGCTATGAACCTTCTCTTCGGCCTCCACGAGTGCACAGGGTTGATGTTGTAGAAAGTAAACGAGTAGACAAGTAAACGGATACCAGCGCAAAGCGCGGTTTGAATTCTTAATTTTCAATTGCCAAAGGTCTGCTTGATAGCTTGCCCCGGCTTCGCCGACTTGCAAGCGCAGACTTTAGATAAATTTGGCTGCATCTCAACAAACTCAAACAAGTTTGGTTTGTATTCGGTTTGCACAAATTTTGGCTAGCTAAAGGTTCTCAATTTTCAATTAAAAAATGTCAGTCAACAAAGTCATTCTTCTGGGCAACGTGGGACGAGACCCGGATATTCGCTATGTGGCCCAAGGACGCCCCGTGGCAACCTTCTCGATGGCAACCACTGAACGAGGGTACACCAACTCTAATGGTGTGCAGGTGCCCGAACGTACCGAGTGGCACAATATCGTCATGTGGGGTAGGCATGCCGAGGTCGCCGAGAAATACATACGCAAGGGTACCCAACTATTCGTCGAGGGACAGCTGCGTACACGCATGTGGGAAGACCGCAATGCCATCAAGCATTACGTCACCGAGATTCATGTCGACAACTTCGAATTGCTGGGACGTCCCAAGGCCGAGGCAACACAGCAACAACCTGTCGCACAGCCACAGCAGCAAGTGCAGCAGCAACCAGTACAGCCGCAACAAACGGCGCAACAGCAACTGCCCGCTGAGCCACCGTTCTGATTGAACCACAATTATGTTTTAAACCGCGAATCATTCGAAGGGATATTGATCTGCTTCGCGTGATTCGCGGTTTAAAAATTCGTGGAAATACTAGGCTATAGGCTACTGTTTTCTCAGGATGATGGCCGTGCGGGCGGGAATGTAGAGCTTGAGCCAGCCTAGATGCTTGTCGGCATACAACGGGTCGGCCTGCGTCAAATGCTGCGTCCCCTCGGCGATATTGCCATAACCGCCGTAACGCGGGTTGTCGGTGTCGAATAGGGCGCGATACTCACCCTCGGGAGCTAAGAAGCCGTAGTCAGTGAACGACTGGGTGGGGTTGAAATTGAACACGAACACCAGGTCGCCGCGCATGAATGCTAACACCTGGTCATCATCCTTGTCCCACAGCTTGATGACAGGCAGGGACTCAAAGCCCGGCGTGTCGTCTAGCAGATGAATCACGTCGTGGTCCCAGTTGTTAAGGAATTGGTATTTCAAATCCTTGCGGTCGACCAGACTCCACTGGCGGCGGGCATACTTGTAGCTCCAGTCGTTGCCCTCGCGTGGGAAGTCTATCCACTCGGGATGGCCCCACTCGTTGCCCATGAAGTTGAGGTATCCACCGTTGATGGTCGAGGCGGTTACCAAGCGAATCATCTTGTGTAGCGCAATGCCGCGTTCCACCGTACCATCATGGTCATCGACCATCATGTGCCAATACATCTCCTTGTCTATCAGACGGAAAATGATGGTCTTGTCGCCCACCAACGCTTGGTCATGGCTCTCGGCATAGCTGATGGTGCGCTCATCGGCGCGACGGTTGGTCAGCTCCCAGAAGATGCTTGTGGGGCGCCAGTCTTCATCCTTACGCTCCTTGATCATCTTGATCCAGTAGTCGGGGATGCCCATTGCCATGCGGTAGTCAAATCCAATGCCGCCATCTTTGAATGAGCACGCCAGACCAGGCATGCCGCTCATTTCCTCAGCGATGGTGATGGCGTGGCGGTTCACCTCGTGAATCAGCAGGTTGGCGAGCGTCAGGTAGGTGATGGCGTTGGTGTCCTCGCCCCCATCGTAGTAGTCGCCATAACTGCCGAAGGCTTGTCCCAAACCATGGTTGTAATATAGCATCGAAGTCACGCCATCGAAGCGGAATCCGTCGAAGTGATACTCCTCAAGCCAGTAGCGGCAGTTGCTCAACAAGAAGTTCAGTACCTCGTCCTTGCCGTAGTCAAAGCACAACGAGTCCCAGGCCGGGTGTTCGCGCCGACCGTCACCGTAGAAGTATTGGTTGCCCGTTCCATCAAAGCGGCCCAGACCCTCGACCTCGTTTTTCACGGCGTGCGAGTGAACGATGTCCATGATTACCGCGATGCCCGCCTCGTGCGCGTCATCGATGAGACGCTTCAGCTCTTCGGGGGTGCCAAATCGGCTACTGGCGGCATAGAAGCTGGACACATGATAGCCGAACGAGCCATAGTAGGGATGCTCCTGAATGGCCATAATCTGGATGGCGTTGTAACCCAGGTCAACCACGCGAGGCAGCACGTGCTGGCGGAACTCCTCGTAGGTGCCCACTGTCTCCTGCTCCTGCGCCATACCGATGTGGCACTCGTAGATGAGCAGGGGATCGCGGCGAGGCTTGAATCGCTTGATGCGCCACTCGTAGGACTCCTCGGGCGACCAAACCTGGGCCGAAAAAATGTGCGTGCGGGAGTCTTGCACTACACGGGTTGCGTAAGCGGGAATGCGCTCGCCCTGTCCACCAGGCCAGTGTACGATGAGTTTGAACAGTTCGCCGTGCTTCATGCCACGGGCCGGCAGCTGCAGCTCCCAGTTGCCGCTGCCCACCTGGCGCATACGGTAGGGCGCGCACTCGCGCCAACCGTTGAAGTCCCCTACCACATAGATGTCGGTGGCGTTGGGTGCCCATTCGCGCAATACCCAGTCGCCATTGCTCAGGTGGTGAAGACCGTAGTATAGATGTGCTTTGGCAAAGTCCTTGAGTTTGCCACTGCCGCTGGTCAAGTGGTCCAACTTCACTAGGGCATCGTTGTGGCGACCCTCAATGGCTTGGGTGAATGGCTCCAGCCAAGGGTCGTTCTTAATCAGTTTTAGTGTCTTACGTTTCATTGTTAGTGAGATTTTGGATAAATTAGGCTTCGTCGCTGAAATAAAAATATAAACTTCGTTTATTATTTTGTATTTCTCCCTACTTGCACTAATTTTGAGGGCAAAAGTAACAAAAAAATATGGATTTTACAATCATTTTGTGCAATTATTGAAAAACTTTTGCTAATTTTGCGCTTGTGTAAGTATCAATCGCTCGAACACTCGAACACTCGATTACTAATTCACTAAAACAATAGCACTATGGATCTAGAAGGAAGAAGAGAAAGTAGCAATGTCGAGGATCGCCGAGGTATGAGTGCCGGCCGCAAGGCGGGCATTGGCGGTATCGGCGGACTAATTATCGCTGGACTCATCACGCTGCTCATGGGTGGTAATCTGGGCGATGTGCTCCAGAATGCCGGAACGATGGGCATGGGTATGGGGCAGGAACAACAGGGCGAAGTTGACCCCACCCAGTTCACTGAACAGGAGCAGGAGCTGGCCGCGTTCAGCAAGAAGATTTTGGCGGGCACCGAGGATGTGTGGACCAAAGTGTTCCAGGAACAAGGCTTGGGCAAGTACACCCCGCCCACGATGGTGCTTTACACTGGTTCGACCTCCACGGGTTGCGGCCAGGGGAGTGCTCAGATGGGCCCGTTCTATTGCTCGGCCGACCAGTGCCTGTACATCGACCTGTCGTTCTTCTCGAGCATGCGCCAGCAGTTAGGTGCGGATGGTGATTTTGCCTACGCCTACGTGATTGCCCATGAGGTGGGACATCATGTCGAGTACCTCACAGGCACACTCAACAAGGCACACCAGCAGATGTCGCGCCTCAATGAGAAGGATGCCAACCGCATCAGCGTACGGCTGGAGCTATTGGCTGACTTTTATGCCGGCGTGTGGGCACACCACGACAACAAGATGTTCGGTTCGCTTGAGCAAGGCGACCTTGAAGAGGCCATCATGTGTGCCCAGAAGATTGGCGATGACTACTTGCAGAAGCGCGCTCAGGGCTATGACGTGCCCGAGAGCTTCACCCACGGCACCAGCGCACAGCGCATGAAGTGGCTCAAGCTCGGCTTGCAGACGGGTGATGTGCGTTACGGCAACACCTTCCAGATGAGCGACGCACAACTCTAGTCTTCTGAAATCGCTAATGACGCGAAAACAAACTTCACGCGCCATATCTCAATCCGAGATATGGCGCGTGAAATGTTTTTTGCAAGAAACTGATTAGTCGACGATGAGCATGGCGTCGCCATAGCAGCCGAACTGGTATTTTTCCTCGATGGCGACCTCGTAGGCTTTCATCACTTTGTCGTAGCCACCGAATGACGCAGTAGCCAAGAGCATGGTGGAGTAGGGCAGGTGGAAGTTGGTAATCAACGCATCGCATGTCGTACACTCATAGGGTGGGAAGATGAACCGGTTGGTCCACCCCTTGTAGGCCTTGATGTGGCCGTTCATGCCCACGGTGGTCTCCATGGCACGGAGTACCGATGTGCCCACGGCGCAAATCTTGTGCCCGGCATCGCGCAAACTGTTGACGTGATCCATCAGAGCCTCGGTCACCTCCATCGGTTCGCTGTCCTGGCGGTGCTTCGACAAGTCCTCGACATCAATCTTGCGGAATACGCCCAAACCGATGTGCAGCGTGAGGAAGTCCCGCTGGATGTCACGAATCTCCATGCGGCGCAGCAGTTCGCGGCTGAAATGCATGCCAGCAGCTGGAGCTACCACAGCTCCCTCCTTGCTGGCAAACAAGGTTTGGTAGTTCTCCTCGTCTTCAGGCTCGACTTCACGCTTGATGTAGGCTGGGAGAGGCGTACGACCCAACGCGAGCAGATTGGCCTTGAATACATCATGGTCGCTGTCGTTGAGGAAACGCAGCGTGCGACCACGTGACGTGGTGTTGTCAATCACCTCGGCAACCATAGAGTCGTCTAAACCGAAATACAGTTTGTTGCCGATGCGGATTTTGCGGGCAGGCTCGACAAGCACGTCCCATAGCTTGTTTTGGCTGTTGAGTTCGCGCAGCAAGAACACCTCGATGCGCGCACCGGTCTTCTCCTTGTTGCCTTGCAGGCGAGCTGGGAACACTTGGGTATCGTTAAACACCATCAGGTCGTTGGCGCTGAAATAGTCCAGCACATCCTTGAAAATGCGGTGCTCAATCTCGCCCGACTTGCGGTGAAGCACCATCAGACGCGCTTCGTCACGATGCTTCGCGGGATGCTCGGCAATTAACTCAACCGGCATCTTGTTGTCAAATTCAGAGAGCTTCATATGTAATTGAGAATTAAGAATTAAGAATTAAGAGCGCACTTCGTGCTGGTAGGGAAACTTATTCCCCCTCTCCCTCCGGAGAGGGGGTTGGGGGGTGAGGCCGTCTCTTTTTCATCGCATTGGCACGGGCGCGATTGGCTTGGCGCTCAGCTTCGAGCAGTTGTGCCTCGGCTTCCTCGGCGGTGACATATTCCTCATTGTCCAAGCGGTCTAGCAGGTGGTGCAGGTCTTCGCAGTCTTCCACGCGGATGTCGCCCACACGCGTGCGTCGCAAGCCGAAGAGGTGCGCCCCGCTTCCTAGCGCCTCGCCGATGTCACGCGCCAATGCGCGGATATAGGTGCCTTTGCTGCATACGACCCGGATAGTCAGGGTCGGCTCGGCAGGCAGACCGCACTCTAGCACCTCAATCTCGTCGATGACTAAGGTCTTGGGGCGAATCTCCACGTCCTTGCCCTTTCGGGCCAACTTGTAGGCGGGCTTGCCGTCGACTTTGCAGGCCGAGAATGCTGGCGGCACCTGTTCGATGGCACCAGTAAACTGTTCTTGCAGCACGCGCTCCGCTTGTTCGCGGGTGATGTGCTCCCACGGGTAGGTGGCGTCGACTGGGGTCTCCATGTCGAACGATGGCGTGGTCTCGCCTAGGCGAATCCAGGCGATGTACTCTTTCACGCCGGCCTGCAGCTCCTCGATGCGCTTGGTCAGGCGACCTGTACACACGATGAGTACGCCGGTCGCCAGTGGGTCGAGCGTGCCGGCATGGCCCACATGGATGTTCTTGCGGTTCAGATGACGACGAAACCGTCCACGTATCTGCTTCACCGCGCTGAACGAGGTCATCTCCAGCGGCTTGTCAATGCAAAATATTTCGCCTGCTATCGGGTTTAACATACAATTAAGATGATGGTACTCAGGGGGCTTTTTTCTAGTCCACCATCTGCAGCGATTGGCCGCTCAACAGCAAGACGAGAATGATAACACCCACTACAATCCGGTACCAGCCAAATGCTTTAAAACCATACTTGGTCAAGAAGCTCACAAACCACTTCATGGCCAGCAGTGCCACGATGAAGGCGACCACACAACCTATCACCAAGACCAGTATATTGTGGGAAGTCGCCCACTCGGCATTGTCTTTGAACAGGTCCACTAGATCCAGCAAGGTGGCACCAGCCATAGTGGGCACGGCCAGAAAGAATGAAAATTCGGCTGCTTTGCGGCGGGTAAGGTTCTGTGACATGCCGCCTACGATGGTGGCCATGCTGCGGCTCACGCCCGGAATAACCGATATACACTGGAACAGACCAATCTTGAAAGCCTTGCGCTCGTTCAACTCTATGGCCTCGCTACCCTTGTTGAAAATGCGGTCGCAGAAAAGCATGAACACACCTCCCACCACCAGCATGATGGCCACGACCAGCACACTGTCGAGCAGCCAGTCGAGAAGACCCGACTTCTTGGCGGCCAAACCGATGATGACGGCGGGTAGCACTCCCACGAGCAGTAGCCAATAGAAGTACCACTTGTGCTTGAATCGTTGCCACGACGATGCACCAACAGGTGCTGGGGTGCGGTTAAGACGGAAAAAATGTTTCCAATAGAGAACCACTACAGAGAGGATAGCACCAAACTGGATGATGAACGTGAACGCATGCACAAAAGCATCGCCTTGAGCAACACCCAGCAGGTTTTGGGTGATGATCATGTGCCCTGTTGATGAAACAGGAAGAAACTCGGTGAGTCCTTCAACAATGGCAATAATAATTGCTTGAAGTATATCCATATACTATTTCTTGCGATACAGGATAGCGGGTGCCATCAACACGAAGCCCAGCAGCGCCAGCATGGGACCAACCGTGGTGCGAGTTGATGAGAAGATTTCGTAGTTGAAGGTATCACCCTCATTGGCACTACCGCCCATCAGGCACAAACCGATGACGATGAGCAGCATGCATGCAGCCATTAGGATGAAATTCACCTTGCCCAACGGCATCATTGGCTGGGGCTTGTCAGTTTTCTTGGTTTCTTTTGCCATTTTTCTGTTCTTTTGAATTTTGGTGCAAAGATACAACCTCAAAAAGCCTTTGTCAACCCTTTTAGCAACATTTTTGATTTTTTTGGCTGAAAACTTTTCGCTATCTTTGCATGTTTTTTTCAAGTTGGATATGTTTTTTTCATTTGATATCTCATTGTTAACTGGCATTTTGCTGGCAGCAGGGCTGTTGTTAGGAGCAACCTACGCCGTATGGCAATGCTTCAGGGCGAAGCGGTTGAGTCGCTTTGTCGACTTTGACGAACAGAATCGTGATTATGTCGATGAGTTGCCTTCGGTGTCAATCATTGTAGATGCCTGCACCGAGACTGGACAGTTGTCGCGTTTCTTGCCGTTGGTGCTGACGCAGGAATACCCTGAATTTGAGGTGGTTGTTGTCGCCAACTCCGAAGCCGAGTCTACGAGCGACGCGCTCAGTTCCCTCAAGGTCGAGCACCCCAACTTGCGCATTACTTTCGCCCCTCATGGTACGCGTACGCTATCTCGCAAGAAACTCGCCTTGATGATAGGAATCAAGGCTGCGCAGTATGATATTGTACTCACTACTTGCGCCAACTGCCGTGTCACTAGCGAACAGTGGCTCACCACGATGATGCGTAATTTTACCCCAGAGGTTGACATTGTGCTGGGCTACTCGCACTACCGTTACCACCGCGACAAGCGCTGGGGGCGCAGATTACGTGTTTTTGACACCGTGAGCACGGGCGCGCAATGGCTGCTCAGCGCCGTCCACGGACATCCCTACCGTGGCGTGACCGAGAACCTTGCCTACCGTAAACAAATCTTCTTCGACCACAGTGGCTTCTCTCGCTCTATGGAGTTGCTCTGGGGAGAAGATGATGTCTTTGTCAGTGAGATTGCCCAAGGTCGTGTTGCTCGCGTTGAGCTGGCACCTGATAGTCAAGTCAGTGTCTACTATGACAACCTTCGCCATGCCCATCGAGTGCTGAAGGTGCGGCGTGACTTCACCTCGCATAGGGTGCGCCGCAAGAGTTTCATTGTCCAGGCATTCATGAGTTGGATGTGGTGGCTGGGTTTGGCTGCCCTCGTAGCAGCCGTGATAACTGCCTGGCCTAATGCCGTGGTACTCATTGCCGCAGTTGTCATCCTAATTTCGTTGTGTGGCGTGGTCTCATGGGCCATGGCGCGACTCTGCGCCGTCCTTCAAGCGCCCCAGTTGTGGATTACGGCTCCCTTGTTGGCATGGTGGCGACCACTGGTCAACTTTTGCTACCGCATTCGCGAAGCCCGCCACGCCCACAGTAACTATACCAATTATATCTAATGTGTTGAAGCACAAGTCTCTTACATCGCTCCGAGGGTTGTTCGCCCTTGCCATTGTATTGGTTCATTACCAGTGTCATGCTTTTGATGGCTGGGAACGATGCGGTGTGGTTTTCTTTTTCATACTGAGTGGATTCCTGCTAACCCTGCGCCATGACTTTGAAAAGATTGATGTGCCCTCATGGTGGAGTTTTGTGCAGCGACGTGCGCGTCGCGTCTATCCTTTGCACTTGGTGGTGTGGGCGATGTTCATGGCGCTTTTTGTGGCTTTTTCCATTCCTTTCGACCCGGCTACCGTAACACTAAATGCTCTGCTTCTGCAGGCTTGGTTCCCCGTGCGTGATATCTACCTGTCGGTCAACAAACCTATCTGGTTCCTCAGCTCGTTGATGTTCTGCTATGCTTGCTTCCCCTTGCTTCGTTGTTTGCAACACCGTGTTCGGCTGCGGTGGCAAGTATTGGCGATGGTAGTTGTTACACCGCTGTTATGGTGGGGCTATACATTACTCACACCTGGGCAATTGGATTTCACCTATTTCTTTCCGCCGCTTCGCTTGATAGATTTTGCGTTGGGAATAGTGCTTGCTAGGGTGTTTCAGATACTACCTGCCGATGGGTCACAAAGTGTGGCTTCGTGTACAGTTGTCGAAGTTAGTACTGTACTCATCGTAGTGATGGCGTGGGGAGTGACCCACTTCACGGAGATGCTAGCCACCTGGGAGGATGCTTTGGTGTGGTGGCTCCCTGTATCGATGCTCATTATCACTCTGGCCACGCACCATGGCCGTGAGGGTTGGGTGTCGCGCGCATTGTCGTGGCGACCCTTAGTGTGGTTGGGCGAAATCAGCTTGGAGGTGTATGTCTTACAAAGCATCGTTCCGCTGGCGTTTAGCTATTTGGTCGCACCCCTTTTTGGCCACTTTGGTATCGAGGCCTACAGTCAGCCTATACTCGTCCATCTCGTCCTGTTGGTGGTGATAGCCGGGTTGGCGCACCGCTTTTTCACGCTTCCGCTGCTACGTCGGCTCGCATGACAAAGTGGTGAGTGCAATCGTTTGCATTAATTGTGACATTTCAATTTGTTATTTAATTAGGTGCTGTTTTGTGATTTTTTCCTATTTTTGTGACTACATTAGGCAATTTATCTAACCTTCGAAATATGAAAAAGATTTTAACAACTGTCATGGGGCTGATTATGCCCGTGATGCTGCTGGCACAAGGATGGCCAGCAAACTATGGCGGCGTGATGATGCAGGGATTCCGTTGGGAATCGTTCGTCGACTCGCGCTGGGAGAAATTTACCGCCCAAGCCGAGGAGTTGGGGCAGTATTTTGACCTCATTTGGCTGCCACAGAGCGGCAAGACCGCCGGGCCGTCAATGGGTTATGACCCACTCTATTTCTTCAACCAGAACTCCACCTTTGGCACCGAGGCGCAGTTGCGTGAGATGATAGCAGCATTGCGCGCCAACAACGTGGGTGTCATTACCGACGTGGTCATCAACCACCACTCGGCATTGACAGGCTGGCTAGTCTTCCCCGTTGAGAGTTATAATGGTGTGACCTACCAACTCAAGTCGACCGATGTCTGCAAGGACGATGACGGCGGCGAGACACAAACCCATGCCACCGCAGCGGGGATGAGTCTGAGCACGAACAACGACACGGGCGAAGACTGGTCGGGCGCACGTGACTTGGACCACTACAGTAGCAATGTCCAAACCATCGTCAAGGCTTACCTGAAATTTTTGCTCGATGACATCGGCTATGTGGGATTCCGTTATGACATGGTGCGTGGCTTTTATGGCTCGTTCTTGGGACAGTACAATGCCTATGCCCAGCCTACCTATAGTGTGGGTGAACACTGGACCAACTCTCGCGACATCATCAACTGGATGAAATCGACTTCTTACAATGGAGCCATCCAGAGTGGTGCCTTCGACTTCGACTTCCGTTATGTCGTGCGTGATGCCTTTAACAACGGCACAGCATGGAGCTTGGGAGAGAACCGCAACAACTATGTCAATTGGCCCATCGTGAGCAATGGCAATGCCGATTATCTAGAAGGCGGTACCTATCGTCGCTATGCAGTCACCTTCGTTGAGAACCATGACTTGGAGGACCGCGGTAATGTCGAGAACTACCACGCTGACCCCTTGTTGCGTGACACCGTCGCTGCAAACGCTTTCATGATGGCTATGCCTGGCACGCCTTGTGTCTTCCTGCCTCACTGGAAAGACTGCAAACAGGATATCAAAGGCCTCATCGATGTCCGTAAGGCGGTAGGTATCACCAACACCAGCGGCTACTCTGAGTTGGCCAAGAACAACGACTACTATGCCATCGAGACCTACGGCTCGGGAAACAAGAAGCTGGTCACCGTTGTCGGTAACAACACTTCGGGTTACACGCCCAACTCGTCAGAATATGTGCGCATTGTTGACGGTTACCACTATCGTTATTTCATGAATAAGGCATGTAATACCCCATGGGTCGACAAGGCATCGGGTTACTACAAGACAGCACAAAACGTTACCATGACCGCTGTGAGCACCTCGTCAGGCGCAAAGTTGGTCTACACCACCGATGGAACGACACCGACGGCATCCAATGGTACCGTTGTTACCAGTGGCACCGTGCTGCGTCTGCGTGAGTCGATGACTCTCAAGGTGGGGCTGTTGGTCGGTTCAAGTGTGACCAAGGTCATTACCCGTGAGTATGAAGTGGCTCCACTCAGCGACTTCACACCTCACAACGCAACTGTCTACTTCAAGGATCCAAGCACCACCGTGTCGACCTGGACAAGTGTCAACTACTGGGCATACGATGGCAATGGCATCCTTAATCCTCACAAAGTTTGGCCCGGAGACCCCATGCCTGACTCGGTGATGATCAAGAACACCAAGTTCTACTATGTTTCATTCCCCATTAATGACGAGGACTACACCTATAGCATCCTCTTCACTAACAAGCAGGGTAACGTCCAGACGGTAGACATTACGGGGGTGAACAAGGATGTATATTACCAACTGAAAACGCTCAACGGGCAGGGCAAGTACACTGTGACTGACGTTACGCGCTTCTATGAGGGCTCCAACCCGCTCAACCAGTTGCCCACCGGTGACGTGAACGGAGATAAGAATGTGGACATTGCTGATGTCAATATCGTCATTAACATCATGCTTGGCAAGGCATTGGCAAGCGATTATCCAGGCAAGGCAGATGTTACGAATGACAATGAAATCGACATTGCCGATGTCAATGCAATCATTAACATTATGCTCGGAAAGCAATGAAAAAGTTCCTATCCACCGCATTGGGGCTGTTAATACCCTTGCTTTTGCTGGCTCAGGGATGGCCCAGCAACTACGGCGGCGTGATGCTACAGGGGTTCTATTGGGACTCGTATACTCCCACCAAGTGGACACGCCTCACGGCGCAAGCCGACGAACTGGCGCAGTACTTCGATCTGGTGTGGATTCCGCAGAGCGCGCGCGCCAAGAGCTCCCAATCAATGGGATATGATCCGCTGTATTGGTTCACCAACTATAACAGTTCGTTCGGCACCGAGGCCGAACTGCGCACGATGATTAGCACTTTCAAGCAGAAGGGGCTAGGCACCATCGCTGATGTGGTTGTCAACCACCGCGGCAATGTGAGCAACTGGGTGGACTTCCCAGCAGAGAACTACAACGGTGTGACTTACCAGCTAAAGTCAACAGATATCTGTAAGAACGATGATGGCGGGGCGACACTTTCGTGGGCAAACCAGAATGGCTATAGCTTGAGCACCAGCAATGATACTGGTGAAGATTGGAGTGGCATGCGTGACCTCGACCACAAGAGCCAGAACGTCCAAGACAATGTCAAGGCCTACCTGAACATGTTGCTCAACGACTTGGGTTACACCGGCTTCCGCTATGATATGGTCAAAGGCTTTGCCTCGTCTTACATCGGACAGTATAACAACATTGCCCAACCCGAATTCTCGGTGGGTGAGTACTGGGATGGCAACGCCACCAATGTGCAGAACTGGATTAACGGCACTAAGGTGGACGGTAAAGTCCAGAGCGCCGCGTTTGATTTCCCATTCCGCTATACTGCCCGTGACGTGGTTAACAACACGACCAAAAAGTGGACTGCGCTGGGTGGCACATCGGTTGCAAGCAACACCACTTACCGCCGATATGCCGTGACCTTTATCGAGAATCATGACACCGAGAAGCGGAGCAATGCTGTACAAGACCCCATCAAGGCCGACACATTGGCATTAAATGCCTATATGCTCGCTATGCCGGGCACGCCTTGTGTCTTCCTCAAGCATTGGATGGACTGCAAGCAGGATATCAAGGGCATGATTGACGTGCGCAAGGCAGTAGGTATCAAAAACACCTCCAACTACCTGCCGTTCCGAAGTAACAAAGAGTATTATTCGGTCATTACAACCGGTGCCAATGGCAAGTTACTGACCGTGGTCGGAAACACTAACCATGCGAATATTCTGGATGCGATTGACACCGATGTCTATGTCAATGTTGCCGAAGGCTATCACTACCGCTATTATATGGATGTGGCTCTTGAGACTCCTTGGGTTGACAAGGCTTCGGGTACCTACGACAAATCGGTGACTGTCAGGTTGACCGCAGCGAGCGAGAACCCTGCAGCACAACTGGTCTATACCACCGATGGCAGTGAACCCACTGCGTCGAACGGAACAAAGGTGGCGAGCGGCACCACGCTCATCATCGAGGATAGCATGACACTGAAGGTGGGGCTGCTCAATGGCGGAACGGTGACCAAGGTTATCTCGCGGGTCTACGACATCGAGAAGCCCTTTGAGGGACCATGGGCGACCATATACCTCAAAGACCCGACGGTGGCACCCAACAACTGGAGCAATGTCTTCTTCTTTGCTTGGGACAGTGAGGGCAAGTTGGGTGACACATGGCCCGGTGTGCGCATCACTGCCGACACCACCATACGCAACACCAAGTTCTACTACCGTGTCTTCCCCGTCTACAATGACAGTTATACGTTCAACATCATTTTTGACCAGGGATCGAGCGGCAAACAGACAGTCGATATCACCGGACTCAACAGCGACCGCTATTTCGAGGTAACATCTACCACCAACAAGTATACCGTCCGTGACATCACTGACTTGATGACCGGTGACATCATTGTGGGCGATGTAACCGGCGATGGGAATGTCGATATCGCTGATGTCAATGCCATCATCAACATCATGCTCCAGAAGAATCCGGCTAGTGATTATCCTGGCAACGCTGATGTGACTGGTGACGGCAACATCGACATTGCCGATGTCAACGCCGTCATTAACATCATGCTAGGAAAAGGATAGCAATGAAAAAACTGATAGTTATTATATTGGCTGTCGTCGCATTTACGGCGACAGCCAATGTTGCGGGTGGGGATATCTCGTTGCTCATGCAGTACGAGCAACATGGAGCCAAGTACTACGACAAGAACGGAAAGCGTATCAACGACATGCTGGGCTTCATGAAGGAGCAAGGCTTGACGGCTATGCGCGTTCGCTTGTTTGTTGACCCCTCGTTAGCTACCGACGATGACAAGGGGCAGGGCGTGTGTCAGGACTTGGAGTATGTCAAGGCATTGGGTACCCGCATCAAGGCAGCGGGTTTCAAGTTGTTGCTCGACTTTCACTATAGCGACTCTTGGGCCGACCCTGTCAAGCAGTACACCCCTGATGCGTGGAAGTCTCTTACCGAGGACCAGTTGCCTGACACGCTCTATGCCTATACGCGTCGTTGCCTGCAAGAGATGGTTGCGGCTGGTGCCACACCCGATTATATCCAAACGGGTAACGAAATCTCTTACGGCATGCTTTGGGGGCCAGTGGGCACGCCCAACAGCCAACTCAAGAAATTGAATGTTGGGGATCAGTCGACAGTTGACCGATTCGTCAACCTGCTTAACCATGCCACCCAGGCCTGTCGCGAAGTCTGTCCCAATGCCAAGATTGTCATCCATACCGAGTTGGTCCGCAACATTTCGTTACTCAATAGTTATTACAAGGCCATCCCGTCGGTGGATTATGACATCGTAGGACTGAGTTACTATCCTTTCTTTCACTATGGCTTCAACCAACTGGAAAGTGCCATCTATAATGTCTTGAACAACCAGGCTTGCAACGGCAAGGAAATCATGATTGTCGAGACGGGATACTATCACAAGTGGCAACCCACCGATATCAACTATGACTACTCCAGCACCTATCCTATCACCAACGAGGGGCAACGTGCCTTCACGGCCGACCTAGTCCAGAAGTTGCTCAATTATCCCCGTGTGACGGGTCTGTTCTGGTGGTGGCCCGAAGCCAATGAGTATGGTTTGAATTGGAACACCCAGCGTGTCACCGACAGTTGGTACAATGCCAGTCTGTGGGATAATGAGAATGGCCGCGCTTTGCCTGCGCTCTATGAGTTGGCGGCTTTTGCGCCACCCCTGACTGGGGATGTCAGTGGCGATGGCGTGGTCGACATCAGTGATGTCAATATTATCATTAACATTATGCTAGGCAAGATTGGCATGATAGATACCGCTGACATCAACAACGACGGCAGTGTCGATATCAGTGATGTCAACGCCGTCATCAACATCATGCTGGGCAAAAACTAGAACCGATTTGGGATGATTACAAAAGAGGGTGTGTCTGTATTTTGTCACACCCTCGTGTATCTTTGGTGAACAGGAAGCCATCTTAAATCACATGAAGTGCTTTTTAGTAAATATCCTACTTGCTGTCGTGCTAGCAGTGTTCACTGGCTGTAGACACGACAAAGGAGCTTTTGCATCGCTTGACTTACTCATTGAACGTCATCAACAACTGATTGACGAAAAGAAGCAGAAAATTGAGCAGATTAAAATCGAGAAGCAGAAAGCATGCCAGGGAGAGGACTGCTTGACAAAGGCAATGGATTTCAACAAGACACTCTACAACGAGTATGTCGAGTTTCAAAACGATTCGGCACTGCACTACGCCACGCTTAACATCGAAATTGCGCATCGGATCAATGACAACAAGGCTGCCATTGATGCCCAACTCGACGCGATGCATGTCCTCACCAAAGCCTTTAGGCTTGATGAGGCCGAAAATATGGCAACCCATGTCGACACGACCGCGATGAACCAGCAACAGATACTTGACTATTACAAGATTTGGAGCGACATTTATTTGTTTAAGGTCGAATTCTACAAAGGAGTGTCCTGTGAGGGTTTTTATCAAAAACAACTCACACAATATCGTGAGAAGATAGCATCCCTTGCCATGGACAACAATAGCATGAGACTGCTCAATGAGGCTAATTTCCTTAATGATATTGGACGCACGCAAGCGGCTATTGATATGCTCGATGAGAAATTGCATGAACATCACTCTGGCGAACGGATATTCTCTGTAATCACCAGCACGCTAGCGTTCTACTACAGCACAATCGGCGACTACGAAAGACAAAAAGAGTTGTTGGCAATGAGTGCAGCCAGTGATATCGAGGGTTGCATCATGGAGAACTCAGCGTTGCGCCAACTCGCTGAAAGGTTGTTCGACGAAGGTGACATTGACAAAGCCTACCGATACATCAATCTGAGCGTTGCCGATGCCAACTTCTATGGCACGCGGCTTCGCAACGTTCAGGCATCGCAACTCGTGCCGCGCATCATCGGAGCCTATCAGCATAAACAAGAGAGGAACTACCGTAACCTGAGCATGACGCTCATCGCCATGATTGTGTTGGCATTGCTGCTCATCGCGGGAGTCATCGCCCTCAACATCCTGTATAAAAGATTCAGAGCACTCAGCGAGAACCGAAAGGTCATCAACGACAAACTAAATATTACTGTTGAACACTTGGAAAAAAGCAACCATCAGTTGCGCGAACGCGATAAGATCAAAGAGCAATATCTTGGGCGTTTCCTCTCGTTGAGCAGTAGGCTCATTGACAGTAGCGAGAAGCAGAGAAAAGCACTAAACCGACTTGCCATGGAGGACAAAATCAAAGAACTGAAATCGCAACTCAAAAATCCGAATGCTGACCATGAGAATGCCAATTTGTTCTACAGCAGCTTTGACGAGGCTTTCCTCAATATATATCCCACCTTCATCACCGAGGTCAACCTTCTGCTGCAACCCGGCGAGCAGATAGTGACCAAAGATGATAGGCAATTAACGCGTGAATTGCGTATTCTCGCCCTCATCCGACTGGACATCATCGACAATCAGGACATCGCAAGCATCCTTCGTTCGTCGATAACGACCATATACACCTACCGCTCTCGCCTGAAGGCTCGCGCCATCAGCAAAGACACCTTTGAAGATGACATAAAACGCATTCAATCCGAGCCTGAAACGGTTTGATTTTTAAGACGCCATTTGTGCTGCAACATACTGTGAAACAACGGTTTAGCGATTTTGACTGTTTTGATTTTGCTGAGACACACTTTCTTATGAAACATTGATGGGGTAATTTTGCACTATTATTCGTGTAAAATTCTTTTTTTCATCATCAATTTTTTATATTATGAGAAAGCATTTTCTAGTCTTTGCGACAACAATTCTGGTGGGATGGCCCAGTCCTGCCATGGCACAAGATGTGGTGGAATTTACAAGTTCCGTCCTGCAAGTCTCACAAGACTTCAACAGTATGTGGGACAACGCAGCTGGCGATGCCACACTTGACTTGCCCGATGGATGGCGAGTGGAGCGCAATCTCACTTCTGCACGAACGCTCGGGAGTTACTCTAATGCTTCAACCGCTGTAATGTATAGCGGCGGTACCAGTCTTGCCAGCAATGCCAGCAACGGCACATGGAACTTTGGAGCCAGTGCCGCACTCGAAGACCGTGCGGTGGGAGGCTTGTCAACAACGGTGAGCAACGGCACACGTTGCATCAATGTGATGGTGCATCTGCACAATAGCGGAGAGGAAGCCATCACCAAACTTACCATCGGCTACGGCATCGAGAAGTACCGCAATGGCGACAATGCCGCAGGATTTGCCGTGCAACTTTATAGTTCACCTGACGGTAGTGCATGGTCAAGTGCCGGCAATGACTTCTACACCTTTTTTACTCCTGATGGCGCCACCGAAGGCAGTGCTACGGTACCCATCAGCACGACTACGGTGAGCGGAAAGCAACTGAAGGTTGACATTCCTGCAGGTCAAGACCTCTATTTGGCATGGAACATCAGCGTGGCCAGCGGCTCCAGTCCGAACAAGGCTATGGGCTTGGCAATCGACGATGTGATTATAGATGCCACCTTCGCTTCACAAGATCAGGCGGCATACATCTATGTAGAAGATGTCACCAAGTGGAGCGCACTCTACATGAATGGCATCCTACCCACCAGCAGCAGTACTATCAACGGAGTGGGTTATAAGGTTTGGGAGATGGTGATGGATGGAGAGAGTCACACGCTGGAGTTCAGCAACGGTAATGGCAAGAGCGTAAGCAAGACCATCACCGCCAATCGTGACTACTATCTGTGCCTCACCGCCGATGAGGTAACCGAGATAGACGACCCTTCGACCTACACAGGATGGGTCGATCCCACACGTCCGCCTTTTGTGGCCTCGGGCATCTATCTGCGCGGCGAGGTGAATAGTTGGGGAGCCGTCAGTGACTGGGAGTTCAGCGATGAAGGAAATGGTGTCTATACCCTGTATGACAAGACGCTGAGTGGAGCCTTCAAGGTTGCTGATGCCAGTTGGAGTTCGGCGTGCAACTACGGCAGTAACGGCTCGTCCGCATTGATCGACACGCCCTATTCGCTGGTGTTGGGCACCAATGACAACATCTCGTGCGGTGGAAATACCTATGTGTGCAAGAAAATCATTCTCACCATCACTGCCGATGCGGCGACACTGCTGCTGCAGAGCGATGATGACGATACAGACCTGACAACGGTGTATGTTATTGGCGATAACAACGGTTGGGACTATATGGATGCCTCGGGTGAACTGATACTTAATGGTAACAATATCTTCACGGGGTTGGTGACCATGCCGGCAAGCGAAGACGGTTTCAGCCACTGGCGCATCTATCAACGCTTGGGAATGGGTGGCGTATGGGGTGCTGAGAACGACCTAAGCGGCGACAATACAAGCGGTACGCTGCTGAAAGGTCGCACCGGAACCGTGTCGACCGCTCCAGGCACCTATGACGTGACCTTCAATCTTGCGACTGGCGAGTTCTCGATGGAGAAATCAGCATCGACACCTATGTCGATGACGCTCAAGCCTGCAGATGTGGTGCTGGTACCTGAACTGCCCGAAGAGGTGAAAGTGTTGTCGCTCAACAACAGTCTCATCTATTACAATGACCAAGATGCTGTGTTCAACAGTATTGCCCAGGCGATGGGAAAGAATGCCACCTGGACCAAGCATACCCTGTTAGGCAAGTCGCTGAAGGCACATTGGGACGAGGGTGACGGCGTGGCCGAGGACGGTAATCCAGGTGCCAAGATGCTCGTGCGTAGTGACGCATGGAGCCATATCATCCTGCAGGAGCAGAGTTCACTGCCACGCACAGACGTTGAGACCTTCCGCGCCAACGTGAAGCAATGGGTGGACTACATTCGCGATTATTGCCCCAACCCAAACGCCATTATCATTGTGCCAGTTAACTGGGCGTATGCCGGCGATTGGGGAAACTATACAACATTCAACAGCACATTTGCTAAGAACTATCGGGATGTGGCACTGGATTTGGGAGTGACATTATGCCCGGTTGGACTTGCCTACCAGGCTGTATACGACAGCGAGGGAACGACAGGTGCCAATACCTGGTTCCTCGATGATCGTCACCCGACACCCAAGGCAACCTATATGGCTGCAGCAATGGAGTATGGTTTGATATTCGGTGAAGATCCGCAGTCGATAACTTATATGCCCGATGACTTATCGGATGATGAAGCAACCAGCATGCGTTCCTATGCCAGTGCTGCACTCAATGGGTTTACTAACTATGTGGATCACAATGCCGGTCAAGTCCATTATCAAATCAGTGTGCTCGACCAGTATGGCATGGAAATTGCGCCTACCGACGAGGTGCTAGTGACGCTGAGCGGTGGCGGCGGACTGGACAGCAACAACGTCTTTACCAGTGACGGTACCAAAGGCACATTCAATGTCGACGCCACCAGTGGCTCGTTCGCCGCAAGTGCCACGGTGACCGTGGCTGCCGCCGAGACCGAGGTGACTGTTTTCCCTGCCATCGAAATGAACGAGGAGACGCTGAGTGCCTCACAGGACTTCAATGGAATGGGCGATGAGGCCACTGCATCATTGCCCGAAGCATGGCGAATTGACCGCATCCTTACCGCTCCGCGAACCCTTGGGCGCTTTGACCAAGCCGATACACAGACGATGTATAGTGGTGGCGTGAATCTTGCCAGCAACGCCAAGAATGGCACCTGGAACTTTGGCGCCGATGACTCAGGCGACCGAGCATTGGGAGGTATCTCGACAGGTGTCGCCAATGCCACACGTTGTGTCAATGTCTATGCACACCTGATTAACACCGGTAAGAAATCAATAGAGAATGTAAACGTGGGTTATAACGTGGAGAAATACCGCAAGGGTGCCAATACCGCAGGATTTGCCGTACAACTGTACTACTCCATTGACGGACGTAACTGGACAAGTGCAGGCGACAATTTCCGCACGTTCTTTGACCCAGACAGCGAAACGGCAGGATATGCCAGTGTACCTGGAGAGACTCTGGCGGTGAGCAATGTTCTCCCAGTGAATATGGATCGTGGCTGTGACCTCTATTTGGCATGGAACATCAGCGTGGCAAGCGGTGATGCCGCACAAGCGGCAATGGCAATTGGCATCGATGACTTCAACGTCAGCGGCGAACTGCCCAAGATTCCACAGGCTAAACACTACATCTTTGTGGACGACAACACTGGTTGGGCTGCATTGGGGCTGTATGCGTGGGGCGATAGCGAGCTTTTCGGGGCATGGCCCGGTGAGGCAAGTGTGGGAGATTCGATTGTCAACAATCAAGTCTACAAGGTGTTCCTGCTCGACACCGATGATGGCGCTTACCACCTGATTTTCAATAATTGGAACAATGGAATCCAGTTGCCTGACTATGATATCATCGCTGACCGCGATTATTTCTTCTATCTCGACGAGGGTGGTGTCACGGAGATTGTCATCAGCGGCATAGAGAACCTGAATGAAGCCAAACAGGCAATTGTCATGCGTGGTAATGAAGCGACTTTCCCTGGTCTCATTGATGTATATAATATCAACGGACAACGTGTGGTGTCGGGTAACGGCAGAGTGACTTTAGAAACCTTGCCAAGTGGCATCTACATCGTCAGGGGCGTGAAAGGTAACCAAGTTGATGTGCTGAAGATAATCAGATAAGGCTTTTCTTGATTTGCAAGAAAACTTAAAGAGGGTGTGTCTGAATTATGACACACCCTCTTTGAGCTGATGGGAACTCACGGTCAGAACTCGAGAATCAAGGTGCCCCGGCCGGGCAGCGTGATGTCCTGCGTGAGGTCAATCGTCTGGCCAGTGGGTACATCGTGTGCGGCGGTAGCGTCACCGATAACCTCGGCATAGCGTGAGACAGGCATCGTGCGTGGCTCGTTGGCTCCGTTGACGATTGTCATGATGGTGCTGTGGTCGCCCAGATTGCGGGTGAGCACATAGATGCCGTTGTAGGGAATGAACTGTTTCTGTTGCCCCTGGATGATGCACAAGTTGTCTTGCCGCCAGTGTAGCACTGTCTTGAGCCAGTTGAACATATCGTTTTCCTCAGCAGTGCGGCCCGCTTCAGTGAACGCATTACGCGTGTCACCCGGGAAACCGCCAACGAAGTCCTTGCGCACATAGCCGTCGGTGATGCGCTTCGTGCCATTCATCAGCACCTCAGTGCCATAGTACAACTGCGGGATGCGTTTCACCGTCAACAACAATGCCAATGCCTGTTTCAGCTTTTGTGCGTCGTGACCCTCTTTGAGGAAACGGTCGGTGTCGTGGTTCTCAATGAATGCCATCACATACGACGGGTTGGGGTAGAGGTAATCGAACACCAGACTGTTGTACACGCGATTAAAACCGCGCCATTGCCCATCGGTGGGCTCGATGCTCGCCGAGTCGACCATGGCGTAGAACGAGAAGTCCATCACCGTTTTCAGGTAACTGTTCTCCTTGGCAATCTTGCTGTCGCGTTGCCAGGCGGCGGTGTAGGCCGGGGTCTCGAACCATGTTTCGCCCACGACATTAAAGTTGGGATATTCCTGGTCTAGGGTCTTCATCCAACGTGCCATCGGCTCGGCGTAGGCATAGGGGTAAGTGTCCATGCGAATGCCGTCGATGCCCACCGTCTCAATCCACCAGATACTGTTCTGAATCAGGTAGTTCATCACATGCACGTTGTTCTGGTTCAAGTCGGGCATCGTCGAGACAAACCAACCCTGCACGGTCTCTTTCTTGTCCACATCGCTGGCATAAGGGTCGAGTACAGGAGCCAGACGATAGCTGGTCTGCTGGAAGCTGGTGCCGCGCGAGTCGCTGGTGCCATTCGATTCCTTGAGCCATTCGTGCAGGTTGAACCAGTCTTTGCTGGGCATGTCGGCGACCCAGGGGTGCTCAAAGCCACAGTGGTTAAAGATCATGTCCATCACCACCTTCAGCCCCTTGGCATGTGCCTCATCGACCAGGCGGCGGTACTCCTCGTTGGTGCCGAAGCGCGGATCAACGCGGTAGTAGTTGGTGGTGGCATAGCCGTGGTAGGTGTCGTTGAAAATGTCCTTGGGCGAGTCGTTCTCAAGCACTGGAGTGAACCACAGGGCAGTCACACCCAACTCATTGAGATAGTCTAGGTGTTGGCGGATGCCTTCCAAGTCGCCGCCGTGACGAACACTGGGATGCGTGCGGTCACAGATTTGGCTGCGCATACCGGGCACCACATTGTTGGCGGGATTGCCGTCAGCAAAGCGGTCAGGCATGAGCATATACAATACGTCGGCGTTGGTGAAGCCATAGCGCTCCGAGCCACTCTTTTCGCGGGCCTTGAGGGTATACTTTACCGCCTTCTTCTGTTTGCCCTGCTTGAACTTCAGTTCCATTACGCCGGGTTGCGCCTGGCGAGTATCGACATACAACAGCAGGTAGTTGGGCGAGTCAAGGCGCACCACACTGTCCAGGCGCACACCGGGATAGTCAATCGTCACCTCGGCATCACGGATGCCCTGACCATAGACCATCAGCTGCACTGACGGAACAGCGCTCAGTCCCACATACCAGTCGGTCGGCTCAATACGGTCAACCTTGACCGCGGCCTGCATGGTGGCAAACACCGCCGCCACCAGCATTATTATGGTTGCTTTTTTCATTATCGTTGGTTTTTCTAGATTTTCTAGATCCTCTAGTTTTTCTAGATATTCTAGTGCTTCTAGTTGTGGAAAATAAGGGCACTTTGGGCAGGGACAGTGACGGTGTTGCCGCTGAAGGTGTCTAGTCCGTTGGCATCAATCTGGCCGTCGCGGCACACGATGGTGTAGGTGCCTTGCTGCACTTTTACCGTGCGCGACTGCTTGTTGGCGTTCAGCACCACATAGATGTCCTGCCACGGGTCACCGCCAGCATGATCCTTCAGACGATAAGCTACCAGTAAGTCCTGCGTGGGCATGAACTCCAGGTGCTTGCGCACCAAGTCGGCGTTGCCCAGGCGGAAGGCCGGGTGTGCGAGACGCATGTGGATCAAACGGCTGTAGTATTCCATCACTTGCGGATAACGCCTCAGGTTCTTCCAGTCCAGATGATTGATTGAGTCGGGGCTGTTATAGCTGTTGTGCACGCCCTTCTTGTCACGCAGCAGTTCCTCGCCGCTGAGCATGAAAGGCACTCCCTGCGATGTCATCACCGCAGTCTGAGCAAGCAGGTCCAGACGGATGAGTTCGTCTTGCGTGATACCCTTGACGCTTGCGCGCAGGCGGTCAACCAGGCACATATCGTCATGGCAGCTGACGTAGGCAATCATCTGTGTCGGTTCGAGTGCCCAGGGCTCTTTGGCGTAGTTCACCTTGGTCATGTCAACCTGTGGGTGGGCGATGGCGCCAGCGATGCCGAACTTGATGGATTCGGTCTCGTCCTTGCCACCAATCCAGCCTGTGACG
>JAEEJI010000091.1 GCA_016281825.1 Muribaculaceae bacterium | reverse complement strand
GCCGAAGGCATTGCCACTCGACCCAACATTGCGACGGAGGAGTGTGTGATACCACTAGGCTGCTTGACACACGCCCCCGCCCGCTCCCTCTCCTCCGGCCTTCGGCCACCTCCTCTCGGGCAGAGGAGGACTACTCCCCCTCTAAACTTAGAGGGGGAGTTGCTAACGCACTGATATACTGGTTAACACTCGGCTTGCACTGATTTTGGATAAATTAGGCTGCGGCTCGGAAATGCTCAAATAAATTTGGCATTTCACTCAGCTTGCACTAATTTTGCCGAAAATTTCGCGACAGGTGGAAATCAAGGAACTTTGTGACATATTTTGTGGCAAGGCGCGACAAGAGGCGCTGCGACAGTTGCTCGACGGCAGGAAGCGCGCCAATGTCATTATTGACGGACTCGCCGGCTCGGCATCGTCGGTGTTGTTCTCGCGCTTGCCACGACGCAAACAACCCTATCTCATCGTCGCCAACGACCTCGATGAGGCAGGATATATCTACAATGACCTGGTGCAGCTCGCCGACGAGCGACAGGTGCTGATATTCCCCAGTGGCTACAAACGCGACATCAAGTATGGCCAAATCGACGCGCCCAACGGCATTCTGCGTACCGAGGTGCTCAACCAGTGGTATGCCAGTCCCGTGCTGCGATGGGTGGTGACCTTTCCCGAGGCACTCGCCGAACGTGTCGCATCGCGGCAGACCATCGAGCTGACCACCATCGAACTGGCGGTGGGCAAGACTGTCGACCAGGTCAAGACTGCCGAACGGTTGCGTGAATTGGGGTTCTCGCAGGTGGACTATGTCTACGAGCCAGGACAGTTCTCGGTGCGAGGCTCTATCCTCGACGTGTACAGCTACAGCAACGAGTTGCCCTATCGCATCGACTTCTTCGGCGACGAGATTGACTCTATACGCACCTTCAACGTCGAGACGCAGCTCAGCGAGGAACGTGTCGAGAGCATCGGCATCGTTGGCAACAACGGCAGCGAGAACCAAACGGGAACTTCCCTACTTGACTACATACAACCCGAGACGATGCTCATCTGCCGAGATGCGCATTGGCTCGAGGCACGGGTGCGTGAGATTGCCACCGATGGCATGTCGGCCAGCGCGATGATTGCGCAGGAGGGCGATCAGAGCGCGATGGACAAGGTGGTCGATGTCAATCACTTCGCCGCCATGCTACATACCATGCGCCGCATCGACTTCTCCTACGGCGAGAGTGCGCTCAAGGGTGAGGCGCGACTCACGTTGCACTGCTCGCCACAGGGCATCTACCACAAGAACTTCGACCTTATCAGCGAGTCGTTCCAGGACTTCTTGGCACGTGGCTATCGCATACTCATCCTCAGCGACAACGAGAAGCAGATAGCGCGTCTGCGGGCCATCTTCGAGGACCGTCATGACGACATCCGCTTTGAGTCGTGCTTGCGCACGCTGCACGAGGGCTTTGTTGACGACGACCTGCGGCTGTGCGTGTTCACCGACCACCAGATTTTTGACCGCTTCCACAAGTATAACCTCAAGAGCGACCGCGCCCGTTCGGGCAAGCTGGCGCTCTCGCTCAAGGAGCTGAACCAGATTGAAGTGGGCGACTACATCGTCCATGAGGATCATGGCATCGGCAAGTTCGGAGGACTCCTGCGCACGGCAGTCAATGGCAAGATGCAGGAGATGATTAAGCTCACATACCTGAACGGCGACACCATCTTCGTGAGCATCCATTCGTTACACAAACTGTCGAAGTACCGCGGCAAGGAGGGCTTGGAGCCGCGACTGCACAAGTTGGGCAGCGGGGCGTGGAACAAGATCAAGTCACGCACCAAGAGCCGCCTGAAGGACATTGCGCGCGACCTCATCCGTCTCTATGCCCAGCGACGCAAGGAGCAGGGATTTGCCTACTCGCCCGACGGCTACCTGCAGCAGGAGCTGGAGGCGTCGTTCATCTATGAGGACACCCCCGACCAACTCAAGGCGACACAGGCGGTGAAGGCCGACATGGAGAGCGGCAAGCCCATGGACCGACTCATCTGCGGCGATGTGGGCTTCGGAAAGACCGAGGTCGCCATCCGCGCGGCGTTCAAGGCCGCCGTCGATGGCAAGCAGACGGCCGTGCTGGTTCCCACCACGGTGCTGGCGTTCCAGCACTACAACACCTTCAGCGACCGCCTGAAGGATTTCCCCGTGCGGGTCGATTACTTGAGCCGCGCACGCAAGCCCAAGGACATCAAGAAGATACTGGTTGACTTGGCCGAAGGAAAGATTGACATCATCATCGGCACCCACAAACTCATCGGCAAAACGGTCAAGTTCCACGACCTAGGACTGCTTGTCGTTGACGAGGAACAGAAGTTCGGTGTCGCAACCAAGGAGAAGCTCAAGCAGCTAAAGGTCAACGTCGACACCTTGACGATGAGTGCCACGCCCATCCCGCGCACCCTGCAGTTCTCGCTCATGGGTGCCCGAGACCTGAGCGCCATCAACACTCCGCCTGCCAACCGCTATCCCATCCTCACCACCCTCGCCACCATCAACGACGAAGTGGTGGCCGAGGCCATCAACTTTGAGCTATCGCGCAACGGTCAGGTGTTCTTTGTAAACAACCGCATCGAGCAGCTCTATAACCTTGAGACGATGGTGCATCGTGTGGTGCCCGACGCGCGCGTGGTGGTGGCGCACGGACAGATGCCGCCCGAACAGATGGAGCAGACCATCATCGACTTTGCCAACCACGACTACGATGTGCTTCTCTCCACCACCATCATCGAGAGCGGTGTCGACATGCCCAATGTCAACACCATCATCATCAACAATGCCCACAGCTATGGTCTGAGCGACTTGCACCAGCTACGAGGACGCGTGGGGCGCTCCAGCCGAAAGGCATTCTGCTACCTGCTGGTGCCTGCAGGGCGACCGTTGACCCTGGTGGCACGGCGACGGTTGCAGGCCATCGAAAGTTTCAGTGACCTGGGGGCGGGCATACACATCGCCATGCAGGACCTGGACATCCGCGGGGCAGGCAACCTGCTCGGAGCGGAGCAGAGCGGCTTCATCGCCGACTTGGGCTATGAGACCTACCAGAAAATCCTCAAGGAGGCCGTACTTGAACTGCGCACCGAGGAGTTTGCCGAAGAGTTCGCCGAGGAGGCGGCAGATGCGGCAACCAGCGAAGACCGCCAAGACTTTGTGAGCGACTGCACCATCGACACCGATCTCGAATTGATGTTCCCCGCCACCTATGTGCCGCAGGAGAACGAACGCATCACGCTTTACCGCGAACTTGATGCCATGCAGACCGACCTTCAGGTGCAGGACTTCGAGGCGCGACTGGTCGACCGTTTCGGGGCTATCCCGCCCATGGCGCAGGAGCTCATCCGCATCGTCCCGCTGCGCCGTTACGCGCGCCGCTTGGGCATCGAGAAAATCGCGCTCAAGGGCGAGGTGATGTACACCTACTTTGTCGGCGAGGAGAATGTGGCCTATTACCAGTCGCCCGCCTTTGGGCGTATGCTGCAATACCTGCAGGCCAATCCCAAGCGTTGCCACATCCGCGAGAAGAACGGCCGCCGCTCCTTCAGCATCGACCAGGTCACCACTGTCACCCAAGCCCTCGACATCCTCCGCCTCATCACCCAACTCCCCACCATCTAGTGGCTGAGCCCAACCCCATTGTCTCTAATCTAAACCGCGAACCCACACGAATCAAAACAGCGAATCATGCGAATAAACAAAAAAAGAATCGTTTCGCATGTTTGAAGTTTGTTTCGTGTGCTTCGCGTTTCAATCTAACAAGCGACATCCACGAAGCTCCGTCAGGAGCGTGTAGGGTCTAGGCAGGGGTGGAGCGCAGCGCAACCTTCAGCTCGACAAAGTTTGCAGCACGAGTCACCGCGTCAGCGGTGGCGTGCGGTCAGCAAACCTTTGTCAACCCCTGCTACTGGTAGCCCCTCCAATCAAGCGCCGTAGGTGCGGCAGACCCACTCCATTTCCCTTACATCTAATTCTATATCATCGACCGCGACCCCACGAAACCATTTTCATCATGTTTGCGAGCATTTTGCTGCTTTTAACGAAGAAAAAACATTTTTTTGGGCGAAAGTTTGGATTGTTGCCAACAAATGTGTATCTTTGCAGTCGTGGACAATTATCTGTCCACCCATTAACATTGCGGAAAAACGAGAAGCGTTTTTGCTGACTCTTGTCATTTGAGAACCTGAGAAATTCTTCAAACAAGGACACGAGATGAGGCTAAGCGGTTCCACGCCGGTACGGGCGTGGACTGTCACTTATCCCCCCTTTGTGTTCTTCAGGTTTTCTCAGGACCTTCAAATGACAGAGCGTGGCATAAAGCAGCCCACGCTCTCTTATTTTGTATAATTCTCAGTCAAGGGCTGGACTGGGCATGGCAATGAAATGCATCTTAAAAACACTATGCCTAAGAAATCAGCAATTTATGGTGAGTACATCGTTACAGTTGAAGACTCTGGCTCAATCAACGTTCACCGCATTTATGACAACACAATTGGTGCATTGCGCGAGATTAGCGAAGCCGTCGGGTTTGAGTATGACGAGAAGTGGAATACCCGTCACTTTGGGTCTAAACTTGTCGATTTTCTGAACGAAAACAAATAATCTGATGGCTACAACCAAGAAAACCACTACGGCTAAAAAGACTACCACAGCCAAGAAAGCTACTACGGCTAAGAAGACCACGACAGCGGCCAAGAAGACTGCTACAAAGGCTACTGCAACTAAGAAGGCTACTACGACTGCCAAGAAGGCCACTGCCTCAAAGCCAGCAGCATCTTCAACGGGCATCACGGTGACTGGCAACAAGAAGATTGTCACATTGCAGAAAGAATTCAACCAAAAATTCCCATATCTGCGATTGGGCATCTACTATAGCTATGCACGCGATCAAGTCAAAAAGGGTGAGAGTATCACTCAAATTGATGGAAACAAAACTTTGGCGTCAGTACGCCGTGCTGACTCGGGGGGCTCAATCTCTATCGCTGGCAACAAACGCATTGGCACGCTGGAGAAAGAGTTTGATACCGTTTTCGGTCTCTATGCACAAGTTTGCTATACCGATGCAGAAGGACACCGTTACTACACGAGTGGAACATCTGACACGATGACTCTCTCGGCCTTCAATGCCTTCTGTGAGAAGAATGGATATAAGAAAGGGGTTTATCGTTAACTCTGAGCGATGAAGGCGGCGATTCTTGACACATTGCGACGCATCGCTGTCGATGAACTGGATGTTGATATCGACCTATCACAAGCCAACTATCTCAATCAGCGAGCGCTGATTGGATCGCTCTTTCAAAGCGGAGATTACAATAAAGGTCAATTGATATTGCGGCTCATCGTCATCGACTCGCTCTATTCGACCAACGCGGCTTATAGCTATTTCTCTATTGAGGAAATGGCCGAGAAAATTATGTCCCTAGGCACTCGAGAACAAGCCAGAGATTACTTCTATGCCATTGCCTGCCTTGGCAAGGATCGCCACAGGCTGTTTGATGAGCCCTATGGCATCCAAAAGGACTTGCGTGAAGGCAGTAAGCAGATGTCGTTGCTCAGCAAATATGCTTATTACGAGGTCATGCAAGACCGTGGACAATACCCATTGGGCTTTCCAATCTATGACCGGCTAGCCAAGGAGGCATATCCCGTCGTTTGTCGGATGCTGAAGATAAGACCCGTTGAACGCTTACCACAAACCCCCGACATAGAGCCTTATGTCAAGTGCATCAATCAATTGCGAGCTAAACTGTTCAATGACAGTAAGCCATTCAATGGCTACCAACAGTTTGACATCTTGGATGCATATCTGTGGCGTATGGGAAAGTTTGAAGACGGCAATATGTCCTTGTTGCTGGGGCGTGACGATTATGTGACCTTCATCAATAACATCGGACTTGCTGCCGCTGCCGAGAACCGCAGCAGTGGGGACTTTAATGCCCTGGTGCGAAATGCTCTCGTTCATGCTGACAACGCGTTTGCCGGATGCCAAAATGAGATTTACATGAACGCCTTGCGACAACATTGGCTCTCATTCTCGCAGGCAAAGCAGAAACGGGTATTTTATTAATTATGAAGTAATTATTAACAAATAATCATTAAAGACTACAAAAATGGTAATCAAAGTTGATGGACGCCTGTTGGTGTCAACCTTGTGTGAGAGATTCAAGGCAGAGTTTGGAGGTACTCTGCGAGTGTACAACGGCAACAAGCGCTGCACTGGAGCCGAGAAGGTGGCTGACATGGTGACTGCAACTGGTAGTTATGACTGTCGTGGAAGCAAGACAGTAGCTGGCTTCATCAAGGACATGCAGTCGCAGTTTGGGCTGAAGGTCAAAATCGCCTCGGCTGACGACTGGGTGTTGGCACTGGACGAGATGACATTGGCCAAGTTGCCAGACATTCCCAAGAACGCCACCAAAAAGGATATGGAAGCACTGAAGTCAAAATACGCAAAATAATCACTTAACTAACCAATTGGATGAATTAACAATAACGCAAAAAACTGAAAATGTGCCATTAGCATCGAAGATGCGATTGCCTCGAAGAGGTTGAACAACAGTAGAAAAAGGAAATGAGTTGCTTAAACAAATAATTCATCCAACGGGTAATAACTAAACAATTCAATCATGGCAGTAAAGAAAAATGCAGACGGTACCGTTGACAAACGTACCAAGGAAGGAAAGGCCATAGCCGAACGTATGGCAAAGGCCCGCGCCGCACGTGCCAAGAGCACGACAACGAAGAAGAGCGGCACCACGCTGAAACGCACCCAAAGTGGTAAAGTAGACAAACGCACCAAGGAAGGCAAGGAGATTGCAGCCCGCATGGCGAAGGCACGCAAGGCTAAAAACAGCCTCTCAAACCGCCTCAAGAGATTATTCAGTTAAACAACCAAACAGCGAAACAATGAAGACAGATATCAAGACACTTGCAGCGCTGGTGGCATCAATCGTTTGGTGCGACGGAGAGTACAGCGAAGTTGAACGCGAGACCACCGAGGAAATCATTGAGGCACTCGAGCTGCCTGCCGATGAGTTCAAGAAACTGATTGAAGATGCCCAAAAAGAGGCGACCGCCCTTGACGAGGAGGCCATCACCGCATATCTCGAGAAGCATGCACAGGCTGTGGACGAGGAAGAGACAGGAATCGTTTATGAGGTGATGATGCAGATGGCACTGTGTGACGGTGTAATTACCGGTAATGAGGTGGACAACCTTCTGCTCGTGGCCGATGCACTGGGTATGGACCAGGCTACCGCAGTCCTGCTGCTGTGTGACATGGTCAAAGAAGAACCCGAACTAGAGATCTCTTTTGAAGATTAATCCAATTCAAGTTTCTAAAATGATATGTTATTGATGGATTGATAGTTAGCATCGAAGATGCGATTGCCTCGGAGAGGCAAAATTTTCAATAACCCCATGCAAGCACCTCGCAGAGGTGCGCAGCATGGGGTGGAGACAATCCCAATACTGCAACCTCGGAGAGGTTGAATAACAGCAACTTGTCGTTATTTGATATAACGCAAAAAGTACATTAGATGCTTAAAAATCAAAAAAATCAGTAGAAATGGCAAGTAAAATTCGCGTATACGGAAAAGCGCAGAATCGCACTGCGCTGGGCATTATGCATGCCTACATGACCATGTATCCACAAGCCACCCTTGAGGACATCCGCAAGGCATTCCCTAACAGTCTCAATCCCGATATGGGAACCAAGGAAATCTTCATCCCCGCCGATGAGAAGGGTACCAATGCCAATTGGGACGGATACTTCAAGAATGAGGATGAATTGCTCACTATGGGCGACGGACAGAAGGTGTCGGTCGTGAAGATGTGGACCAAACCTTCATTTGAACGCGCCATCGCGCAGGCGAAGCTCTATGATATTGAGATAGCCCAATTCGACCCCGCCGAAAAAGGCTTTGGCAAGAAAGGCTCATTCTATCTCGAGATGCTTAACGGTTATACACCCCCTGCTCGAGAGGAGAAGAAAAAAGGCCTACCCATCTGGTTGTGGGGTTTGCTGGGTGCCGCTTTGCTGGGCTTAATCGGTTGGCTGGCTTTCGGCAACAAGAAAGACCCGCAAGTAATCGAAAAAGAGGTGGTCAAGGAGGTCATTGTCCATGATACCGTCTATGTTGAGCAGATTGAGGAAATCGAAAAGAACTTCAATGCAGCACAGTTTGAGCAAGGCAAAGCAGACCTCAACGATGATGCCAAACTCGCGCTTCACGACTTGGCGAAAGTGTTGAACCGCAATCCCGAACTGCGCTTGAGCATTGAGGGGCATACCTCCAGCGAAGGCACCGAAGCCGTCAACCAGAAACTCAGCGAGGACCGCGCACAGGCAGCTGTCGACTTCCTTGTGAACAAGGAGGGCATCGCTGCCGAACGCTTGCAGGCAAAAGGCTTCGGGTCTTCCAAACCGCTTAACAAAGAATCGCTTGAGGTGAATCGCCGCACCGAGTTTGTGATTCTCGACAAATAAGCTCACGATTGCCCCATGACACCCAAGGAATTGCTCACATCAAGTGCCGAGGAACTCATCAGCAAACTGATTGATTCGCAGGCACACAAACTGATGCCTGAACAAATTGTCAATGTGGTGAATCAGCATTGCAAGTTGGCTGCCGGCGCAGGTCTCGTACCTGTGCCGGGAGCCGACATCGTGATGGGCTCAGCCAATACCTTGAAGATGTTCCAAGCTATCAACAAGACGCTGGGCATAAGTTCGGTAGGCATTGACCTTAAGACCATCATCACGGCTTTGTTTTCACAGTTTGCCTCCCGATTCACGGTGTCTGGCATTACAAACATATTGAAGTTTATTCCTGGGGCAGGGCAGGCCACAGGTGCCGTGGTGTCGAGTGTCATGCAGTATTTGCTTGCCTTGACGGCGGGATATGTCTACTTCAACGCGCTGGCTCTGTTGGTGGACGATAAAGGGCATATCAGTCTGAATAAGCTCGGTGATGCCATCAACACAACCATGGCCGACAAGGAGAAGACTGATGCGATGTTCGATGCCATCAAGTCTAATGCGACACAACTGTTCACTTCAGTGAATGACAACGTCAGCGCTTGGACTAGTACTGCAGCCAACGGAATAAGTTCGGCGGCCAACTCAGTATCAAAGGGAGCTAGCGAGCTCTATGGTACTGCATCCGAAGGTATCAGTTCTCTGGCAGGATCTGTGGCTGAAACCACAAGTTCGCTCTATTCATCAGCTTCCGAGGGCATAAGTTCGGCTGCTAGTTCTGTGGCAGGTGTGGCCAGCTCGGCCGCTGAGACTATGAAGAGCGGAGCATCTTCGGTGATTGACAAGGCTGGCAAGGGCTTTAGCACCCTCGGAAAATCAATGAGTGGCCTATGGGCGAAGAAAAAAAATAAAGATGAATAAAGAAGTCGTTCTTAAAATAGCAGATGTCATTGCGTTACCAGTGGCAATCCTTGCTGTAGTCATGTATCTTCTCGATGTTCCTTGGTTGTTCAAGACGACATCTTATTTGGCTATTCATGCAATTGTGCTTGCGGTGGCATTATGGGCACTCTCGGCGAGATGGCCCAAGAAAATGAAGCTGATAGCCCTTGCAGTATTGGCCGTTGTAGCACTCTATGTGCTGTTCAGTGACGGTTTGTCAAATTGGGTGACTTGGGCGGACCTTATTCCCGAGAAATTGGGCGGTGGATCGGGTTGGTTTTGGCGCGTAGTCGATTTCCTGGACGTTACATTCGGCTTGTGCCTCTTGCCAGCGATACTTGGTTATCTTGGCTACAAGAGATATCAAAAACTTGACAAAAAATCATCAAACAATTAATTTTTATTCCTTCTATTTACAATCAATTATGGCAGATTTCAAAGTAGATGGCCGAATGAAGGTAAAAACCCTCAAGGCCAATTTCAAGAAAGCGTT
>JAEEJI010000090.1 GCA_016281825.1 Muribaculaceae bacterium | reverse complement strand
CCCGTGCAGAGCGGTAGCAACAAGGTGCTCAAACTCATGAACCGCAAGTATACCCGCGAGTGGTACCTCGACCGAATCGCTCGCATCCGTGCCGCCATGCCCAACTGTGGTGTTTCCACCGACATGTTCACAGGCTTCCACGACGAGACTGAGGAGGATTTCCAAGAAACCTTGAGCCTGATGCGTGAAGTGGGCTTCGACTCGGCATTTATGTTCAAGTACAGCGAGCGGCCGGGTACATTTGCTAGCAAGCACCTGCCCGACAACGTGCCCGAAGAAGTGAAAATTGACCGCCTGAACCGCATGATTGCCTTGCAGAATGAACTTTCGCTTGCCAGCAACCAGCGTGACGTAGGCAAGACATTCGAGGTGCTTGTTGAGGGTTACAGCAAACGATCAAAGGACGATATGTTTGGCCGTACTCAGCAGAACAAGGTCATCGTATTCCCCGCTGGCGACACCCAGATTGGCGACCGCGTGATGTGCCAAGTCGAGAGCGCTACCAGTGCTACACTGAAAGGAAAATTGCTTTAGAATTATATAAAATCAAACACTAACGAAAAATGAAGAAACTAAATCTTTTTGTTTTTGCGACCATCATCAGCCTTTGCAGTTGCTTGATGGTGAATGCGCAAAACACTGTGGAACCATATTTTACGACAAGTGAGTTACCTAACTTGATTAAATGCTTGCCGGCACCTCCTGACACCATGAGTGAACATTTTGTACACGACATCATGCGATATATTTGGGGAAAGCAGCAGCGACTTGATGAAGAGCGTGCTGCAATTGCTCGTCGTGATGCAGTGTGGTCCTATGAGGCTTTGTTCCAAGAGTTTAATGAGCCTTTTGGCCTGGAAATCTCGCGCGAGGGCACTCCGCAAATCTGGAAACTGCTCGAGACCAGCCTTGTCACAACCGACCAGATGCGTGTGGCTCCCAAGAAGTTCTATAACCGTATGCGACCTTATGTTCGTTTCCATGAGCACATCCTTACTGACGGACAGGAAGAAGATGAGGTGGAACTCGGAAAGGAAGGCTCTTACCCATCGGGACACACGGCCAGAGGATGGACTTGCGCACTCTTGCTTGCCGAAATCAACCCCGCCAATGCTGACACCATCTTCGCCCGTGGGTGGATGTATGGCGAGAGTCGAGTGATTGTGGGTGCACATTGGCAGAGCGATGTGGATGCTACGCGCGTGGCGGCCAGCATCGGTTATAGCCGATTGCAGACTAGTCCGGCTTTCCGTGCGCAGATGGCTCTCGCACAGGAGGAATTCAGAATGCTCACAGGACAGAGTTATGTACCGGCGGTCATAGATACCACAAACTCATATCAAGGTGACGGAGTGGTCTATAATATCATGGGACAGCGGGTCGACGAACACTACAATGGCATCGTCATCGAGGACGGCAAGAAGTCCATACAGATTCACCCATAGTTTTCAGCATTGTCTGGTTTTCTTATATCGGCACCCATGAGTGGCTCCAGCCACTTCCGCACCAAGCAGACCTTTGGCAACCTTCAGCTAGCCAAAGTCTGCGCTTGCGTGTCGGCGAAGCCGGGGCAAGCTACCATACAGAACTTTGGCAATCTGCGGACTGAAATCTATCTGCGTAATCTGCGTGAGATAAACAAAGTTATGCTCAAATAAATTTGGCATTTCACTCAACTTGCACTAATTTTGCACCCAAAATCGAATTGTCGTGAAGCAGACAGACGACAAACTGTGGAATGCAAACTTTATCAAGGTGAGTGCAGCAAATTTCCTGCTGTTCTTCGCCTTTTACTTGTTGATGCCGCTGCTGCCGCTCTACCTGCACGACACTTTCGGGTCAACCAAGGACGTGATTGGTGCCGTGCTCAGCGGATATGTCGTTGCGGCATTGATTGCTCGGCCGTTCAGCGGTTATCTGGTCGACACATTCCCGCGGCGACAGGTGTTGCTCATCTGTTATTTCTTTTTCTTTATCTTCTTTGCTGGCTACTTGGCGGCGGGTACACTGCTGCTCTTTGGCATCGTCCGCACCCTGCACGGCGTGCCGTTTGGTGCGTTGACGGTATCGAACAGTACGGTTGCCATCGATGTGTTGCCCAGCAGCCGTCGAACCGAGGGAATCGGGTACTATGGACTGAGTAACAACCTGGCTATGGCAACAGGGCCTACCGTCGCCATCTATCTGTTCAATTGGGTGGGGAGTTATGAGGTGCTCTTCTGGGCGGCATTTATCATCGCGGGCATTGGGCTGTGGGTTGACGCTACTGTCAAACTCAAGCCTCGACCGAAGGTTGAGGGCAAACGTCCCGTCTCGCTCGACCGATTCTTTCTCGTGGCAGGCACCTTGCTCTTCCTTAACATGGTGGCTTTCGGCTACAGTTACGGCGTGTTGAGTACCTACCTCGCCATCTATGCCAAGGAGACCATGGGTGTGACCAGCGGCACCGGTACATTCTTCCTCATTCTAGCAGTAGGACTGATGTTGTCGCGCCTGCAGGGCGCATCAGCATTGCGCAAGGGCAGGGTAGTACATAACGCCTCGATGGGTATGCTCATCTCGTTGGTGGGCTACACGCTCTTTGTCGCCATGCCTAACCTTTGGGGTTTCTATGGTGCGGCAGTGCTCATCGGTCTAGGCAACGGACACATGTGGCCAGCCTTTCAGAACATGATGATTAATCTTGCTACCCACGACCAACGTGGAACGGCGAACAGCACCATCCTCGTCGCCTGGGATGTGGGCATCGGTCTCGGCGTCATCCTCGGCGGTGTGTTCTCCGAACACTTAGGCTATGCCAGCGCCTTCTGGAGCGGTGTGGCAGTCAACGCCATTGGCATCGCTTCCTACTTCGCCTTCAGCCGCTCACACTACTATCGCCACAAACTAAGATAAACGATTTAAATCAAGAATTAAGGTGAATAAGACTATATTGACTTTGGCCTTTGTGCTCTTGGCATCGTTTCTCACCTCATGTGGTGGTACCTTGCTAGAAGAACCCATTGATGAATCTGCACAGGTTCTGCCAGAGGCAATGCAACCTGACACCTTGCGTCTTCTGGCTATTGGCAATAGTTATACCCTAGATGCGCTGGCTTTGTTTCCATTTGTGTTGAAGCAAGTGTCTCCCCGAACGTATATCGTTGTGGGGATTTTATACACTGGTGGTGCCTCATTAGACTATCACCTACAATCGTTTAAAGGCAATACGGCATATAGCACCTATTTTAAATGGACACCCGAGCGCGGTGAGTGGTACAAGGAGTCGTTCTCCAAGCCCTTGCAAGCCTTGGCAGATGAGCATTGGGACTATGTAACGATGCAGCAAGTGAGTCAGCAGAGTCATGATTTCACCACCATTTCGCCCTATCTGCAACCTTTGGCTGAGGTTTTACGGGACAATGACTATAGGGGTCGGTTGGGGTGGCTTCTCACACCCGCCTATCCCGATGGCTCGTCAAGGCTATCGAACGGTACCATCAAGGTGAACGGACAACCCGTCACCTCCAGCGACGAGATGTTTGCCACAATAGCCGCTTGTGCTCAGCAAGTGATGCACAGTAGGTCTTGTGATTTCGTGTTGCCCTGTGGCACGGCCTTGCAGAACGCCCGTCACACCTCGCTGCGGCAATATGGCAATTGGGGACAGCTTACCTACGAAGGGATGCATCTGCAGAGTGGCATACCCATGTATATTGAGTCGTGTGCTGCAGCGATGGCATTATTGAACACTACTTTTGAAAAATGTCACATGAGCATTCGACAAGCCGATTATCAGATTATTAGTCGTGGTCCACAAGTGGGGATGAACAATACAAACCAAGACTTAGCCTCAGCTTGTGCCGCACAGGCTTTTTCAAATCCGTTTACACTCAAGTACTAACTACCTACTTGTCGATGGGCTCTCGCCAGTCACCGTTGGCCTTGATGAGGGCGACGAGGCGGTCAATGGCCTGGTCCTCGGGGATGTTCATTTCGATGCACTGCTTGCCTTTATAGAGACTGATTTTTCCCCTTGCGGCACCGACATAGCCGTAGTCGGCGTCGGCCATCTCGCCGGGGCCGTTGACGATGCACCCCATCACACCAATCTTGAGGTGGGTCAAGTGCGCTGTGGCTTGTTGCACACGGTGGACGGTGGTCTGCAGGTCGAACAGGGTGCGGCCGCACGAGGGGCAGGAGATGAACTCTGTCTTGCTCATGCGCACACGGCAAGCCTGGAGGATGGCGAAGGCGATGCGTACCACCTCGTCCTGGTCGGGATACTGCGGAGCGTCAATCCAAATGCCGTCGCACAACCCGCTCATCATCACCGCGCCCAAGTCGGCACCGGCCTTTACCTGCAGCCACTCGCTCTGGGTGTCGTCGTAGTGAACACGGGCAATGACGGGCAGGGTGTTACCGCCATCTTCCAGCTCGTGCAGCTGCTGTAGCAATGAGCCAGGTATGTTGTCACCCTCGGGCGTGATGACCATGACTTGTTCGAGCACATCCACTAGTTCGTCATCGGTGAAGTCGGGTTGCAATGCCCCCGTCAATGCCTCGCGGTTGCAGGAGGCGATGACCAAGGGGGTGCGCTTGCCGCCCAACTCGCGCGCCTCGCGGCGAGGTGGGCAGATTGGGTCATAGCCGGGACAAATCTCGCCCTCGATGGATTCATGCCCAGCGCGGGCGGTGATATATTGTACTAACTTCTGT
>JAEEJI010000089.1 GCA_016281825.1 Muribaculaceae bacterium | reverse complement strand
GCCGGAGACACGCTGCACTTTGCCAGTGCCGACTCACTGCGACACATCGAAGGCATCGAACTGCTGGGCGATACCGTTGCTGTGAGCTCACTGGGCAAGGTGAGGGCATTCAACCCCGACCCACAGCGCGCCTTGTGGCTATCGGCATTGTGTCCAGGACTGGGACAGATTTACAATCGGCGTTACTGGAAGTTACCCATCGTCGTGGGCGCCTTTGTCGGTTTGAGCTACGGCACGTCGTGGAACAACCGCATGCTCAACGACTACAGCCGCGCCTATCGGGACGCGATGGACAACGACCCCGACACGCGCAGTTATATGGACTTCTACCCTCCCACTGTCAAGGAGAGTGACCTGGACATGGCCTGGCTGCAAAAGGCGTTGAAGAACAAGCGTGACTATTACCGCCGCTACCGCGACCTGTGCATCATCGGCATGGTGGGAGTCTACCTGATCAACATCGTCGATGCCTATGTCGATGCCTCGCTGGCCCACTTCGACATCTCGCCCGACCTGTCGATGCAAGTTCGCCCGGCAGTCATCGCCCCGCAAGATACCTATTCCCCACTGAAGTCCTCCGTCGGGCTCCAGTGCGCGATAAGCTTTTAATAAGCCTCACCCCACCCCCTCTCCGGGGGGAGAGGGGGTGGGAGTAAGGCTCCATTCTTAATTACTAAAAAAAACTACATATGAGAAAGTATCTAACACTATTGTGCGCGGCAGGACTGGCTTTGGCCAGTTGGGCCGGGCCACGCAACAACATCCTCACGCTCAAACAGTCAATCACCGACCACGACATCGTGTTTCCCGAGAGCTTTGAGACCGACACCCGGGCGATGATGGAAAACTGGTATCTGCAGAACTACACCATCCTCGATGCCGATGTCGAGAACAAGGACGCGGGCGAGGTCAGCGAGGAAGAGTACATCAAACGCCTGAAGGCGATGCCCACGGTCATCGAGATGCCCTACAACCAAGTGGTGCGCAGCTACATTGACCGCTACGTCAAGCGAAACCGCACGCTTGTCGAGGAAATGCTGGGCATGAGCCTCTACTACATGCCCATCTTCGAGCAGGCGCTGGAAAAAGAGGGTCTTCCTTTGGAATTGAAGTACCTGCCCGTGATTGAGAGTGCCCTCAACCCCAATGCCGTGTCACGCGCCGGCGCGTCAGGCTTGTGGCAGTTCATGGTGGGTACCGGCAAGGGGCTAGGCCTTGAGGTGAACTCGCTGGTCGACGAGCGCCGCGACCCCTACCGCTCATCCGAGAAGGCCGCCACCTACCTCAAAGACCTCTACAGCATCTACAACGACTGGTCGCTGGCCATCGCCGCCTACAACTGCGGTCCCGCCAATGTGAACAAGGCATTGAAGCGTGCCGGCAACGAGAATGGGGACTTCTGGGAAATCTACAACTACCTGCCACGCGAGACTCGTGGCTATGTACCCGCGTTTATCGCCGCAAACTACATCATGACCTACTTCAAGCGTCACAACATCAGTCCGGGCTTGGCTCGCAAGCCGCTCATCACCGACACCATCAGCATCAACCAGCGCGTGCATTTCAACCAGATTGCCCATGTGCTGAACATGCCCATCGAAGAAATCCGCGTGCTGAACCCGCAGTACCGCCAGGACGTGATTCCGGGCAACACACGCCCCTACACGCTGGTGTTGCCGTCGCAGCAAGTCTACAGCTACATCATGAGCGAGGACAGCATCCTCGCCTGGCATCCCGAGGTGTACAACCACCGAGACATCGTCGAGCCCGGCGGCTCCACAGTCAGCAGCGACAACAATGACAGTGACTACACCTACGAGACCCAGTTGGTGACCGAGTACCACAAGGTTCGTCGGGGCGAGACCGCCAGCAGCATCGCAGCTCACTACGGCATGAGTCCCGGCACCTTCGCATCGCTCAACGGCGGTAGCTACGTCAAGCGCGGCCAGGTGGTAAAGGTGCAGACCCAAAAGCGAGTGCGCGTCAAGAAGGAAGATGCCGATAGAATTGGCCAAGACTTGACAGCCCAGGTCGAGGGTGATGTGGAGAAATTCATCCATGAAGACAGCCCCGATGAGAACGAAGATGCACAAATAGACGAGGTGAAACAAGTGGAGAAGGCTGCAGTTGAGGCACGTCGCCATGGGCCACAGACCATCCACATCGACTCGCCCAAGCCCGCACCCAAGGTCGAGAAGCCTCGTCAGGAGACCCGCCAAGACTCTCGCCAGTGGCATCAGCGCAACCAGCGCTATGCCGACAAGCGCAGTCATGGCAAAGGCCGCTCACAAGAGGACAACTACAAGCATTCGCGCAGCAGCAGCAAGCGTGGCGACAGCGCCAAGCGTGGTAAGCAAGCACGCGTTGAGCAACCCAAGACCACCGAGCACACCATCCAAAAGGGCGAATCGCTGACCAAGATTGCCGAAAAGAATGGCACCACCGTTGAAGCCTTGCGCAAGGCCAACAACATCAGCGGCGACAAGATCAAAGCAGGTGACAACATCAAGATTCCGGGCAAAGCATCGAGCAAAGCTAGCGGCAAGTCGTCTGGCAAGACGAGCGAGAAAGCCTCGAAAGGCAGCAAGGCAAGCAGCAAAGCCTCGAGCGGCAAGAGCAGCTCCAAGTCCGGCGGCAAATCGTCTGGCAAGAAGAGAAAACGATAATTTACTGTCTATCATAAAGACAACGAGGACAACAAAGACAACATGTTGATAAAAAAACAGTTGTCACCTGTTGTCCTCGTTGCTTTTGATGGCTCATGGCGGGCTTTGACGGATTAGATGAAAAAATTACACCAAAGCTATCAAAATTCATCAGTAACTATTCAGCGATTCGCTAATACTTCCCCTCTCCTTTCGGAAAGGGGACCAATGGCGCGAGCCGAACGCAGAACGAGAGCTTGCTCTTGTTTTGCAGAGGTGATGCCCATTGACGCTTAAAGAGCGGGTGTAGTCCTCCTCTGCCCGAGAGGAGGTGACCGAAGACCGGAGGAGAGGGAGCGGGTGGGGGCGTGTGTCAAGGAGCATGGCGGTGTCACACACTCCTCCGTCGCTTTGCGACACCTCCCCTAGCTTAGGGGAGGACCTGAGTATCAGCAACTTATTTTCGTCGAGCTCACGTTTTATTACCATTAATCATCCTTACCGTCCTGCGCTCTCTGTAGAAATCATACGACCCCCCAGATACATACTTCGTTTCTTTCAACCGCGCCAGCAGTTCGTCGTTTGAATTTGATTCCTGCACAATTAGTATCAATTGTTCCAAATCCAAGAACCAGCTATTGAAGAAAGGATTCTTTTTCGAATCACCGTTGGATTTCTCTTCGTTCAAGTATGGTATCCACTTCTGCATTTCCTTATTAAACTTCTTCACATCCTTTATGTTCTGCTTATCATCACCATCATATTCTGCCGTCAACGGTTTATTGCACATTTCATCCATAATGCTCTTGATAAGCATTCTGTCTTGGAGTGGGCCAAAAGTGCCCAAACATACCGAGATGCACTCAACCGTTCTCTCCTGTTTCTCTACCCTTGCCACATTCCCGTTTCCATCATCCAAATCCACATACCCATTTTCAATCATAAGTTGCGAAGTCCTAAAACATTGAGCTTGGGAATCTATAAGACTTCCCAGTAAATCTGACACAATTCTGAATTCATCCCCAGACTTCGCCTTTCTAGTCAGGCTTTTCTTCTTCATCTCAAAAAGCATGATACCTTTTGTGGCCTCTACCACAAGATCTGCTTCACCTTTTTCTGGTGGAGGATAAGCGCCACAGCAATGCGAGATGCCTTTTTCGTCAAGTTTCTCGTTGATAAAATCCTCTATCAACTTCCCAACTTCCTTATCTATGTCTTTTTGTTTATCCCCTTTTTCTTGATTGCGTACAACCGTCATTAGAGCCTCGAACCACCCCCATGAACCTATTGTAGCTGGCAAGGCATATATCTTACCATTTGCTTTAATCAGAGGCTTGTTTGCAGCATTCTCTTTTTCTTCATCCAGAGGTGTTCTGAATCCTTTATTTAATACGTCGTCATCTGTTGCCACATCTTCTATCAATTGGTCAATAGCCTTGATTCCCAATTTTTTCAATTTGTTTTTTCTGAGCTCTACACATTTCAATGTATTAGCAGTAGAAAGAACATAGCTCATCAATCGCTCATATTCATCAAATGTGTATCCGTTTTCCAGCGCCCTGCCTGATTCATGCATATACCTTAGCACTCGCTCACAGAACATTTTGGTAAACCATACAGAATGCTGTGTCAGTCCAAAAATACTCTCCTTATATACCAAATCCCTGAAAAATTCTACCGTGTCCCTGTCTCTATGGAATATATCTTCCCACACATTCCCAAAGTTTTGAACAGGATATTTCAGAAAGCAAAAAATCGTTGCCAGTTCCAGTGTTTTACTAAATGCCTCTGCAGCCGCACTATTGCTGCCGCCATCCGCATCGATATTGGCCAAGGCTAGATTAACTAGATAATTATAAGGTATTACAATATTGACATCATTAGTGTCCCGTTAAAATTGGGACAAGTTAAATATTAATCAAAAAGCCCCGGTAAGAGGGGACCAAATCGTTCCTTGACATGATTGAATTCAGTCTTTTCGAACAACTCTCGTAGTGAGGTTTTGTCCGTCAGTGAAAT
>JAEEJI010000006.1 GCA_016281825.1 Muribaculaceae bacterium | reverse complement strand
GCTGCGTGGTGCCATGAGCATGGCATGAAGAGTTATCTCACTGTCAATACTATCGTATATGACGAGGACATTGACTATATGCACCGCATCGTCGACGCGGCGCGCGAGGCTCAGGTCAGCGCCATCATTGCCAGCGATATGGCGACCATCCTCTATGCCCGTAGCATCGGCGTGGAGGTGCACATTAGCACACAGGTTAACGTGAGCAACAGCGAGGCGGTACGCTATTATGCCCAGTGGGCCGATGTGATGGTAATGGCACGCGAACTGAACCTCGATCAGGTGTCGCGTATCAGCGAGGTCATCGCCCGCGACGACATTCGTGGTCCGCACGGCGAGCCTGTCCGCATCGAGATGTTTTGCCATGGTGCTCTTTGCATGGCGATCAGCGGAAAGTGCTACCTCAGCCTCCACGAGACCAGTGCCAGTGCCAACCGTGGTGCCTGCCGACAAATTTGCCGGCGAGGTTATGTCGTCACCGACCGCGAGACGGGTGACGAACTCGCTATCGACGGCCCCTACATCATGTCGCCCAAAGACCTGAAGACCATTCACTTTATAAATAAGGTGTTGGATGCCGGCGTGCGTGTACTCAAGATTGAGGGCCGCGCACGTGGACCGGAGTATGTCCGCACTGTGGTGAGTTGCTACAATGAGGCGCTGAATGCGGTAATCGACGGCACTTACGACGAAGAAAAGATTGCCCAGTGGGACCAGCGCTTGGCACAGGTGTTCAACCGCGGCTTCTGGGACGGCTACTACTTGGGACAAAGGCTAGGGGAGTGGTCGCACAAGTATGGCTCCAGCTCGACCCACGTCAAGGAGTATTGCGCCAAGGCCGTACGCTACTTCAGCAACCTGGGCGTGGCGGAGTTTGTGATGGAATCGGGCGAACTGCATGTCGGCGATGACATCTTCATCATCGGCCCCACCACCGGTGCCCTGCCCATGCGCATTGAGGAAATCCGCGTTGACCTCAAACCTGTCGCCCGCACCGTCAAGGGCGAACACTTCAGCATCAAGACCGACCAAAAAATCCGCCCCAGCGACCGCCTCTACCTCTGGAAGGTAAAGTGACAATTGAGACAAAAGAACGAGAGTTTCGCATACTTCGCGGTTTTTGCAGGAATTGCGTTCGCAAAGTGTTAAAAAATGAAGACCACAAAAAATAATTCTTAATTCTCAATTCTCAATTCTTAATTATTTACTACCTTTGCAGCGATTTATCGAAAAATGAGAGGAAAAATGGCTGGTTTTAAGCTCAGACTCAGAGCGCTGCCATTTGACACTCAGGTGTTTAACTATCATCTGGACAGCGATTTTTTCAACCGAGTTGAAAAGACCGAAGTTCGGAGTAGCAGTGTCGACATCACCCTCGAGGTGACACGAAAGACCGAAAACACCTTTGTGATGAAAATGGTATGCAAGGGATGGCTCGTCATCCCCTGCGACCGATGCTTGGAGGACATGACACTCGATGTCGACACCGACTATTGTCTCACCATAAGGCAGGAAGGTGACGAACTCGACGACAGCCGCGATGGCGTGCTGATGGTCCCTGAGACTTGGACTGAACTGGACATGACCGAACTGATGCGTGACACGGTGCTACTGACCATCCCCATCGTGCACTGTCATGCCGACGGCGAGTGCGACCCCGAGATGATGGCCCATCTCGACGAGCACTGGACTGACACCGAGCCCGATGCCCAAGGACCATCAGATGAGGTCGATGAACTCCCAGGTGACGACCAATCAAGCGACGCAATCGACCCACGCTGGGAAGCATTGCGAAAACTCAAGGAAAATAACTAAAAAACAATAAAACGAAATGGCACATCCTAAACGTAGACAATCAAAGACTCGTACGGCCAAGCGTCGCACACACGACGTGGCTGTGGCTCCAACCATCGCACAGTGCAGCAACTGCGGTGCATGGCATGTTTATCACACTGTTTGCCCCGAGTGTGGATACTACCGTGGCAAGAAGGTGATGGGCGACGAGGCCGCTATCTAATGGCATCAACGTCCAATACATGAATTCAGGAGAAAACGGCTTATCCTAAATATTGACGCCTCGCGTCACTGTATTTAGGATATTTGCTATTTATAGCGACTTTTAAACAACACAACGCAAATGCTTTACGCAAGAATATCGGGACTGGCATCCTATGTGCCCGATGATGTGCTCGACAACGAGATGCTATCGCAGATTGTTGACACTAGCGACGAGTGGATCACCACGCGTGTGGGTATCAAGGAGCGACGCGTGCTCAAGAAGCCGGTCGGATCGAGTTACATGGGCATTATCACCGTCAACCGGTTGCTCAAAGAGACAAACACCAATCCCGCTGACATCGACTTGCTCATCTGCGCCACTAGCAACCCCGACTACCGATTCCCGTCGACTGCATCAATTATAGCACACCAATGCGGCATCGAGCAGAAGGCCTACGCCTACGACATCCAGGGCGCATGCTGCGGTTTCTTGATTGCCTTGCAGAGTGCCGCCGCTTATGTGCGATGCGGCATGTACAAGAAGGTGGTTGTTGTCTCGGCCGAGAAGATGACCAGCATGACCAACTATGAGGACCGCACGACTTGCCCGCTCTTTGGCGATGCATGCGGAGCCATGCTCGTCGAGCCTACCGAGGAACCCGTGGGCATCATGGATGGCATTTTCCATGTCGATGGTAGCGGACTCGAACACCTTGTCTACAAGGCTGGTGGCTCGGCAATGCCTGCAACACAGGAGACGGTAGCAGCACGACTGCATTACCTCTACCAAGAGGGACGCGCCGTCTATCGCCACGCAGTGATGGACATGCTCACCAGCAGCCAGGACGTGATGAAGCGCAACAACCTCACCATCGATGACATCCAGTGGTTCGTGCCGCATCAGGCAAACCTACGCATCATTGAGGCCGTGGGTAGCCGACTGGGCATCGACGAGAGTAAGGTGATGGTCAACATTGTTAACCGTGGCAATGTCAGCGCAGCTACCATCCCATTGTGCATGGACGAGAACCGTGACAAGCTCCACAAGGGTGACAAACTCATCCTCACCGCCTTCGGTGCTGGTTTCACCTGGGGAGCCATGTACATTATCTGGGATTTGGATAGTTAATAGTTAACAGATTCTAGATCATAGTTTGCGGTTAACTATCTTGTTACAAGAACATAAGAACATGGCAATATCGCTGATGTTCTTATGTTCTTTCTTAAATGTGTTTTTATGTCATAACAGTCTTTTCTGATGGAGAATGAGAAGAAACATCGGGCAGGGTTTGTCAATATAGTGGGCAACCCCAACGTGGGCAAGTCGACACTGAGCAACCGTCTAGTCGGCGAGCGCCTGTCCATTATCACCAGCAAGGCCCAGACCACGCGTCATCGCATCATGGGCATCGTCAATGGCGATGATTACCAAATCGTGTTCAGTGACACACCAGGCGTGCTCAAGCCCAAATTCAAACTGCAGGAGAGCATGCTTGACTTCTCGACGGGCGCCCTCATCGATGCCGACATCTTGCTCTATGTCACCGATGTCATCGAGTCCCCCACTAAGAATCAGGACTTCCTTGACAAGGTCGCACGCGAGAAAATCCCCGTCCTGTTGGTCATCAACAAGATTGACCTCCTCAAGGGAAACGAAGACCTGATAGCCATCATTGACCGATGGAAACAGCTGTTGCCCGAGGCCGAGGTGTTCCCCACTAGCGCCACTGAGAACTTCAATGTCGACAACCTGATGGCGCGCATCGTCGAACTCCTCCCCGAGAGCCCCCCATACTTCGGCAAGGACGCCCTTACCGACCGCAACAGCCGCTTCTTCGTCACCGAGATTATCCGAGAGAAGATATTGCTTACTTACGACAAGGAGGTGCCTTATGCCACACAGGTTATCGTCGAGAAGTTTGATGAGAGCGACACCGCCATTCACATCATGGCGGTCATCTATATCGAACGTGACAGCCAGAAGGGCATCATCATCGGACGCCAAGGAGTCAAACTCAAACACGTCGGCATCGAGGCGCGCAAAGATATCGAGCGCTTCTTCGAAAAAAAGGTCTTTCTTCAACTCTACGTCAAGGTAGAGCGCGACTGGCGCAATCAGGAAAACAAACTCCGCGCCTTCGGCTACATCGACTAGACTGTCCATACTCATCTAGATTATCTAAAGCGTCTAGATTATCTAGAGTGTCTAGTGCCTCTAGTCAACGCATTTCGCGTAAAAGAACGGAATGACAAATCTGTCGTTCCAATTTTTTTCGGTCATTTGTTGCATATCGTCAAAATAATTGCTACTTTTGCACAATGTAAAAGTAATTGCAATATAGTCTAAAAGTCCCCCTTTAGGGGGATTTTGGGGGCTTCCTAAAACTACTAAAACAATGGCTAAAATCAAAACAATAGGACTGTTGACCTCGGGCGGCGACGCACCGGGTATGAATGCGGCCATACGTGCCGTCACGCGCTCGGCAATCTTCAGCGGCTTCAAGGTCAAAGGCATCTACCGCGGTTACCGCGGACTTGTTACGGACGAAATCGTCGATTTCAAGACTCAAAATGTGAGCAACATCATCCATCATGGCGGCACTGTGCTCAAGACGGCGCGATGCAAGGAGTTTGCCACAGTCGAAGGCCGCCAGCAGGCATATGAAAACATGCGCAAGCACGAAATCGATGCTCTGGTGGTGATTGGCGGTGACGGCTCATTGACCGGTGCCCGCGAGTTTGCCGCCGAGTATGATGTTCCCGTTGTCGGTCTGCCTGGCACCATTGACAACGACCTCTACGGCACCGACCATACCATCGGCTACGACACCGCCCTCAACACGGTGATGTGGTGCGTTGACCGTATCCGTGACACCGCTTCGAGCCATGAGCGCCTGTTCTTCATCGAGGTGATGGGACGCGACGCAGGCTTCCTGGCGCTGAATGGAGCCATCGCCAGTGGTGCCGAGGCGGCCATCATACCAGAGATTTCGACCGAGGTCGACCAGTTGGCCGAACTCATCAAGAACGGCTTCCGCAAGAGCAAGAACTCCAGCATCGTACTGGTGGCTGAGAGTCCCATCACCGGCGGGGCCATGGGCTTGGCCGAGCGCGTCCGCAAGGAATACCCGCAGTACGATGTGCGTGTGACTATCCTTGGACACCTGCAGCGAGGCGGTTCGCCCACGGCATGCGACCGCATCCTTGCCTCACGCATGGGCGCTGCAGCCATCGACGCACTGCTCGAAGGACAGCGCAACGTGATGATTGGCGACTCGAACGAAGAGATTGTTTACGTCCCCTTCAGCAAGGCCGTTCATAAGAACAAACCCATCGACCCAGAACTGGTCGAGACCCTGCGCCGTCTCTCAATCTAAGAGTGGCGTCCTAGATAGTAAAGGAATTCCCTCCCATTCTCGATAAGTGGGAGGGAATTCTTGTCCCCGATTCAAGGGTAGGAATCAGACTGTCTTATTCAGCCTCTACCTCTTTGTCCATGTTGATGATTTTCCAGATGCAGGCAGCAAGGATTGCTCCGACAAACGGACCAACGATGAAGACCCAAAGTTCGCTCAAGGCTTTTCCACCCTCGAACAGAGCGGGGCCAATAGAACGGGCGGGGTTCACGCTCGTGCCCGTATAGTGGATGCCCACCAGGTGAATCAGAATCAGCGACAGACCGATGGCGAGACCTGCCAGGTTGTTGGTGGCGCCGTTAGTCTTGCTCGTGGCACCCAGAACGACCAGAACAAACAGCATGGTCAGCACAATCTCAGCAATCAAACCGTTAGTTACATTGCCAGCGCAGGCGTTGGCGCCTGTTTTTGTGCCAAGTGCCAGGTCGGGAGCTGTTGAAACAAGCAAATAAAGCACTGCAGCAGCCAAAATGGCGCCGATGGTTTGGAAGATCATATACATGCCGCAGTCCTTAGCGCTGATGCCCTTGTTGAGGAATACGCCCAGCGTGATGGCGGGGTTGATGTGGCAACCACTGATTCCACCGATGGTATAGGCCATGGCGACAACAGCAAGACCGAAGGCGCAGGCGGTTCCAACTACCGATGCGGTATCGACACCACAATTCAAGCTCACGGCAGCGCCGCAGCCAAGTAAAGTCAGTACGAACGTACCTACCAATTCTGCTAAATACTTCTTCATAAAACTTTGGTTGTTAAATGGTTAGTTAAAAATTGTTGGGTTTTACGTCAATAAAGTAACGCAAAAATAGACAAAATTTCGCTACACTGCAAGATTTTCTCGCAAAAAATATGTACATTTGCACCATATTTTTTGTACAAAGCAATAGATAAAAGGGCTGCATAGCAGCAATTCTCAATTTTCAATTCTCAATTATAATTAAGATGAACATATCAATCGTAGGTACAGGTTATATGGGGCTGGTGACGGGTACATGCTTCGCCGACCTAGGCGCTAACGTGATTTGTGTCGATACCGACCGACAGAAAGTGAACCGTCTCATTTTCGGTTCAATACCCATCTATGAACCAGGTCTGGAAAAGGCTATCACCACCAATGTCAATGAGGGACGTCTGCGCTTCGTCAGCGATTTTGCAAAGGGCTTTGCCGATGTGGACTATGTGTTCTGCGCCATCGACACTACGCCCGATAAAGACGGCTCGACCGACTTGGCACCTATCTATGACATCGCACGTGTCTTCGGACAATCTATCAACCAGCCATGCACGTTCGTTCTCAAGTCGACCGTACCTGTCGGAACGGCTCAACAAGTCATCGAAATCATAGGGCAGGAAATGGCTGACCGTAAGTGTGACCTGCACTTTGATGTGGTGAGCAACCCCGATTTTATCACCGAAGGAAATGCAATAAAAGACTTCATGAAGCCCGACCGCATCGTGATTGGTACAGAAGCCGAAAGTGCTGTCGAAGCCATGAGGCGCCTCTATCACACCATTCTACGCCATAACGAGTATCATGTGATCTACACCGATACACGAACAGCCGAGATGATTAAGTATGCCGCCACATCCATGCTTGCCACCCGCGTGAGCTTCATGAACGAGATTGCAAACTTATGCGAGCTCGTCGGGGCGGACATCAACACCGTTCGACATGGTGTGGGAACAGATAGCCGCATTGGACCGAAGTACATCTTCCCGGGCTGTGGATATGGAGGCACACTCTTCCCACAAGACATCAAGGACTTGATTAAGATTGGGCAAAGCAATGGCTGCGAGATGAAGGTGCTCGAGGCGGTCGACAACGTCAACGTCCGACAGAAGCATATCCTCTTCGAAAAGCTCAAACAACACTTTGGAGATAATCTGAAGGACAAGACCGTGACTCTGTGGGGACTGTCGTTCAAGCCCGAAACCGACGATATGCGCGAGGCACCCTCAATCGTCACGCTCAACCAACTTACCGAGGCTGGATGCAACATTCGGGTATATGACCCTGTGGCAATGAATGCCACCAAGCTGCGTTGGGACCAGGTTTACTGCGGCATTGACATGTATGACGCAGTCAAGGGAGCCGACGCACTGCTCATCCTCACCGAGTGGCGACAGTTCCGCATACCGGCTTGGGACCGCGTGAAGTCTCTCATGCGCACGCCACTGGTTATCGACGGACGCAATATTTACGACCCCGCTGAACTAGAGCAGATGGGATTCACTTACCGTTGCATTGGGCGATAAATCAAAAATCTTAGGATGATGAAAAAGTATCTTTGGATCATAGTGGCGTTTGTGCTCATGTGCGCCTGCAAGCCGCAGTCACGTGAGCAAATTGCCGAAAAGGTGGGCCAGGCGATGAAAGCAAAGGTCGAGAAGAGTGTCAATGAGCGCATCAAAAAGATGCTCGATGGCATGCTCGAACATCCCGATAGTTATCAACCCATCAGCACAGACTTGGCCATCGTGACGAACAACATGATTGTGTATGACTCACAGGCGTTTGTCGCCTTGCGAGACCTGGACAACAGAATAGAAAATTTCCGAAAAGAGTTTGGCAAGGATACCGTGTCGAGGGCTGCACGTAACGAACTTGAGGCAATGCAAGCTATGGTGGGCGTGGTGGTGGATAAACTCAATGACATCGAGAAGAGGCCTGTTGAGTTTGAGGCTATTGACGCATACCATCAGTTCTATGCCAAAGACAAACTGAACCGAAAACTCAAGCGAGGATACCATTTCAGATTGTCTATGACAAAGACAAACTGAACCGAAAACTCAAGCGAGGATACCATTTCAGTATTCACAAGGACAACCGCATTACCCTGCTTTGCGATCAGGAGCAAATGGAGCGCGTTCAGGCTTTTGCCGAAAAGCTGCTCACACAGGGTGTGAATGTCATCGAAGATGAGTAGGCGATTGGCATACTTGTTTTTGGCACTAGCTGTCATGGCATGCTCGGGAAGGAATAGCGATGACTGTCAAGTAGCCGACCCCGACGATGCCGTCGCTCGTGGCCAAGAGGCGGCATGGATGGTGACGCATGCCGACCGCAGCGACACCATCGCACTGCAGCGCACCATTCTGGATGCACGAGCCATACACGACGAGTATGTACTCACGGGGCAGGAAGATGCGGCACACGACTTTGAGCAGGCTTTCATCGACTCGCT
>JAEEJI010000088.1 GCA_016281825.1 Muribaculaceae bacterium | reverse complement strand
TTCGCCAACGACATAGAAGGGTGCGCGCTCACGCTCAGCGATCTGGCGCAGACGCTCCACATCCTTCGGCTCGACGACTAGACCCATGCGTTCTTGCGACTCGTTGCCAATGATTTCCTTGGCGCTCAATGTGGGGTCGCCTACAGGCAGTGCCGACATGTCAATGTGGCCACCAGTGGCTTCAACCAGCTCGCTCAGTGCGTTCAGATGGCCGCCGGCACCATGGTCGTGGATTGACACGATGGGATTGCCTTCACTCTCGCTCATCGCGCGAATGACATTGGCAACGCGTTTTTGCATTTCGGGGTTGGCGCGCTGGATGGCATTCAGCTCGATGGCACCTGCATACTGCCCGGTATTGACACTGCTCACCGCGCCGCCACCCATGCCGATGCGGTAGTTGTCACCTCCCATCACTACCACCTTCTCGCCGGCAACGGGAGTGCCTTTAAGGGCATCACGGGCGTTGGCATAGCCGACACCGCCTGCAAGCATGATGACTTTGTCGTAGGCCAACTGCTCGCGACCTTCCTTATGCTCGAACGTGAGCAACGACCCGCAAATCAGGGGCTGACCATATTTGTTGCCGAAGTCGCTCGCACCGTTCGAAGCCTTGATCAATATTTCCTCGGGAGTTTGGTATAGCCACGGGCGAGGAGGCATTGTGCAACGCTCCCACTTGCGGTCAACCTCGGTGCGGGGATAACTGGTCATGTATACCGCTGTACCTGCCAGCGGAAGACTGGCGCGACCACCACCCAGGCGGTCACGTATCTCGCCACCAGTACCCGTGGCGGCACCATTAAACGGCTCGACCGTGGTCGGGAAGTTGTGCGTCTCGGCTTTCAGCGAGAGAACCGAGTCAATCTCCCGGACCTCAAACTCGCTGGGCACCTCGGCATGCCGGGGAGCGAACTGCTCGATGCGGGGTCCCTCGACAAAGGCCACATTGTCCTTGTAGGCCGAAATCAGCCCGTTGGGGTGCTCAGCCGAAGTTTTCTTGATGAGTTTGAACAGCGACAGGGGCATCTCCTCACCATCAATGATGAAGGTGCCGTTGAATATCTTGTGGCGGCAGTGCTCGCTATTGACCTGAGAGAAGCCGAACACCTCGCTGTCGGTCAGCGGACGACCCAGACGCTCTGACAATGACTGCAGGTAGGCAATCTCCTCGCTGCTTAACGCAAGCCCTTCCTTCATGTTGTAACTCTCCAGGTTACGGATATAGACGATGGGCTCGGGTTGGTGCGTCACATGGAAAACATTCTTGTCCAATTTGACGTAGTGACGTTGAAGCATCTTGTCATATACTGGTTCGCCGTCAGTGATGCTGAACTCCTCGATGCGGCTCACACCGCGCATCGACATGTTTTGAGTGATTTCCACTGCATTGGTACTCCAGGGTGTTACCATCTCTTTGCGAGGACCAACAAAGTTGCCGTGAAGGGATTGGGACTCGAGGTGCTGACCATCTAGAAGCCATTCCAACTGCTTGACTTCCTGGACGCTGAGCGTGTGGTCACATTCTACTGCGTAGATGAACTCTTTCCCTTTCTGGAAGAATGTTATCATACTATTATAATAGGTGGGTAAATTCGGGTGCAAAGGTACAAAAATTCACACAATTTCAACAACCTTTTTCCGTTTTTAAATAGTAAATGTTAATTACTGACAAAGAAATAGATTATATCAAACAAATATAGTAACTTTGCATCTGATGAGACAAAAATTGATATATACCATACTGATGGCGGTGATGGCGATGCTTGCACAGGCGCAGGTCGCTTTCGTCGGAAACCAGCACAAGGTCATGGAGATTGACCCGCCCGCAAATACCGGACTCAACAAGATTTTCGTCCTACATGAGACCGAGGGAGTGAGCATGACCTATACTGCAACAACACAGAATCCCGTCACATTCTATATCTTCGGAGAAATGGGAGGCGCTTATGCACAGCCCATCGATATAATCTCGGCTGACGAGAGACTAGTGTACACGCTCGAACAAGTCGAAGCTGAAAAGGGATATATCATCGAGGAAGGTACAACGAGATACTACATTTGGGTTACCGACTACTCGCGATACCCCTTAACGCTCAATGGCATCTACGCCGATGACGACCGTGATTGCAGCACCGTAACCATACACGTCGAGGGTGAGGGACACGAAATACACTACTACACCATCAACGGAGCAAGAAAGACGCTCTCGCGCGACCTGAAACTCTCTTACTACAACTTAGAGTGGGATGACTCGACCCACTGGCAACAGAATCTGGTCACCGAGTTGCAAGAGAATTTCAAACCCACCATCGTTATGCCCGCACCCACCTGCAACACCACATTCACCATCTCGGGCGACAGATTCATGGAGTTCTGGGGCGAGGAGGTCACCCGAAAAAGCGACACTTGGGCAACTGCGGCGGTCGAGGTGCACGCAACTGCCACACAAGAGAAACGAGACAACGACAACGAGAAGAAGAGCGAAACCGAGGGTACCCTCGGAGGTTCGGCACCCGTACACATCACCTTTGAGGCCTTCTGCACTGATGAGGTAGTCCACAAGGAGTGGCAAATGGCGCTAGACCCAGAGTTTAACGAAATACAACTGCGACTCAACCAGGAGGTTGTCGAGCAGGACTTCAACGATGCCGGAACCACTTACTGGCGCTTTATAGGGTCGAACGGAGATGGATCATGTGAGGCTTACAGCGATGTGTTCACCGTAGACATCGGCATAAGCGAACTCGTCTGTCCCAATGTCTTCACGCCGGGAACTAGTATTGGAACGAACGACATCTGGAAAGTGTCATACCGATCAATCACCGACTTCCATTGCTGGATCTTCAACCGGTGGGGAAACCAAATCATCGAGCTGAACCACCCCTCACAAGGTTGGGATGGCACCTATCATGGTAAACTTGTCAGTCCTGGTGTATATTATTATGTCATCCAGGCGCAAGGAAGCGACGGAAAGAAGTACAAACTCAGCGGAGACATCAACATCATCCGATACAAAGACCGCGGTACATCTAATAATACACCAGATAATCCCGTTAATACCGACGATCCCTTCGCTGATCCCAACCAAGACGACTAATAAAAGAACTGATTGTTATGTGCCCGACGGTTTTGCCGTCGGGGTTATATATTAGACAATATGAAACGTCTCATCATAATCATCGCTGCATTGGCGACACTTACCTGCCAGGCGCAACTCAAACCCGAGTACCAGACTTCGGCTAATCAGGGTGCAGCAAGTGCCGTGTTCAATGTCACGGCAAACCCCGACATTCCCTCATCCATTACATTCGCCGGCGAGAAGGTGGACTTTGACAGGCTGGACATGGCCGAGCGACTGGACCGAGAACTCACCTCAGTCATCTATGGACAGACCAGCACGCTGCTTTGCTTCAAACGCGCCAACAGATACTTCCCCGCGCTGGCGAGAATCCTCAAGGAGCAGAACGTGCCACTAGACTTCCTCTACTTGGCATGCACCGAGAGCACCATGGATCCATTGGCATACTCGCCGGCTCATGCAGCTGGACTGTGGCAACTGCTCGCGGCGACAGGAAAACAATATGGGCTAGAGGTGACCGACGAGGTAGACGAGCGATATGACCCGGAACGAAGCACAGTCGCAGCATGCAAATACCTAAAGGCCGCCTACAGCAAATATGGACATTGGCCCACTGTGGCCGCCAGCTACAATGCCGGTATGGGCAAAATATCCAGCGAACTCTCCAAGCAGGGTGTCAACAGCTCATTTGATTTGCAGCTGGTTTCTGAGACTTCGAGATATGTCTTCCGCATTCTCGCTTTCAAGATGGTCTTTGAGAACCCCAAACGATATGGCTATCGACTGCGCACCAAGCAGCTCTACCAGCCCGTCAACTACAAAACCGTTGAGGTCACATCATCGGTCGCCAGTTGGATCAGTTGGGCAAAGCAACAGGGCATCACCTACGCACAATTGCGCGAGGCAAACCCATGGATTCGTTCCTCCAAGCTCACCAACACCAGCGGAAAAACCTACAAGGTGCACGTCCCACTCAACAACGAGCTCTACCGCTCCAAGCGCAAGTTCACTGCCTACAGCAAAGCTTGGGTAGTAGACTAAAGCAAAACGCTAGAAGCAAGCATAGGTTGTGTGGACGACGGTTTTGCCGTCCCAATTCTCAATTCTCAATTCTCCATTCTCAATTAAAGAAAGTGTCCCCATCGCAACTCATAGCCCTCGAAGCGGCTAGGCGCGAGAATGAACGCCTCTGCCGTGAGCATCCTCTGGAACAATTGTTCTGGGAGTGTACACTTCGTTGTAACCTCGCATGCCGACACTGCGGCAGCGACTGCGCTAAAGATTTGAGTGCCACTGAAATGCCATTGGAGGACTTCTTACCTGTGTTGGACGAGATAGCACAACATGTTGACCCCACTAATGTGCTTGTCAATACCATCGGGGGCGAACCGCTCGTCAGGAGAGACATTATAAAATGTGGCACAGAAATCAAGCGAAGAGGATTCCAGTGGGGGCTGGTGACAAACGGGTACCTGCTTGACGAGAAAATGATGCGACAACTGCTCGAGGCTGGCATAGACAGTATGGCGGTTGACATCGATGGTACCAGCGACGACCATAACTGGTTGCGAAACAATCCCCATAGTTTTGACTACGCCATGCGCGCCGTCAAACTTATGAGTGAGGTCGACAACCTGGAGTGGGACGTGATAACTTGTGTCAGTTCGCGCAACATCAATTCTTTGGAGCAAATCAAACAACTGCTTATCGATGCAGGAGTGCGACAATGGCGATGCTTCACTATCATTCCCATGGGGCGAGCGGCAGGACTTGACGAACTCCAACTCACTGACGAACAATTTGCACAGCTGCTCAGCTTTATCGTCAAGACGCGCATCGAAGGGAAAATCGACCTAAGCTATGCCTGTGAGGGATTCCTGGGACCCTACGAGGGCATGGTGCGCGACTACTTCTTCAGCTGCGACGCGGGACTCACCGTGGCGAGCATCCTCTCGGATGGAAGCATATCGGGATGCCTTAGCATACGCAGCGACTACACACAGGGAAACATCTACCGCGACAGCTTCTGGGACGTATGGAACAACCGATTTGACATCTACCGCAACCGCAACTGGATGAAGCGTGGCATTTGCGCCGACTGCGCCATGTTCTCCTATTGCCAAGGCAATGGCTTTCATCTGCGCGACAGTAACGGAGACCTGATGCTGTGCCACTATAACCGACTGAAGAATGTAAAACTATCAAATAGCGAATCATGAGAAAAGGTGGTAATAAGAAACATCGATTGGTAATTGGTGCTGTGGTGGCAGCGGGTGTCACCACGGGCGCTATGGCGGCTGGCATGACACCTGAAGCCACTAATCGGTCAAACCCCGAAGTGCAGCTCACTGCTGCTGATAGGGTGGTGGTCGACGGCCAGACAGTGGACTTCGACCAAATGCTGGCGCAGTCGACACCACAGGTGCGCGACCATGTGGCGAAACCCATGTACGGTGTGCGAAAGCCGTTGGTCTATGGACCAAGACCCAGAGTCTATGGGCCAAGACCGCCCGTAAGGAAAGATACCGCTCAGGTGCAAGACACCATTGCCACACGAGTCATCGTACTTGCAGCGACACAGGCCAAAGTGAACCCGAAGACTGTGACTCCAAAGTCTAATCTCGTGAGTGACCTCGGAATGGACTCGCTGGGAGTGGTCGAACTGCTCATCACCATCGAGCGAGAGTTCAACGTGGTAATCCCTGACGAGAACCTCGACAAGATAACAACCGTCAAGGACATTATCGAGTTCATCAAACAGACAAGATAAAACTAACAATTAAGAATTAAGCTAGTCTAGTACATCTAGTGCATCTAGTATTTCTAGTGCCTCTAGTCAATTATTATGCTCATCAACGGCAAAGATACAGAATGCGTCAGCGTGCTGGGAGCACGCGTGCACAACCTGAAGAACATCGACGTCGACATTCCGCATTACAAGCTCACCGTCATCACTGGACTGAGCGGAAGCGGAAAGTCGTCGTTGGCGTTCGACACCATCTTTGCCGAGGGACAACGACGTTACCTCGAGACATTCTCGGCATACGCACGCAACATGCTGGGCGTGCTAGAGCGCCCTGATGTCGACAAGATTTCTGGATTAAATCCGGTCATCTCCATAGGCCAAAAGACCACCAACAAGAACCCTCGATCGACCGTTGGAACAACCACCGAGGTTTACGACTACCTGCGACTGCTTTATGCACGAGCCGCCGATGCCTATAGTTACTTGTCGGGCAAACCCATGGTCAAGTACACCGTCGACAAGATTCTGGAGCTGATTTTGGACCGCTATGATGGACACAAAATCTACCTCCTGGCACCCATGGTCAAGAACCGAAAGGGACACTACAAGGACCTCTTTGAGAACCTGCGAAAAAAGGGGTACCTGAACGTGCGAGTTGACGGAGAACTCCGCGAAATCACCTTCGGCATGAAGCTCGACAGATACAAGAACCACTCGGTCGAACTGGTCGTGGACCGACTAAAGGTGGCGCGAAAGGACGAGAAAAGGCTGCTCGAGTCCATAGAGAAGACATTCAAGCAGGGTGGAGGACAACTCATGATTCTGGACGTGGAGAACGATAGCGTGGGCTTTTACAGCAAGTCGCTCATGGATCCAGATACGGGACTGAGCTACCAGGAACCAGCACCCCACAATTTCTCGTTCAACTCGCCACTTGGTGCATGCCACAAATGCAAGGGACTGGGGTATGTCAACATTGTTGACCGTGAGAAAATTATGCCCGATACCTCACTGTCAATCCGAGCCGGAGGCATACTGCCGCTTGGCAAGTACAAGAACACGCTCGTGTTCTGGCAGATACAGGCCATCTGCGAGAAATATGGATGCACACTGGACACACCCATCGCCGAACTGCCCGACGAGGTCATCGACGACATCATGAACGGGACGGGAGAGGAACGACTCAACATCCGCACCGAGACCATGAGCACAAGCAACTATTTCCTATCTTACGAGGGACTGGTGAAGTATATCGAGATGCAGCAGGACGATACTGCCACAACACAGGCGCAGAAGTGGGCTGGACAATTCTATTCGCGACAACAATGCCCCGAGTGCCACGGGCAACGACTCAACATCGAGGCACTGCATTATAGGCTTGCAGGGAAAAACATCGCCGAACTAGCCGCAATGGACATCAACGAGCTGCGCGACTGGATGGCAAACCTACAGTATGTGCTGCCTCCACAGAAGTGGCTCATCGCAAGCGAAATCGTCAAGGAAATACAATCGCGAATCACTTTCATGCTCGATGTGGGACTGGACTACATCTCGCTCAACCGAGCATCGGCTTCACTGTCGGGAGGGGAGAGCCAGCGAATACGTCTGGCGACGCAGATTGGCTCGCAACTGGTCAATGTACTCTATATACTTGACGAACCCAGCATTGGCCTACATCAGCGCGACAACAAGCGGCTCATCGACTCGCTCAAGCGACTGCGTGACGAGGGAAATACCATCATCGTCGTCGAGCATGACAAGGACATCATGCTTCAGGCCGATTATTTGGTCGACATTGGACCCAAAGCGGGTAGGAGAGGGGGCTATGTGGTGTTTGCCGGTACACCCAATGAGATGATGTTGCAAGACACCATCACGGCGCAGTACCTCAATGGAAAGATGACCATCCCCGTACCCGAAAAACGCAGAGAGGGCAACGGGAATTGCCTCACACTGCGTGGATGTCGTGGAAACAACCTCAAGAACGTCGATGTGTCGTTCCCCTTGGGCACGTTTATCTGCGTCACAGGCGTCAGCGGAAGCGGCAAGTCGTCGCTCATCAATGCCACCCTGCAGCCTATCCTTAGCCAGCACTTCTACCGTTCGAACACCGAACCGTTGCCCTTTGATGCCATCGAGGGGCTGGAATTTGTGGACAAAGTGGTCACTGTCGACCAGTCACCGCTGGGACGCACACCGCGTTCCAACCCTGCAACCTATACCGGTGTCTTTGCCGACATTCGCAACCTGTTCGTCAACTTGCCCGAAGCGAAGATTCGCGGATACAAGCCTGGGCGATTCTCTTTCAACATCAGCGGAGGGCGTTGCGAGGTGTGCAAGGGTAATGGATATAAAGTGGTGGAAATGAACTTCTTACCCGATGTGCTCGTACCGTGCGAAGAATGCGGCGGAAAACGCTATAATCGTGAAACACTGGAAGTTAGGTTCAAAGGCAAATCCATTGCCGAAGTCCTTGACATGACGATAAATCAAGCCGTCGAATTTTTCGAAGCCATTCCGACGATTCTCAACAAGATAAAGGTCATGCAGGACGTGGGACTGGGATACATCAAACTCGGGCAACCATCCAGCACACTATCGGGAGGAGAGAGCCAACGCGTGAAACTCGCCGCAGAACTTTCAAAGCGAGACACGGGACGAACGGTCTATATCCTCGACGAACCGACCACAGGACTACACTTTGAGGATATCAAGGTTTTGCTGGGAGTGTTAAACAAATTGGTCAAAAAAGGAAATACCGTCATCGTCATCGAACACAACCTGGATGTCATCAAATGCGCTGACCACATCATCGACATGGGACCCGAAGGAGGACGTGGGGGAGGGCAGGTCGTTGCAACAGGCACCCCAGAGCAAGTCGCCAACAATCCCAATTCCATCACCGCCACCTATCTTAAAAAAGAACTGTAGTCACCTCGGTCTACTATGCCACGGCCACGCCGTGGCCAATAAAAAACACTACCGTATTGCTAAAGTTTAAATATTGAAAAACATCGCATTTCTATATAAATCTACCAAAATTATCTGCTCGAAAAACACGCTATTTTTCACCTACAAGGGCAGAGTAGGGCATTTTTCCCAAAAAAACACAATTTTCTGACTCATCTAGCGAAAAACATTATTTTCGGCCTAAATGGCTGATAAGGTGTGCGATATATCATTTTTTGCACTCGCTCAATTATCTGAGATTTTTCTGCTCGATTTCTCATACTGTCTACTCAAAAAAAACGCCGCCATTTTGAGTTGAGCGTCAAAATGGTAAAATCACGACGTTTTACCATGGGCTGTTTGCGGATTTAAATTTGCAAATTCAACACCCTGTTTCATTTCTCGACCACACCAGTTGCGAAACCAAACACCGAATTTCGACCTCCACAAGCGGTTTGCAAACGCACGACAAGGTGTTGAATATCAAAATTTACATCCACATCGTTCCCATTTGTAACTTTTTTACCCATTAACAATTATTTGTAAACCATACAAATGACTAAAACCCAGTAAGATGCAAAAAATAATTAAAGTATTGCTTATAGAAAAACGGGTGTTGTGCTCTACAAGTGCATCGAAGTTGGTGTTATATAGACGTAATTGCCATAATAATGTAGAATTAACTATTAATTATTAAAGTGTTTTTTAAGTTTTTGAGTTTGGCTTTGTTAAAGGGTGGCTTGAGGGTGAATTTGGCTTTTTTAATCCTAAATTTGAAAATTTTCGTTTGAAAATTTGCGTGTTTCAAAAATCATTTCTAAATTTGCAATCCCAAAATTTTGGAAACGAAACATTGGGTTTGCAAATGCAACGAACGGAAGACGGCAATTTTCTGCCAATTTTGACCATTCATTCATACGCCTGATTTTGATTGCCATTTTTTGAGTGGTTTTTCAAGTCAATCCGAATGCCCAAAATTTTTCTCGCATTTTACGACCCTTTGCAAATGACTCCTTTTTTGCCAGAAAATTTGCTTATAATCCTATGCATTTTTTCTATACAAAATTTTGAACATAAAATTCTCAAAAATTGTCAAATTACGACAAGCGGTTCCCGCATTCAGTTTTTGACCTTTTTGACAAAAATGATAATGTTATGAACGATATCGTTTCACGCATCAAAATCTTCTTGAAGAGTATGGGAATCGCCAACTCGGCATTCGCTGACATCTGTGGCATACCCAGGCCATCACTGTCCCAGATGCTCAATGGTCGAAACAGGAAAGTCAGCAACGAGGTCATCGACAAGATTCATGCGGCCTACCCCGAACTCAATATGATGTGGCTCATGTTTGGCGATGGTGATATGCTTCGTCAGGGGGAGGCTGTGAATGGTGACGGCGACGTTGCTCAACTCGCTGAGAATGCGTTCCCCGGAAATGCGTTGAGCAATGCTGCCAAAGAACAGCATGTCCAGCAGTCTATCAACTTTGATGATGTGGACCAACCGGAACAGGCCTCGTTCATCGCACGCAAGCCACAGACCACTCAACGGCAAAACTCGGTAGCAGAGAGCGTTGTTGCTGCAGCAAGAGGTAAGGTGGCGGCATCGCAGTCTAGGCACTCCGCAGGAAGACAAATCACTCAGATTCTCATCATCTTCAGTGACGGCTCCTCCCAAATCATTACCCCCTGATAGCAACCCTTCTATGCGCCTGCACTGGCGCACGCTGATATAAACCATTATACACCGATGGCGCCCAAAAATGGGGGCGCCATCTTTTATATAGACATTAGTCGCTTGTCAGTGTAATACGAGACGCAGTCCCGTATTTTCCTCATCCCATCTTACCGGATGAACAGCAGTTCGCGGTATTTGGGCAGGGGCCACATCTCGTCGTCAACCATCAGTTCCAACTTGTCAACATGGTAGCGGATGGTCTCCAGCAGCGGTGCCACGGTGTCGTGGTAGGCGTTGGCACGGGTGCGCAGTTCATCGATGCGGTTCGCCACTTTGCGGTTCTCGACCATCTCACTCACTTGCTCCTTGATGGCCTGGATATGGCAGGAAATCTTTTCGATCATGTCCAAGTCGGGTGCAGCCATGCGCTCGAATTTCTCAGGTACGAACAGCGTCTTGATTTTGTACACATTGTCGAGCAGCACCGACTGGTAACGCGTGGCGACAGGCAAGATGTGGTTCAGTGCCAGGTCGCCCAGTACACGCGCCTCAATCTGCACTTTCTTGACATACATCTCCCACTTCACCTCGTTGCGTGCCTCCAGCTCAACCTGCGTCAGTACGCCCGTCTCGCTGAACATCTCGACAACCTCGGGACGCAGATAATTGTCAATGATGCGTGGCACCGATGTCTCGCAGTCCAGACCGCGCCGTGCAGCTTCGGCCTTCCACTCGTCGCTGTAGCCGTTGCCGTCAAAGTGTACGGGACACGACTGTTTGAGCAGGCGCTTCACCTCAGCGAGGATGGCTTCGTCCTGACCAGCCCCATCGGCCATGCTGCGGTCGACGGAGCTGCGGAACCACATCAGCTGCTGTGCCACTGCGGCGTTGAGAGCAAGCATCGCCGAGGCGCAGTTGGCACTGGAACCCACGGCGCGGAACTCGAAACGGTTACCGGTAAACGCGAACGGAGACGTGCGGTTGCGGTCGGTGTTGTCGACCATCAGTTCAGGGATCTGGCTCATCTCCAGGTTCAGTCCGGCACGCGAACCGAAGTTGAGGTTGTCATCACGGTCATCGTCAACGAGACTGCGCAACACACGGCTCAGCTGCGTGCCCAAAAACATCGAGATGATGGCGGGAGGAGCCTCGTTGCCGCCCAAACGATGCGCGTTGGTCGCCGAAGCGATGGAGGCTTTGAGCAGACCATTGTAGCGGTGTACAGCAGCCATCACGCACGACAAGAAGGTGATGAATTGCAGGTTCTCCTTCGCTGTCTTGCCGGGCTTGAACAGTTGCACGCCGGTGTCGGTACCCAGACTCCAGTTGTTGTGCTTGCCACTGCCGTTGATGCCCGCGAAGGGTTTCTCGTGCAGCAGCACGCGGAAGTGGTGGCGGCGCGCTACCTGAGCCATCACCGACATCAACAACAAGTTATGGTCGTTGGCAAGGTTGGTCTCCTCGTAGATGGGAGCCAACTCAAACTGATTGGGGGCGACCTCGTTATGGCGTGTCTTGACGGGGATGCCCAGACGGTGGCACTCAATCTCCAGGTCGAGCATGAACTCCTCGACGCGCATGGGGATGGCGCCGAAGTAGTGGTCCTCGAGTTGCTGGTTCTTCGCGCTCTCGTGACCCATGAGCGTGCGGCCAGTCATTACCAAGTCGGGTCGTGCGGCATACAATGCCTCGTCGACAAGGAAGTACTCCTGCTCCCAACCCAAGTAAGAGATGACATGCTTCACCTCGGGGTCGAAGAGCTGCGCCACGGCGGTGCCAGCACGGTCAATGCTGTTCAGCGCGCGTAGCAACGGCGTCTTATAGTCGAGCGACTCGCCACTGTAGGCGATAAATATGGTGGGGATGCACAACGTATTGTCGTGGATGAAGGCGGGCGACGAGATATCCCAGGCCGAGTAGCCGCGTGCCTCGAAGGTGTTGCGGATGCCACCATTAGGGAAGCTCGATGCGTCGGGTTCCTGCTGTACCAGCATTTTGCCGTCAAACTCCTCAATCACGCCGTCCTTGCCGTCGTGCTCGATGAACGAGTCGTGCTTCTCGGCAGTGCCGTCGGTCAGCGGGTGGAACCAGTGGGTATAGTGTGTTACCCCATGGTCCAGCGCCCATTGCTTCATCGCCTTGGCGACATCGTGCGCCAACTCGCGGTCCAGCGGTGCCTTCTCGTCGATGGCACGCGTCACGGCCTGATAGGTGTCGCGAGGCAAGTACTCAAACATCTTTTTGCGGTCAAAGACCTTCTCTGCATAGTAACGACTGGGCGGATCACTCGGGATGTCCACCTTCACGGGAGCACGGTTGAAAGCAACCTCAACTTCCTTAAATCTCAAATGTGACATAACACTTTAGTCTATTTCCCTAAAAAAACAGCCGCAAAGGTACGAATAAGTGAGCGAAAAGTCAAATTTATTTGGACTTTTCCGAGCGAGAGTACCTTCGGCGGAGCCAACGGTACGAATAAGTGAGCGAAAAGTCAAATTTATTTGGACTTTTCCGAGCGAGAGTACCTTCGGCGGAGCCAACGGTATGGAAAAGATTTCAGTCCTGAGCAATCAGTCTTCGGTTTTTTAGTGACCTTTGTAATCTGTGTGGCAAATATCGAGAAAAAGCAGTATCTTTGTGGCATGATTGACGACAAAAAGATACTGGCGGCACCTGTCCAGGGGTGGACCGACCATGTGTGGCGTGTGGCCCATGCGCAGGTGTTTGGCCCTGCGGAGGCTTACTATGCGCCGTTCATGCGGGTAGAGCATGGCGGCATCCGACCGCGCGACCTGCGTGATATCCTGCCTGACAACAACGCGGGCATACACGTCGTACCGCAGGTGCTGGCGTGCCGCCCCGATGACATGGCACAAATGCTGCAAGCGGTCGCCGACATGGACTACACCGAGGTGAACATCAACCTGGGATGCCCGCATCCGCCCGTGGCGCGAAAGGGTTTTGGAGCCGGTATGCTGGCGCGTCCCGAAGCATTGGAGAACTTGGCACAAACCCTCTCACAGCAGAAATCGTTAAAGGTCTCGCTCAAGATGCGGCTGGGCTGGGATGACCCTGTACAATGGCGTAACGTGTTGCCCCTCTTCAACCAGGTCGCGGTCGACCATGTCATCATGCATTACCGCCTGGGCACGCAGCAGTATCGTTGCGAAACGATGAACCAATACATCAGCGACACCTTGCGCGACATCCCTGCCCCGGTAATCCTGAATGGCGACATCGACTCATTGGCTGCCATCGACGCGCTGCTCAACCAGTATCCGCAGGCTGCAGGCGTGATGGTAGGGCGCGCGCTGGTCGCCGACCCCGCACTTCTCTGTCCAGACAAGGCCACTGTCGACAACTACCGTCGATTCCATGACTTGCTCTACGATGGCTACAGCAGGGCGCTCACAGGGGGCGACCACCAACTGCTGGACAAGATGCAAGCGTTGTGGCAAATGATGTTGCCCCACGCCGACCATCGCGCCCACAAAGCCATCCGCAAGGCCAACACCCTGGACCGATACCACCAGGCCGTGTCACAACTCTTCGAACAATTGTAATTCCAAATGACAATGATACAGATGAGAAATACCTTATGGATAATGGTGGCGCTAGCCATCATGACCTTGGCCGTGGCTTGTACAGAAAAGCATAATAACGGTGGTTTTGTGCGCCACGAGGGCACGACACTCACCATCGACGGCAAGCCTTACCGCTTTGTGGGCACAAACTTGTGGTATGGCGCCATTCTCGCCAGTGAGGGGCAGAGCGGCGACCGCCAACGGCTGTGCGCCGAACTGGATTCGTTGCACGCACTGGGGCTGGACAACCTGCGCGTGTTGGTAGGCAGCGACGGCATGCCCGGGCGCGACAAGGTCAGCCCCACGCTGCAGCAGGCTCCGAGGCAATACAACGACACCATCCTCGCTGGGTTGGACTACCTCCTCAGCGAGATGGGCAAACGCGGCATGCGGGCGGTGCTCTATCTTAACAATGCCTGGGAGTGGAGTGGGGGATATGGCTACTACCTCGAACAGACGGGCCTGGGCAAGACACCGCTGCCCAACGTGGAGGGCTACGAGGCCTATTGTGACTATGTGGCGCAGTTTGCCGCCAACGACAGTGCGCATCGCCTCTTTTACGACTATGTACGTTTCATCGTCACACGCACCAACCGCTACACGGGCCGCGCCTACGTCGACGACCCCACCATCATGGCATGGCAAATCGGCAACGAGCCGCGACCCTTCGGCAAACCCCAGTATGAAGCGTTCGCACAGTGGCTCAGTGAGGCCTCGGCACTCATCCGTAGTCTGGACGCGAACCATCTCATCTCGGTGGGCGGCGAGGGCATTGTCGGATGCGAGGGCGACACAGCCCTGTTTGAGCGCATCTCGGCCGACCCAAACATCGACTACATCACCGTCCACATCTGGCCCACCACATGGCAATGGGCTCGCAAGGACTCTTGCCAGGTGGATGTTGACCTAGCTTGTCAGAAGAGCCGCGAATATGTGGATGCGCACATCGCAGTCGCACGTCGTCTGGGCAAACCCATCGTCATCGAGGAATTCGGCTATCCGCGCGACAATTTCAGCTTCGACCCCGCTTCCTCGGTCACGGGTCGGGACCGCTATTATGACTTTATCTTGACCTTGTGCGCCAATGAACCTGTGGTGGCGGGATGCAACTTCTGGGCATGGAGTGGCATGGCGTTGCCGCGCCACGAGCGGTGGCAACCTGGCGACCCCTACCTAGGCGACCCCGCCCAGGAGCCCCAAGGACTATTTAGTGTCTTCCTCACCGACACCACAACCCTCACCCTCTTCAAAAGACGATAAAAACCAATACAAAAAACGGCTCCCACTCAAACTCGAGTAGGAGCTGTGATTATGCATTATGAATTTTGCATTATGCATTATGAATTATGCAATAGAGTAAGCTCTTCAAGCGAACTCATCCCGTGCCGTTGCATGTAGTCCTGCAAGAAGTCGATGGCCTTGATGGTCACTTGCGGGTCAATGAAATTGGCGGTGCCAATCTGCACGGCCTTCGCACCCGCCAGCAGAAACTCTACCACATCGCGTCCGTTCATGATGCCGCCCAGTCCGATGACCGGCACCTTCACTGCCTGTGCCACTTGCCACACCATACGCACGGCGATGGGGCGGATAGCGGCACCGCTCAGCCCGCCAGTGATGGTCGACAGATAGGGCCGGCGGCGCTCCACGTCAATGGCCATACTCAGGAAAGTGTTCACCAGCGACACCGAGTCGGCACCCGCCGCTTCGGCGGCAAGCGCAATCTCGGTGATGTCGGTCACATTCGGTGTGAGTTTGACAATCATCGTGCGGTTCCAGGCGCGGCGGCACGCGCTCACCACACTCTCGCAGCCGGTCGTCGTGGTGCCCCACGACATCCCGCCCTGCTTCACATTGGGGCACGAGATGTTGATCTCGACGGCTGCGATGCGATCTAGGTCTTTCAGGCGTTCGCACACACCCACATAGTCCTCAATCGTGCGGCCGCTCACATTCACCACCAACGCGGTGTCAATATCCTTGATGCGTGGGTAGATGTGCTCAGCCAGGTAGTCCACACCCTTGTTTTGCAGACCCACCGCGTTGAGCATCCCGCTGGGCGTCTCGACCATGCGGGGGTAGGGGTTCCCCTGCCGAGGCTCCAGCGTGGTGCCCTTGACGATGATACCGCCCAGGCGGCTCAGGTCGACCAACTCGGCGTACTCCTCGCCGAAACCGTAGGTGCCCGAGGCCGTCATCACGGGGTTCTTCAGACACATCTGTCCTATCTTGACGCTTAAATCTACCATTTCAGTCGTTTGATGTTAAATACCGGTCCTTCCTGGCACACGCACACATTGCCCGCGTCCACCGTGTCCTCGACACAGCACAGGCAGGCTCCCAGCCCACACGCCATCACGTTCTCCAGACTCACCTCGCAGTTGATGTCACGCTCGCGGGCGATGGCGGCGAGAGCCTTCATCATCGGCATCGGGCCGCAGCAAGCGATGTGGTTCCACTCCTCCTGCAGCACCGGGTGCTGCGTGACCAGACCGTGATGCCCCAGCGAACCGTCCTCGGTGGCGACGTGTGTCTCGGCGGTCTGCCGGAACAGGTCCAACTGCAGCACATCGGCACTTGTGCGGGCACCCAGCAGGAAGTGTACCTCGGCGCCCATCGCCAGCAACCGGCGGCCCAGCATGCGGAGCGGAGCGATGCCCACACCGCCGCCCACCAACAGGGCACGGCCCTGGATGTTGGTGGTGAATCCGTGGCCCAGTGGCAACAGCAGGTTCAGCCGTGTGCCCTCAGCGAGGTTACACAAAGCGTTGGTGCCGTCGCCCGCACGGCGCACCAGCAGCCACAACTCGCGCGTGTCGGCATAGTTCACCGAGATGGGGCGACGCAGGTAGGTCGTCTTCGAGTTTGGCACATCAACCTGCACAAACTGCCCCGGCTCGATGTGAGGCATCGTGCCATGCAACGGACGCAGCCGCAGCAGGGCATAGTTCGGCCCTATCTGCGCGCACTCAGTCACTTGAAAATCCTGTATCTGTTTCATCGTCGGCAAAGTTACGAATAAGTGAGTGAAAAACAAAATTTATTTGAGTTTTTCCGAACGGAAGTAACTTCGGCGAAGCCAAAGTTACTAAAAATCATGCAAACGAGCGTAACCAACACTCCTCTTTTTTCTCATTTTTCCAAAAAACTTTCAAAAAAACTGACCACTGATAACTGATATCTTTTTCGACTTTGTGTCGACATGATGCACGTATTTTTTCATTCTGAGAGTTGGTAAATTGCGAAAAAATGATTAATTTTGTAACGAAATTAAACATAAACAATAATAACAATGAAAAAATCTTATCTCAAAACATTTGCTCTGGCGGCATGTATGCTGCTGGGTCTGAGCGCCACGGCGCAAGTGCAGGGTGATATCAACGGCGACAACAAGGTCGATATCGCCGATGTCAATGCCGTGATCAATATGATGCTGGGCAAGTCGGCACAGACCGCCGCTGGCGACATCAACGGCGACGGCTCGGTTGATATTGCTGACGTGAATGCAGTCATCAACCTTATGCTGGGTAAAACAAATCAGGAAGTGCAAACCTACACCGTCAATGGCGTGACGTTCAAGATGGTGGCGGTCGAGGGAGGCACCTTCACCATGGGTGCAACGGCCGAGCAAGGGAATGATGTAGGCAGCGATGAGAAGCCAACCCACCAAGTGACGCTTTCCAGTTATTACATCGGGCAGACCGAGGTTACGCAGGAGTTGTGGCAGGCGGTGATGGGTAGCAATCCCAGCTACTTTGCTGACAACTTGCAGCGACCTGTCGAAACAGTAAGTTGGGAGGATTGCCAGACGTTCATCACCAAGCTGAATGAGCTGACAGGAAAGACCTTCCGCCTCCCCACTGAGGCTGAGTGGGAGTATGCCGCACGTGGTGGCAACAAGAGCCAAGGCTACAAGTATGCTGGCAGCAACGACATCGAAGAGGTGGCATGGTGGACGAGTAATAGCAATACAACTACTCATCTCGTCGCCACCAAAGCCCCCAACGAGTTGGGTCTGTACGACATGAGCGGCAATGTGTGGGAGTGGTGTCAGGACTGGTTTAGCAATTATAGCAGCGATGCGCAGACTAACCCTACCGGGCCAACATCTGGCACCCACCACGTCACCCGTGGAGGCTGCTGGAGTTACTATGCCTGGGACTGCCGAGTGTCGAGGCGCAACTACAATACACCGTCACTCAGTAGTTACTATTATGGCCTCCGCCTCGCCCTCTAACCTCCACCCTTCAAAATCTAGAAAGACAACAATCGCTCCCCAAACTCAGGGAGCGATTGTTTTTGTAGAAGCAGCAATTGTGCATTGTGCATTATGCATTATGCATTGTGCATTGATTAACCGCAGTGGAAGTAGCGCGTGACGAGCGCTTGCAGCTCCTTGTGGCTGATGTCGGCGCGCAGGGTGCGGTCGTTCATCGCACGCAGACCCGTGATGATGCCGTCGATCATCGCAGGACTGAACACGCCGTGTTCCTCAAAGACCTTGCGCTGGCGCTCGAGGCAAGCGGCACTTGCCACACAGCTGTCGGGCAGCTGGTCAAGTTGTTCCAGACGGCTCTCGTTCGCCTTGTCATGGATGTTCACGTTGACATAGGTGCGCTCGGCGACCTCCAGAGCGTCGGGCATCTCAAAGCCGTGACGGCACGCCACGCACAAGCCAGCAATCAGCTGGTAGACATCGGCGCTGCCGTCGGGCGAACGCATCTCCACCGTCTGCTTCAGTGTGGTGTCGAAGTCGGCCTGGCTCTCCAGCGGGTTCGCCTTGCTGCACATGTCCACACCACTGGTCCATCCCAGCGGCACGCGCACCAGCACCGAACGGTTGCGGTCGCCCCAGCACACGTTGGTCGGCGCCTCCTGGTGAGGCACTAGGCGGAAGTAACTCATCGGGTTCTTGTTGCCGAACGCGGTGATTGATGGAGCCAGGTCCATCATGCCGGCAATCATACGGCGGGCGTCGTCGCTCAGCGCGCCGTTGTTAAGCATCATGTTGCGACCATCCTTGAGCATACGCATGTGGATGTGCAGACCCGAACCGGCCTTGCCCACAGTAATCTTCGGGGCGAAGGTCACGTCAAGACCCATCTCATAGGCGAGGTTGCGGATAATCCACTTAGCCAGCGTCAACTGGTCGGCGGCCTGCTCGGCGGGGACGGGGAGGAACTCTATCTCGTTCTGCTCATAGACCGTGCCGTCCTGCACGAAGTTGCCCACCTCGCTATGACCGTACTTGATCTGGCCGCCAGCCTGGGCGATGTATTTCATGCACTTGGCGCGGAACTCACCACCCTTGGCATAGGGACCGCTCTCGTGGTAACCACGCTGGTCGATGGCGGGGAACATCTCGTCGTCGCGGAAGATGACATAGTACTCCAGTTCGCCCATGGCGTGGAACTCCATACCGGTGACCTCGCGGAACGCCTCGCAAGCCTTGTGCAGCGTGTGCTCAGGGCTGCTCTCCAGCGGGTTGCCGTCCTTGTCAAAGTAGCTGCACAGTAGGCACAGTGTGGGAATCTCACAGAACGGGTCGATGAAAGCGGTGTTGTAACGGGGCAGGACATACAAGTCGCTGCTGCCGGCTTGGATGAACGAGAACAGGCTGCTGCCGTCCACACGCTCGCCGCAGGTGAGCAGCGTCTCCAGGTACTCCAGGTCGTTGATGACAAAGTTCAAAGTTTTGAGTTTTCCGTCGCCACCGGGATACATGAAGTTCACCATCTTAATTTCTTGCTCCTCGACATAGCGGATGAGGTCGGCGCGAGTGAACTCGGCCGCAGGCTTTTGTAGATATGCCACCACAGGGTTGGCATTGAGTCTGATTTTCTTGTTTTCCATATCGTTGGTTTATTGTTAATGATATTCTTTTGTGAAAGGGACTGCAAAAATAGAACATTTTCCCCAAACAACCAAATATTCACCTAAATATTATATTTTGTAGATTTTGTGACTGTCATGATGTGAGTCTCTGAGCTGCCACTTCTAGTTGTGAAAATGCAAAATAAAGTTAAATATAGATAAACTGATGAAAATTATTCTCCATTCTCCATTCTCAATTCTCAATTAATTACTACTTTTGCAGCCGATTTCAAGGCAGGGAACCCTTGACAAGCGGTTAGTCCTGTATTGTGACACATGATCGTTGAAACTTCGACACGCCGGCTATGATGCTAAGTGCCAGCGGGTAAAGCGTAGGACGACAACCTGGACTCGCGACGGCGAGCCTTCCTGATAACTGACGGACTCATGACCCGACAGGGCATGGTTTCGCCACAAAATATGTGCTACGGCGATGTCGAAGTAGTGACCCGCCTTGAACTCAACATAATTAACAAGATTAATAACAACTAAGGAGATAACAAAATGTCTAAAGTTTGTCAAATTACAGGCAAGAAGGCGATCACTGGTAACAATGTATCGCACTCCAAGAGAAGAACAAAACGCAAGTTCAACGTGAACGTGTTCAACCGCAAGTTCTACTGGCCCGAGCAGGACGTGTGGATCCGTCTGACC
>JAEEJI010000087.1 GCA_016281825.1 Muribaculaceae bacterium | reverse complement strand
TCGCATGAGCTGTACAGCTTCTATGGCGTAGAAAACATCATCCGCATCGGCTCGGCCGGCTCTTACACCGACCGCCTCGCCGTGCAAGACGTGGTGCTTGCCGATTCTTGCTACAGCGAGTCGTCGTATGCCTATGTGCACAACCGCGTGACCGACAAGGTGCTCTATCCCAGCGAGGAAATCAACAAAGTGATTTGGGAGACTGCCGAAGAGTTGGGCATTGAGGTGCAGACTGGTGAGGTCCACTCGAGCGACGTGTTCTATGGCGGCCCCAATGCCGAATCGTGGGAGTCGCTGCGTGAACGCACCAGTGTCGACTGCGTAGAGATGGAGAGCTTCGCGCTGTTCCACAACGCCAATGTGCTGGGCAAGCGCGCTGCATGCCTGTTGACCATCAGCGACTCGTTCATCAGCCACGTCGAGTTGACTCCCGAGGAGCGCCAGAACTCGTTCCGCACGATGATGACCCTCGCCCTCGAGGCGGCCATCAAGCTGTAGAATCATTGCGGTTTGTTAACGTATCGTCAGGGACGGCACTGTGCCGCCCCTGACTTTTTTGTCAAATGATAAAAAAAAGAGGAAAAATGTACCTTGTATCAAAAATTTTTCCTAATTTTGAAAAATTTTGGAGCGCTGTGCTCTATGAGTTCTTATTTTTTAGTTAACTTAACTTAAAAATGTGCAAACCGAATGCAATGAAGCTTGCTTCAATTAGATAAAATTGGCTGCGGTTCGGCAATGTTCAAGCAAGCTTGACATTGCGCTCACCTTGCACAATTTTTGCTGAGGTGCAGCCCATTTTATCAAATTCTTCTGTCATTAATAACCTAAAAATAACGACAAATGAGAAGACTTAAACTCTTTATCCTACTCGCACTCATGGCAGTCCTGCCTGTGCTGGCGCAGCAAACAGGACTCTATGGTATAGTAGTGGATGCGCGGAGTGGCCAACCCGTGGCCGGAGCGACAGTCCTGCTCGATGAGCAGGGCAACACCGTCACCACTGGGCCCAATGGCGACTTCCAGATCAGTGACGCCCGGCCAGGTAACGACCTGCTGATCGTGCTGGGATATGGCTACAAGGACTGGCAACAGAATGTGGAGATCGTGCGTGGCATGAGTTCGGTGGGAACCATCAGCATCGAGCCCGTCTCGTTCGGCAATGCGGGCACCGAAATGGACACGGAATTCCGCAACGAGAACATGCTCACCGAGGCCGAACTTGAAGACGAGGAGGGCAACACACAGGCGGTGGGTACACTCACTGGTGCCACCGATGACCCCTTCTACCAGGCAGCCAGTTATGATTTCAGCATCATGCGATTCCGTCAGCGTGGCTACAACACCGAGTACACCTCGACCTCAATCAACGGCATCAACTTTAATGATGCGGTGCGAGGACGCTTCAACTACTCGATGATTGGTGGCATGAACCAGGCCTTTAAAAGCAAGGCTATCGGAATCGGTCTTGACCCGACGAGTTATGCCTTCGGTGAGATTGGCGGTGCCAACAACATCATGACCTACGCCAAGGACTATGCTCCCGGTTTCCGTGGGAGTGTGGCTTTTACCAACGGCAACTACAAGTGGCGCGGCATGGTCACATACAGCACCGGTTTGCGTCCCAATGGGTGGGCGTTGACCTTGAGTGGTGTGGGTCGCTATGCCGACGAGGGCATCGTGCCAGGCTCGTTCTATCAGAGTGCAGGCTACTTTATCGCTGCTCAGAAGGTGTTCAGCCCGCAACACTCCATCGCCATCACCACCTTCGGCGCGCCTACGCGTCGAGCAAGCAACTCGGCGGTGGTGCAAGAAGCCTACGACCTGGCGGGTACCAACCTGTACAACGCCAACTGGGGTTGGCAGGACGGCAAGAAGCGTAATGCCCGTGTGGTCGAAAGTTTTGACCCGACAGTGCTCCTCAACTGGATTTGGAAACCCAGCATGAACACCACACTCAACACTGGCGCGGCATTCCACAAGTCGTTCTACTCGTCCAGTGCACTCAGTTGGTACAATGCGCCCGACCCGCGCCCTGACTACTACCGTTACTTGCCCAGCTACATCACCGACCCGGATGCCGCAGCACTCTATACCGAGTTGTGGCAGACCAGCGACGATATGCGTCAAATCAACTGGGACAAGCTATACTATGCAAACTATGTGAACAACTATCAGGCCGACCAGGGCTTGGATGCCAAAGGCGCGACCTATATCATCGAAAACCGACACAGCAACCAAGCCAGCTGGGCATTGGCGAGCAACCTCAACCAGCGTTTGAGCGATGTGGTGACCCTGCAGGGCGGCGTTAACGGCAACTATACACGGTCGTCCTACTACAAGACGCTGAAAGACCTGATGGGCGGCCGCTACTGGGTCGACATCGACCAGTATGCCGAGCGTGACTTCCCCGAGAACCCCGACCTGGCACAGAACGACCTGAATAACCCCAACCGCGTCATCTATGAGAAAGACCGCTTCGGTTATGACTATGACATCAATTCGTGGCAGGGCGGTGCCTGGGCCCAGATGATGTTCACCCTCGCCAAGTGGGAATTGAGCGCCAGTCTCAAGGGCACCTACACCTGGTTCCAGCGCGACGGCCACATGCGCAACGGC
>JAEEJI010000086.1 GCA_016281825.1 Muribaculaceae bacterium | reverse complement strand
GAGATGGGTGGGAAGGACAGCACCTCTATGCGGAACTGCCAGTCGGTGAAGTGGATGGGAATCTTTATCCAGTCGTTGCGGCGAATCACCTTGAATCCCTCTGTCTCGTTCGTGGTGATGCCGAAGCGCTGTTCCTCGAACTTATCGTTGCGCTTCACCTTGAAGCGCAGTGAGTACTGGTTGGCATCGGAGGTGAAGGAGGCATCCGATTCATTGACATAGACAACGAAGGTGCCTGTGCCGTTGGTGTCTCCTGATTTGGCAGGTATGGAAGCCAGGGACACTGAGGACCCTTTCTCGTAAGGCCATTTGTCATTCTTAACGCCCGCAGGGAAAGTGAGGACTTTGGCGTCGTTGGCAACAGTGCTACTCAGATCGACGGTCTGCTTCAGCGTTGTTCCCACGGTGCCGTCGTTCAGCGGCTCTATCTCCACGCCCAAGATGTCGATTTGCTGGCCGCCCTCATTCACGAAGTCTAACTCCAGCTTAGCCATCATGCGCCACACCACCAGGGTGTCTGCATCGGTGGTTGCACCGGCAGTAACGGTAACAGCAGTGGGGCCGGTGTTATACGACATGGGTATATACTCGTCTGTGCCCATGCCATAGCCATTGGGTATGCGTATGGCTTTGGAATCGAAGCCGTCAGGAAGTTTAGTAACCGTAACTTCTTTCCCTGCATCATCGGCTCTGAGCCCTGCATCATGGAGCATGCTGGCCGTGAAGTTGGCAATGGCATAGAGCTTATACTCGCCTGGAGCGAGGAAGACGGACTCGTCGGCAGTTGAGGTGGCATGCCATTTATTAGTGTCGTCGTGGGTGTTGGTGGTCACTGTCTTGTGGATGACATCGGCTATATTGTTCGAGGCATCACACACCAGTACCCAGTATTCATGGATCAGTTCATTGCCCGCTCCGGCCAGCCATGTTCCCGTAACGGTTCGGGTGGCCGCGGCCTCGGGCACTGCTATGGTCATGCGCAACCTGCCATAACCCTCGGGGATGGGTTCTTCGCGAAACTCATCGCTGTCGCAAGCCACAAAGGCAAACGACAGCAGAAGGGGTAACAGACGGAGTATCTTTTTTATCATAACCATGTTTCTTATTTAGACAAACCTTTGAGCATCATAAATACACCGCGGGATGTGTGACCTCTCGCCAGTCATGAACGGCTATCTTCAGCTTTATCTTGCCGAAGGACGGAACAAGGCTGACGCGGTAGATATTGTTGCGCACCACGCCGAAGTTCATTGGGGTACCGGCAGCGCCCTTGAGCGCATCGTTGATACCACTCCATTCATAGGTAGGGTAACTGCTGGTGCCCTCACCATTATGACGCAGGAAGCCGTAGAGCACTTTTTTCAGGAATGGAGTGCTTGCCCCCTTATGGTAATAGGCCACATTAATGGCAATGCCCGTGGCATAAGCCTTCAGCGGCGAGTCTGCCAGCAATGTATTCTCCATAGCATAGCCCAGTAGCTTGTTCGTACCAGAGATAGATGACAAGGCAGTTGCCGTAAATGCGTATGTGGCGGGTAAGGTTGCGGCAATCGGACTGAGATAACTCAGAGATGCCGATGTTTTATCGTTAGTACGGGGATCCAGCACATAGCTGGTAGTAGCAACCTCGTCAGCAAGGTACGAGGTGGTAGCGCCATCTTTCTGGCGCTTGATTAGATATTCTGATTCGTTATAGAGATTAAAGAGAGTCACGCCCTCGACGGCAAATACATCGCCATCGCCGGCAGAATATTCATAGCCACGCCCAGCCTTATACGTGCTACCGGTAACATCGAAGTCCACACGGGCGGCCAGACGTTCTATCTTGAAACCATCCTTGCGATAATAATAACTGATGCGGCTGGAGGATGATTTAACAACTTCATCAACAACACTAAAGTCAATTGTGGCATCCGACTCACTGGTCATCACAAAGTTTGTGGCAGCCGTGCCAATACCTGTTCCGTCATAAAGCTTGGTAAACGTATAGTTGCGCACCATACCCAAGGTAGTGCCCGCACCAAAAGTAACAGACAGATCGGCATTTGCGATGAGAATGACGTGGTATGTCTTGCTGAAGTCCAAAGCGGCGCTAGCCGGAATTAAGCGGTCGCCAGTGGTATATTCAGCCTCGGCAGGCATCTTGTCGGGCTGTGTTGTGCCTTGTGCCTTACGGGAGATTAGTGATACGGGATAGTAATCCACGAAGGAAATGGGTGTAGCATCCGGCGCATTGATACCCTCAGCGGCTTCGTAGAGTACGACGGTTACACCGCTGACAGTGTTTTCGCGTTCATATCCGGTCTCGCGCCCGTCGCCGTTCTCGCCACCCAACGGAGTGCGCGTTACCGACTGAGTACCGTTGCTGACACTGATGGTCAGGTTGATGTACTGAGACGGATCGGGCATGCTCAGTTCGTTCCACACCTCTTCTTCTGACGAACAGGCACAGAATAACATGGACATCAAGAACACACATACAGTTCCTATGCCACAAGACTTAATATGACGCAGATTGTTTTTCAAAACTTTTATGACAGAAAAATCTGGCTAAGTCCTTTACTATAACTCCACATACTGGATGCGTTTAACCCATGCGAGCACATCGATGTGCAGAGCGATATACTGCCAGCGGTCGCCGCGCAGGAAGAACTCCAGACGATAGTCGTACTCGCGGTCGAGATACTCCTGTGGCGAATAGGCATTAAGCTCGTAGGCCGTACGACCCTCGGCCAGAATGTATGGCAGGTTGATAACGGCCACATTATTGCCCGTATCCTTCCGACGGATACAGAGCACTGCATTGGCATCGGTATTGGCATTGTACATCAGGCGGTTGAACATCAAGTCGTAGTGGGCCGTGTATTCATCGGCTACCACGCCGTTGCCCTGGAACGTGGTGGTCCACTGTGCGTACGGACGATAGACAAGACTGTCTGACCCAGCAATCACACGGTTCTGATAATCCAGGTCACCATTGTCATCGAGTATGAACACCTCGTAGTCCTCATGCTTCACATTGCCTGGGTTGTCCAGTTCGCGCAGTGAGATGTTCAGGTGCTTCGTGTCGCGTATCAGGCTTACAGTGGCGTATGTAGGCGCTCCCTCTTCAAGCAGGAAGCTGTCCACGCCATTGTCCTGCACCGTGCCGTCAGTCTTCAGGCGATATGAGGTGCGGGCGGGCTGTTCAGCCGCAGCGGCCTGAAGAGTGGTCAGTGTATGCCACAGGGTGTCGAGCGGCGCAGTAGCGGGCACCTCGTGATAGTCGGCTGCGGCACGTGTAGCACGGTCGAGCGAGACGTTGAGCTGCTGGCGGCTGCTGCCTTTCTGCATAGCCGTATGGCGATACTTGGCTCCGGGCGTACGGAGGGCTGCCGTCCAGTCTTTCTGCAAGGCCAGTGCCTGCAGGCGATAGCGATGACCGGGAGCCAGTTCCTGCTCGGTGAAGTGTATATTGAAGCCATAGCGCGACAGGGCGGCACCGTTGACGGTGCGCTGAGCCACGAGTCGGTCCGTCTCATCATAGACATAGAGCGTGATGTCGCCAACGTGATCCTTGAACATGTCAGCACGCTGAATGTTGTAGTCGTAAACGAAGTTCACGTAAAGACCCGTGGGGCAGTCGCTCAGGTCCTCGGTCATCATCTGGCAGGCCGACAGCGAAGTGGCTGCCAGCAGGATGGTGAGGCTTTTCTGTATGAAGTGACGAACGTTCATTTTTTATCTTCTCCTGATGTCGTGTGGGTTATTTGGTAATTTCAGGAATCTGCCTTGTCCGCCCTCGCTGGAGGACACTTGTGCACACTCACTAACGAGGGCGAACAAGACTCGTTCCGTCAATCAACCTTATTTTATAAATAAAATGAAAAAGACTAAGCTATTTTCCTCTTTGACTATTTACTATCAATCACTGATTAAATATCCCAAGCCTGAGTACGCAGAGCCCAAGGCAGGATGTGGATATGGGCAGAGATGAAGTAAGTGGGATCGGGATCATCGTCGGGTGTTGAACCGGGTTTGCCAGAGCCAGTCACGCTGTAGTCAATGGGCTCGGGTGTGCCAAAGCCAGTGATACCGCTGATGGTCAGCTTATACCAGTTGTTGCGAACGATACCCCAGCGGCCCAGCCATGCTTCGGCACGACCTGCACCATAGTTAGAGGGAGTGATACCACCCACAGCCTGACCGTCGGTCGGGTAAATCTTAGCATAGTCGCCCTTTGATGTGGCATGAGCAGCCCAAGGTGTCTCCACGTCACCATAGTGAGATATGCGCACTGCATAATATGCCACACCGCCATTATATACATTCACCTTGTCGGGCACCAACGTGCTGAGCTCAGAGTTCGTGGCATTGGTATATTCTGCCCAACTCTCAATCTCTGACTTCTGTGCTGCAGTGGGTGCTGCACCATTAACAAGAATAGTGGCAACCAGTTTGTCGGTGTATGCACACTGACCAGCTGCATCGCGGGCAGCCAGCGTTACATGG
>JAEEJI010000085.1 GCA_016281825.1 Muribaculaceae bacterium | reverse complement strand
ATGACAAGTGCCGCTAAACCTATATTATTCAACAATTTAGTCATTCGAAAAATACCATTTTTCCCAATCAGGCTGCAAAGGTAGAAAAAAAATCCCAAACCCCCGCAAACATTAAGTTAAAATTATATCTTCTCCCATGAAACGAGTTTACCTTTTGAGGTTTGTAAACAGGTGTCACCACCATAGATGACATGCAGGTGTTCAGTGGAGACACCAGAGAGTCCCGACCACTTAGTGAGGCCTTTAAAGTAGTCGGTCGATAGAGTCTGCCCCGATTTGATCTCGTATGCCTCAACTTGTGAATTGTTATACACTAGAAGGTCAATCTCATTACCTTGACTGTCACGCCAGAATCGAAGGTCTTCTTGTCTGCCGGTATTCCATGACTGCTTGATAAATTCGTTGATAACCATGTTTTCAAACAGTCCGCCACGCAGATAATGAGTGACAAGCTGCTTGGCTGATTCGATGCCAAGCAATGAACAGGCTAGTCCAGTATCATAGAAATAGAGTTTGGGACTCTTGACCAAGCGTTTGGCATAATTGTTCCAATCAGGTTTCAGCAGATAGCAGATATAGCTTGCCTCGAGTACCGAAACCCATGCTGTGGCAGTCGGCGTGGAGATGCCACATTCATTGGCAATTGAGGAGAGGTTGAGCAATTGCCCAATTCTGCCAGCACATAGTTTGACGAAACGCACAAATGTACTTAGGTCACCGATGTTGCGCAGTAGTCTTACGTCACGCTCAACATAGGTTTGGATATAAGATGGATAGAAATCTGATGGAGCTATCTGCTTGTCATACAGCCGAGGGTAGCTGCCCATGAAGATCTGGTCATTGAGCGATGTGGGGGCAATTTGGGCTTGGGTCAACTCATGGCGAGAGAAGGGGAGCAGACGCAGAATGGCCGTTCGTCCCGCCAAAGACTGATTGATGCTTTCCATCAACAAGAAATTTTGTGACCAGGCCAACATATACATCCCGACTTCTCCCTTGTCATCGACATGTGTCTGGATATAGGATAACAATTGTGGAACCCGCTGCACTTCATCGATGATGACGTGGCTGGGATACGAGGCCAAAAAACCACGAGGGTCATTTTGGGCGAACCCTCGCATGTCGATGTCTTCGAGCGAGACGTATTCAAAGTCGGGGAAAGTGTGCTTGAGAAGCGTAGATTTCCCCGACTGGTGAGGACCGGTCAATGTGATGACTGGATACTTGGTGACCAAGTCTAATAATTTGGCTTTTAATGTGCGGTCAACCATCATTCTCATTTTTGACTGCAAAGGTAAAATAAAAACTTTAAATCTGCAAGAAAAAGCGTGAAAATTTAAAGTTTTACTTTAAAATTACAAGAAAAACTATGCAGATTTAAAGTCGAATTTTACATCTGTAAAAAAGGGAAACCTTCCCAAACCTTACCCCTAACCCTTACTTCTCAATAATCTCATGCGCCACGGCGAGGGCGGTGAGCAGGTCCACGCCTGTGCTATCACTCATCGTGAGCGGGTTGTGGCCAGCCAGGATAGACCCGATGACATGCAAATTGTCAATTGACTTGCCGTCTTTAATGCCATGCAACGTCGCATCGGTTCGTACCCCGAAGTGCATGAACGGCTGGTCGCCCAGCAGGCCGTAGTGACTCCACTGCTCACGCTCGATAGGCGCGTCCACGTCCAACTCGAACAGCGGCTCAGTGATGCCCTCGGCAGTCGCCACTAGCCCCAGGCTCATCAACGAACCCGTGGCAAGCACATAGTGCTTGGCTATCTGTGCTTTGTCAGGAGTCTTGGCGGTATAAATGCCGGTGATGTGATTCTCGGCCACCTCGGCACGACAGGCGGTGTCACCAGCCAGGTATGTGCCACCCAGCATCTTGAAGTAGTGACGCAGCATCATCGCCATGCGCGTGCCAGGCACTGACGGAGGCATCGTCGCCAAGAAATGGAGTGGGGCATTCACCAGTCGGCGCAGCAAGGTAACGGGATAGTCATCCTCCAGTCCCGCGATGGCGGGCAGCAAAACTACTTCGTTGTTAGTCGTCGATTGGTTGATGGCCTCGGCCAACTGCCGCAGTTTGCTGCCGGTGCCCAGGGTGCGCGCCAGGTTGGCGGCACGCATTTCCGACGCGTTGCGACGAGGTTGGCACAGGCTCTCGACAAAAATGTCGCGAACCGTCACTTCGCACCCCAGTTGTGACAGGTTGTGCGCGACGAACTGTATGGGGAAGTCGACGAATCCCTGCAGGTTCAGTAGGGTGACGTGTTTCCATGGCAGACGGTCGGGCGCGTCACTGGTCGCCATGCCGCGCAGCGACAGCCAAGCGGGTTTGGTGACACCCAGTGGTGTGATGCGCCAGTGGTTCTGTTCGACGGTGCCGGTGGTATAGATGCCCGTGTCAGCCAACAGCTGCTTCGCCTCAACGGCGAGCGTGCCGCAGCGGTCGACTCCCACCTTTTGGTAGGGATGCTCGGGCGGCAGTGAGACGATAGCTTCCAGTGGGTGTGTCACTTCCTTACCGTCAACACTGCCCAACAGTTCCATCGCGCCACCATTGAGTTGCAATGAGGATGTTGACGACGACACGATGGCGACCCGTCGGCCGGTCTTCGCCAACGCGATGCCGCAGGTCAGGCCGCTCAACCCGCCGCCGATGATGAGTGTGTTCAGCGGAGTTGTCATGGCTGTCCCTCCTTTCTGCCGGCGATGGCTTTGTCCAGGCCGCACAGGCCTTGGTAGATGGCAACGGTGAGTTGCGTGTCGCGTAGTATTTGTCCCCAGGCGATGGGCTTAAGCCCCTTCCAGCGCTCGTCGAGCAACGTGTTCAAGTCTTGTTGGGCCTGGGCGGTGTCGCCAGTAAGGCGTGCCATCAGATTGGCGATGCGGCACGAGCAGTTTTTGCCCTGGCACATGCCCATGCCCATGCGGGTGCGACGCAATAAGTCGACCAGGTCGATGGCGTGCAGCTGGTCGATGGCATATTTGACTTCGCCCACGCTCACATGCTCGCACTCGCAGACAAAGGTGCGGTCGGACGTGTCTTCGGCGGGAATCTGTCGCGAACGGCTGCCATGACGATTGGCGGCGGTGTTCTTTCGTGAGGCGATATAATTTGTTCGGGCAGACTTCCCATTTTCTGAACCGGGTAGTGGTGTGGTGGCGGTAGTGCAGCCCACTTCAACCCCCAACTTGCTGCAAGCCAAGTCAGTGGCAAGCTCCGCCATCTTGCGGTAGGTAATCAGTTTGCCGCCAGTGATGGTAATCAGTCCTTCCATGCCGTCGCGTGACGCATGGTCCAGGCAGACAATTCCGCGGCTGATGGAGCGTCCTTCGGGGTCGTTGTCCGAGGCAATCAGCGGACGCACGCCGGCAAAGGCACGCAACAGGCGGGTCGAGGACAGCGACGGCACCATTCGCTCGCCTTCGCTTATGAGCAGACGCACCTCGGCATCGGTCACGCGCAAGGCATCAATGGTGTCAAGGGCGATGTGGTCGCTGGTGGTCCCCATCACGCTTACCGCACCGTCAGGAACGAGGATGTCGGCGTTCGACGGCTTGCGGCAACGGTTCAGCACCATCTGATTGACGCGTTTGCTGTAGATGAGCATCGTCCCTTTGGCGGGGAACATTTGAATGTCGATACCGGCATGACGTACAATCGACGCCCCCCAGATGCCGGCGGCATTGATGGTTACGGGAGCATGGTATTCTTGCGATTCTCCGGTACGGCAGTTGATGGCCCGCACCCCTTCGACACGACCATTGTTGACCAACAGGTCGGTCACGGTGTGGTGGGTGAGCGTGACGGCACCATGCAAGCGGGCGTCAACGATATTGGCAAGCGTGAGCGAGAACGGGTCAATCGATGCGTCGGGCACACGTACCGCACCCTGTACCTGCGGGTTCAGCGAAGGTTCGAGCAACAACGCAAGTGATGGGCTGAGGACTTCGGTCTTGATGCCTGAGGCGTGGCAAGCCTTGACAAAGGTTTGCTGGTAGCTCAAGTCATCCTCGGACAGAGTGACAAATAGGCCGTCGGTAGGCTCGATGCAGTGGCTGGCGATGCGGCGCAGGATAGCGTTTTCCTCAACGCACTCGCGCGCGCTTTCGGGGTCGGTCACTGCATATCGGGCACCGCTGTGCATCAGGCCGTGGTTGCGACCGCTGGCACCGTGATTGTAGTCACCCTGCTCTAGCAGCAGCACACGCAACCCCCGCAACGCGCAGTCGCGCGCCACACCGGCACCGGTCACACCGCCGCCTATCACGATGATGTCGTATGTCTCGTCCTTGGCCATGTAGTCGTTTTGCAACAAACGACAAAGATACAAATTTCCATGCTACTGAACCAATTTTTGAAGATATTTAACGGATGTGTGGTGAATCGCTGATATAGATTACGGTGTTGTGCTTGCTAGAATTGGAAATAATCTCTACCTTTGTCCTGTAAAACCAAACTATAGCTTATGTTCAGGAAAATTACAATCATTGCACTGATGTTGCTTGTGGCATTCGGTGCCAGCGCACAAAGAAGAGGAGCGCGAACAAAAGTCATCGCCCACCGCGGCTATTGGAAGACCGAAGGGTCGGCACAAAACTCCATCCGTTCGCTCATCAAGGCCGATTCCATCGGTTGTTGGGGCAGTGAGTTTGACGTGTGGATCTCAAAGGACGGAACACTCTTTGTCAACCATGACGATGACATCAACGGGGTGGTAATCCAAAACTCGAAGTCGCGCGACATCGCCAAGCAGAGACTGAGCAACGGCGAATTCATCCCCACGCTTGAACAACTGCTACAAACGGCGGTCAATCTGCCCAAACTGCAATTGGTGTGTGAACTCAAGCCCCACGACAACAAGAAACAGGAAGCTAAGGCAGTGAAGAAAATACTCAAAATGGCGAAAAAGTACGGTCTGCAAGACCGCATGACCTATATCACCTTCTCGCTGCCAGGAATGAAAGAGCTTATCAAGCGTGTCCCCAAGGGTACCGAGGTCTATTACCTGAACGGAGAACTCACCCCTCAGGAACTCAAAGACATGGATGCGGCTGGGATGGACTATCACTATTCAGTATTCTTGTCCAACGACAAATGGACTTCTGAATGCCGCAAATTAGGACTGAAAACGAATGCATGGACGGTGGATGTCAAGCCTGAAAGCCAGGATTTGCTAAACAGCATCTTGGACATGGACCTGGACTTCATCACCACCAACACGCCCGAAGAAATGAAGCACGTCATTTTCGAGCGTGGTATCATGGCTCATTAAAAAATGTTTCCTAACTGTTCTGTGTGTTGTGGTTTTGTCGCAACAACGCCTCAATGCGCTCGACAATTTGCGTAGGCGGCAGGTCGGTCATGCAGTGGTAGTCGCCATAGCGGCATTCTTTCTCACCAAACACCGCGCAGGGACGGCAAGGCAGATCAAGTTGCACGGCATTCGACGGGTCTTGCCGCCAACCCATGAAACCGCACCAGGGATGCGTCGCGCCCCACACACTCACCACCGGTGTGCGTGTGAGCGAGGCAAGATGCATGTTTGCCGAGTCCATCGAGACCATCACGTCGCACTGCCGCAGAATGGCATACTCATCGGTGAAACCATGCTTGATGCCTGCCAGCGAGATGGTGCGCTCGTGGCGACGGGCGACACCCGCCAACAGTTTCTTCTCCTTGTTGCCACCGCCAAATAGGATGATATACACCTCAGGACGTTCGAGCAACTGGTCAATGACCTTCTCCATCTTGTCCAGCGGGTATTCCTTGCCGCGGTGTTGCGAGAACGGCGCAATGGCAATCCAACGCTCCTCGGCTGTCTTGGCGGGAAGAGCGGCGGTCTGCGCTTGGGTGAAGCCCTCGAAAGTCTCGTCGAAGTCTAGTCCCAACCTGCGGAACACGTCGGCATAACGCTCGTTTGTGGTGGGAAGTTGGTGGCGAATCTTACCCTTGACCAATTGCCGCTTCTCGCTGCGACCCTTGTCGATACGCGCCACAGGCACACCATGCAGGCGCAGCGTGGTGTCGATTACCCACGAACGCAGCACACTGTGCAGGTCGGCGACAGCATCAATCTTGTATTCCTTGCGCAGCTTGCGTGCTAAACGGAACATGCCCCATGCACCACGATAGTCCTCCTTGACATCGACACCACGAACTACCAGGTTGGAGGGCTGGTCAATAAACAGGTAGGCCGACCATTGGCGAGTGACCATGATAAAGCGCTTGTCGGGATGCGCGCGGCACACCGAATAGAGCGCGGGGATGGTAATGGCTACATCGCCCAGTGCTGAAAACCGGATTACCAGCACATTCTTGATGTCACGATTTGTTGCCATAGAGTATAGGGTTGGTCGACGGGTCGTTATACATTTTCATCTGGCGGTATACCTTCATATACTTGCGGCCGGCGGAGATGTCGTCAAGCAGTTGGTCAATGGCTGTCGACAAGTCGACGCGTTGTTCGAGCAGCACGTTCAGCTTGCCTTGGCACCGTGCGCGGTGTTCTTCGCTGGCATCAGTGCGCTCCACCTGCTCGCGCATGTGGTAGATCTTCAGCGCCAGGATCGACAGACGGTCGATGGCCCAGGCGGGGCTTTCGGTGTTCAGGGTCGCGTCTGGCAACTCTGGCACATCCTTGAACAATTCGCGGAAGTAAGAGTCAATCTCTTCGACAAGGTCGGTACGGTCTTGGTTCGAGCGGTCGATGCGGCGCTTCAGTGCCAATGCGGCAACGGGGTCAATCGCCGGGTCACGGATGATGTCCTCCAGATGCCACTGCACGGCGTCAATCCAGTTCTTCCTGAACAGACTCGCCTCAATAGTGTCAGTGGGGTAGGGGTTTGCCACTTGTGCGTCCACGTCGTCGGTCACATGATACAGCTCGACCGTACGCTCGAATATATCATTACAGGTCTCTACAAATGTCATAGCTCTTAAATTGTTTTGAAAGTACAAAGATACGACTTTTTAATAAAACGCACAAGAATGTCAAGATTTTACCGCTAGTTTCACATAAAATTATTACCTTTGTGCGTTCAATAATTTCTAGAACAACTAGTCTGTCTAGTGCATCTAGGCCATCTAGTGCCTCTAGTCTAAAAAGAATATCAAAATGAAAAAACTATTCGCATTATTCGTGCTCGTCGCCGTGGCGGTGGCCGCACAGGCGCAGAGCCTGACAGGAGTGAACTGGTTCACTGATATGAGTGATGAAGAAGCCGATGGCGGCTTGATGATGTTGTTTGAACCTGAGGGTGCGTGTGCAGTGACTTTGCTCTTGGTT
>JAEEJI010000084.1 GCA_016281825.1 Muribaculaceae bacterium | reverse complement strand
GAATCTCGTGCGATGTGCGGAAGCCGTCGAAGAAGTTGACAAACGGCACGCGGCTCTTGATGGCACTCAGGTGTGCCACGCCGGCGAGGTCCATCACCTCTTGCACCGAGCCTTCGCACAGCATGGCGAAGCCGGTTTGGCGCGTGGCCATAACGTCCTGGTGGTCGCCGAAGATGCACAGGGTGTGCGATGCCAGGGTGCGGGCCGACACGTGGAATACGCCCGGCAGCAACTCGCCAGCAATCTTGTACATGTTAGGAATCATCAGCAGCAAGCCCTGCGACGCCGTGTAGGTCGTTGTCAAGGCACCTGCCTGAAGCGAACCGTGAACGGCACCGGCGGCACCGCCCTCGCTCTGCATTTCCTGAACCATTACTGTCTCGCCGAAGATGTTCTTGCGGCCGGCGGCGGCCCACTCGTCGACGTGCTCAGCCATCGTCGATGACGGTGTGATGGGGTAAATTGCTGCTACCTCAGTAAACATGTAACTAATGTGCGCGGCAGCCTGATTGCCATCACAGGTCATGAATTGTTTTGCTTTACTCATAAGTAAGTTGTGGTTAAACCAAAAAATTAATTAGTTATTTTGTTGAAAATTAATTCGATACAAACGGCGCGGGCCTTGACGGCCCTAAAACCATGCAAAATTACAAAAAATCTCCCACCCAATAAAATCTACTACACATTATTTTATTTAAATCATGAATCTCTCGTCAAATTTCGTGTGAGGGTGGGGGTGTTGACTTAATGGATGCATGGTTTCGTGCATTTTTGTGTCAAAAAACATCACTGAAAACAATAGTCTCTGCCCTCGAAAAATTTCCTTCTTGTAAAAATAGTTAATAATTATTTAGAAATTTTTTGGAGCAATTTCTTTTCATTAAATTTGCACATTATTTTACCGAAAATGTACGCACAGTATTCGTTTTCTGTAATGAAATTCGATGGTTTTGTGTACAAATATGTGCAAATAGTAGAATCGTTGCAGATTTCAATTTGATATGTAATAACCTCTTATTATATTAATTTAATTGTTTAACTATGAGATTTGTTAAATTCTTGAAATCAATCTCGTTTGTTTTGGCACTGTGTTGTGCAACACAGTTGCAGGCAGCCGACGTTGATTTGGCCGCCGCACAAAATGTGGCAAGGTCATTCTTGAACGGACAAGTGGTTGCTGGCAGGATGAAAGCCCAGTCAGCGGCAAATCTTAAACTTGTCAAAGCCGAGGCTTCGGTGGCAAAGCCCGCCGCGGTCGACTACTACATCTTTAATACCGAGAAATCGTATGTCGTCGTCGCTGGCGATGACAAGGTTCCTGAAATCTTGATTTACGGTACTGAAGGCGCTCTGGATGTTGACAACATCCCCCCTGCAATGCAGTGGTTGCTTAACAAGTACAAATTCCAGATCGACGGTATCAAGGCCGGTACACGTGCTCCTATCGACGTGCCCAGCCTGGCCAACGTCACCCCGGTTGCTCCCCTGGTGACCGCTAACTGGGATCAAAGCGCTCCCTACAACAACCAGTGCCCCACCAGTGGCGGCTCTCGTGCTGTGACTGGCTGCCCGGCTACCTCGCTGAGTATGTGCTACTACAAGTGGAAATGGCCCACGACCTTCCCGGCTTGTGCCGCAATCGATGGCTCAGCCTCTGGCGGATTGAGTGCTCCCGCACTGCCTGAGCGCGAGGCCGACTGGGACAACATCATCGATGAGTACACCGGTCCCAGCAACTACTCATCTACATCGGCTCAAAAGGATGCTGTGGCTTGGCTGATGCGCTATGCTGGACAGTGTATTCCTGATTATATGTATGGCACCGGCGCCAGTGGCGCCAACGACCCCGAGATCTATCAGGGCGTGCTCAACATGGGTTATACCGATGCCCAGTACCTCATGCTTACCGAGCTGGTACAGTCGGGTTATAGCTATACCAATAGCGAGCAATATTATACCGACGCTCAGTGGAACGAGTGGATGCTTGCCGAACTGCACGCCGGCCGTCCTATCGAGTACCTGGCTTATGACGTTAGTTACGGCTACAGTGTGTCGGGTCACGCATTTAACGTGTTTGGCGTCGACGCTAGTGGTAAGTACTATGTGAACTGGGGTTGGAGTGGCGACAGCAACGGCTATTGCACGCTGCACAACTTCACCACTTCTACCGGTGCCACCGGTCAATCGGGCTCTTACGTGTTCAACTATGGTGAGGCCATGATTATCGGCATCGAGCCGCCCGCTGGCGCTCTCGGTCCCGCTATCAGCGCTTCGCCCGATGCAGTGACCTTCAATGGCTATGTGAACCGCACTTACACCGAGACCTTGACCGTCAAGGCTTACAACCTGACTGAGAACGTCACCGCTACGCTCACCGGTGCAAACTGCTACAGCATCGACACCAATTCGCTTGGTACCGAGGGTGGCTCAATCACCGTGACTTACGCTCCTACCACCGATGGCGAGACGACTGCTACGCTGACGCTGAGCAGCGAAGGCGCTGAGACTGTTACTGTGCCCATCAACGGTACAGCACTGCCTCAGAACCCCACACTGGTGGTTTCGCCCGAGAACATGACCTTCATGGCCGCTCTGTCGGCAACCAAGACTCTGCCGATTTCTATCAAGGGCCTCTTCCTCACTGGTGATGTTACCCTTACGCTGAACGACGCTAATGGCGTGTTCACCCTGGCTCAGACCACCATCCCGATGGCAAACATCAGCGAGACCGAGCCTGTGAATGTCGACGTTACATTCATGAGTGCTGTTGAGGGTAACTTCAGCGGCACCGTGACTGTCGCAAGCCCGGGCGCACCGAGCGTGACGGTTAACCTTACTGGTAAAGCCAACGACGGCGGCACAGCAAGCGATCCTTACCTGAACATCGCTAAGTACGAGACTATCGACGATGCCGGCTGGGACAGCAGCATCCAGAACCTGTACAAGTACACCGAGCATCCCATGGACGGTTGCGCTTGGCTCACAGTTTCCAACTATGGTGTTAACGTCTCTGCCAACACGCAGAAGTGGTTCAATCCCAACACCATTAAGAATGCTGATGGCTCTTGGACTGCAAGCGACGTCTTCAGCGGTTCTTCCTACTACTTCGGCAATGGTACAGCCCGCTATGCTAACTGGACCGAGGATTATCAAGACTTCTTCGTGACCAACTGTACTCAAGTGCGTCAGTTAGCGTATAACAGCGGTTCTTCTTATCCTCTGATTATGACGATCTACGAGTGCACTGAGAATGCCGATGGTACCCTCACCGTAGGCTCTACGCCGGTCGATACCAAGCAAAGCCAGGTCTACGGCTCTAACGAGGTCATCACTTCGAAGACTCTCGACGAGACCAAGATCTATAAGGTAAGAATCTTCAACGACTATTCAAAACTGTACGAGATTGGCTTCCAGACCCCGCTCAACGTGCCTGCTATCAAGGCTGATCCGGATAATGTCTCGATCCACGCATTGCCCGGCGAGAGCGCTACTGCAACAGTCAGTGTAACCGGCAAAATGTTAACCGAGAACGCCACCATTACTCTCAACGACGAGAACAATGTGTTTGAGGTTTCGGCTACAAGTCTCAACGTGAACGACGTGCTCAATGGCACCGAATTCACCGTGACCTTCTCGAGCGAGGAGGAGCAGACCTACACCGGTACCATTACGATTACCAGTGGCGATTTGACTGCTACTGTCAATCTGGTTGGTGTGAGTTCGCCGCGCGGCAGTGCTACCGACGATTACCTGAACATCGCAAGATACGAGACTATCAACGAGGCTGGTGCAACAGTAACTGGCATGCAAACCATCTACGATTACGTCGAAGAGGGCGATTTTGGCTGGCTCGTGATGTCGACCTACGGTGCTTATTCAGCCGTCGCAAACCAGAAGTGGATTTCTACCACGACGCTGAGTTCTTATAGCACAACTTGGGCTGCCAACGACATCTTCAAGGGCAATACCTTCTACTTCGGCGGTAGTGGCCGTGCCATTTACGGCAGTGGCACGATGTCGTTTAACGTGACCAATTGCACGCAAGTCAAGGTTTACGACAGCGGTGTGTCATCTAGCGGCTATAAGGCTACTCTGAATATCTATGAGTGCACCGAGAATGCCGACGGTTCTGTGACACCGGCTGCTTCGCCTGTCGATACCAAGGTTAGCAGCGTGTCGGGTGTTGAGGTTATCACCTCGAACGAACTCGATGCATCTAAG
>JAEEJI010000083.1 GCA_016281825.1 Muribaculaceae bacterium | reverse complement strand
GTGCTCAGACTGAGATTTGTGCCAATCATATCCTTAGTAAACACACCAACAGAACCGCCATACCAATTGTTATCTTGGTCATACACCTTGAACTCGGTATTTGCAGCTAGCTCCTGGGTAAGAACCCAATTGCCATTGGCATCCTTTTCAAACGGAACATTTGTCCAGGTTCCTGACCCAATGCCATAAGAAAGATTCAAGGCGGCATCATGAATGAGGTCGCCCACCACATCGAACGAGCTCCATTGATCAGCACCACTGTACCAACTGACATATTCAGGATACACATGCAGTTTACAATGGTGAGTGTTGCCTTCATAATCCCGATTAACTTCCGACCAAACATCAAAGCCCATTGGAGAGAAAGGTCCAAATTCAGTAGTTACTGCGGGATAGCAATAAACATCATCCAAGGCAGTGCAGCCACTGAAAGCACGTGTACCAATTGCAGTCAGTGTTGAAGGTAGTGTTACTGATTTGAGAACACCCGTATAACTACTCATGGTGAAAGCATTATCTTCAATAGTTGTCACTCCCTCAGGGATAACTATAGCTTGCAGTGTAATAATGCCACGGAATGAGCTTTTGCCAATTTTTACTACATCGTTTGGAATGATTGTGTTTTTGCAACCGGAAACCAGCGTGTTGCCTTCCTTTTGGATGATTGCATTACAGCTGTTGTGAGAATCATAAGTGGGATTATTCTCGGCAACAACCATCGTTTCCAACTGGGCACAGTTCACAAAAGGATTTTCTCCCAAAGTAGTTACCGATTCAGGGATGGCAATCGAGGTCAAACCTGTGTTGCGGAACGCACTGTTATCAATTTTAGTCACCGAGCTAGGGATGGCAATCGAGGTCAAGGCCGTGATATCCTGAAAAGCAAAGTCACCGATTTCAACCACACTATTAGGGATAACTGTTGTTTTACAACCTGCAATCAACTCGTTGGCTTGCTGCTCCATCTGACCTACAACTGTCGGGGGAGCCACTTTAACGATGATGGCGTTGCTATTGCGCGACTCATAGTTAGGATTGCCAGCAGCTACAACGATTGACTCAAGAGAATTGCAACCTGTGAACGAATTCAACTGAATGAAAGTAGTCGAGGCGGGGATAGTGATTGAAGTAATTGCGGTGCCGGCGAAATTGCCTCTCCATAACTTCTCCAATCCTTCATTCAAAGTAACTTCTGATAAGTTTGAACACAATTCAAAAATGCCTCCGGCGAGTTCTTTTACACTACCAGGGATATTGATGGAAGTCAAACCCGAACAACCCCAAAATGCATTGGCACCAATATAAACCATCGTGTTGGGGAAGTTCACGCCAGTCAAATTAGTGTTCAGCTTAAATGCGTCACTGTAGATTTGATCCACCGTGTAGGTGTAGCCATCGTAGGTTACTTGACTTGGAATAGTCACAATTCCACTCAGAGTAGAGGCTCCTTTACTTACTGAGGCACAATTATGATCATTGACCATATAGGTGATGTCATCAATCGTGAACGCAGTGTTCAATGGCGCTTGTGCGCTGGCGGTTGCGAATGCGCAAGCCATGACCAACATACTTAAAAACAATTTCTTCATTGACTTAACTGGTTAAATGTTAGTTTATTAAATGTTATGTAAAAAAGCGGTAATGTCAGTAAAATAGCGGCATAATGTATGAGGATGGACGCTATCGGTTTTTGAGCCGACAAATATAGGAAAAAAAAACCATACGAGAGAACTCGGATGGGGAAAAAATAACAAAACACTCTTTCAAGCCTGTGAAACAGGAAAGGAACTACAGGAGAACAAAGACAAAAAGGGTTGCCAAACCAAAGAACGGTCTGACAACCATTGTCTAACGTGGAGCACAGCGGACTCGAACCGCTTACCTCAACACTGCCAGTGTTGCGCTCTACCAGATGAGCTAGTGCCCCATTGCGGCTGCAAAAGTACAACCAATTTCTGAACCCACCAAATTTTTGGGCTTTTTTTTCAAAAAATCCATGAAAAAGCGTGCGGTAATTGTGTGTTCTGCATTAACTATCAACTAAATAATCTTTGACGGTCTTTGATGAATTTTGATGGTTTTGGCGGTGATTCGCCATCAAAACCACAAAAAAACACCATTTTTTCTAAAAAAACGATTTTTTTAGCTTAACTGGCTTATCATTCAGGTTTTTTCACCTATATTTGCAGTCTAGGGAAAATTAACTAATGCACAATGCATAATGCACAATGCATCATGACTGCCTGGCTGGAGAGCCAGGCAGTTGCCCCCATGTAGTTCCTCGCCCCCCACGCCCCCCCTAAAGAGGGGGGTGTATAGTGTGGCTGCAAAACTGAGCCTCCCCCTCTTTAGGGGGGAGTGAGGGGGCGAGCTTCTGTAGTCTATCTGCGAAATATGCGTGAAATTGTGGCGGCGAGGCGGTGGCGGGCCACGGCGGGCTGCATGCACTCGGCCAGTGGACTGCCAGCCGGATTGATGCACTCAACGGCGGCAAAGCCGGCATCAAGCAATGCCTCGCGGTCAGCGACACGGCCGGCCATGAGAATGGTTGGCACTCCCTGTTGCTGGGCGTGGTCCAGGATGCCCTGTGGTAACTTGCCCATCAAGGTTTGGCGGTCGGCACTGCCCTCACCAGTGATGACATATGCTGCACCCCGTAGTAAAGTGTCAAAGTCAAGCAAGTCAAGCAACAAGTCGATGCCTGAGCGTAATTCGGCATTCATATAAGCAAGCAGTGCGAAACCCATACCCCCTGCTGCTCCCGCGCCAGGTGTGTCGCGGTGGTCGGTGCCCAAGGCTTTTGCCGTGAGGTCGGCAAACTGGCATAGGCGCTCGTCGAGGCGCTCTACCATCGGCGGTGTGGCGCCTTTCTGTGGACCATAGATGTGCGCGGCACCATTTGTGCCGCACAAGGGATTCTGCACATCGCTTGCGACAGTGACCCGCAGGTCGCGCCCCGCCAACAACGACTGTGAGAGGTCGACCGTATCGCCGTCAAAGCGCAGACCCAGCGCTTCGAGCATACCGCGTCCGCCATCGGTGGTGGCACTGCCGCCCAGTCCCATCAGGATATGGGTGCAGCCACGACGCAACGCGTCGGCGATGAGTTCGCCGGTGCCATAGGTGGTGGCGCGCCAGGCATCTCGCTCGGCGAGAGCCACCCGTGTCAGGCCGCTGGCCTGCGCCATCTCGATGATGGCGGTGCCGTTGGATGCGATGCCATAACGAGCCTCGATGAGTCGCATCAGCGGGTCATGGACGCGTGCCGAGACGATGGTGCCGCCCATCGCCGTTGTGAAAGCCTCAAGCATCCCCTCGCCACCGTCGCTCACAGGCATTGAGAGAACCTGGGCATCAGGAATGGCCTCCCTGATGCCCAACTCCACTGCACGCCCGGCTTCCGCCGAGCTTAAACATCCCTTGAACGAATCAATGGCGACAAGAATTTTCATCAGTTCTTGACGATGAGTGTGCCAGTCATACCCTCGAGTGCCTGACGGGCCTTGTCAAGCGACGTAATCAGCGCCTTGCCGTTCTTAGTGTTCTCGACAAAACTGATGCACGACTCAATCTTGGGCAGCATCGAACCAGGGGCGAAGTGACCCTGGTGGATGTACTCCCGCGCCTCGCCAACGGTCATTTGTGCCAAGTCTTGCTGTTGTGGCGTGTTGTAGTTGATGGCAACTTGCTCAACGGCAGTCAAGATGACCAACATGTCGGCCTTGAGTTCCAATGCCAGCAATGCACTAGCGCGATCCTTGTCAATGACGGCTGCCACTCCTTGATAGTCGCCGCGCTTTTTCTCAACGACAGGGATGCCACCACCACCCACGGTGATGACGACGCAATGGTTCTTGACCAACTGCTCGACCACGGGCAGTTCAACAATCTTGATGGGTAGGGGCGAGGGTACCACACGGCGATAGCCACGACCGGCATCCTCCACAAAGGTGTAGCCCGTCTGTGCCGCCATCTCGTCGGCTTTGTCCTTGCTATAGAACATTCCCACGGGTTTGGTGGGGTGCTTGAAAGCCGGATCCTTCTTGTCGACGACAACCTGCGTGACTACCGCAGCGCAAGGCTTGTCAATCTTGCGGCGCGCCAGTTCGCGCTCAACGGCTTGCTGCAGGTGGTAGCCGATGTAGCCCTGAGTCATGGCGCCACACTCGGGGAACGGCATGGCAGGGGTGCCGCTATGGTTGTTGGCCGAAAACTCAAAGGCCAGGTTCACCATGCCCACTTGTGGGCCGTTGCCATGACCGATGACCACGTCGTAGCCTTGCTCTACCAGGTCGACAATCGTCGAGGCGGTGCCCTCGACAAGCGACAACTGCTCCTTTGGCGACTTGCCCAAAGCATTGCCGCCTAATGCGATTACGAGTCTTTTGCTCATATGGTGAGAAGTTAGCTCACCCCCCTCAGTCCGGTAGCCCCCTTAAATCCCCCCTAAAGAGGGGGGCTTACTAAGTTGCAATCATTGAGCCTCCCCCTCTTCTGGGGGGAGTGGGGGGTGAGCAATTAGACTACTTCAGTGTAGCGTACATCACGGCCTTGATGGTGTGCATGCGGTTCTCGGCCTCATCGAACACTTTGCTCTGAGGACCACGGAACACCTTGTCGGTCACCTCCATCTCGGGAATGCCGAATTTCTTGTAGATGTCCATGCCGATAGTGGTCTCCAGGTCGTGGAATGAAGGCAGACAGTGCAAGAAGATGGCATCGGGATTGGCGTTGGCCATCACGGCGTCGTTCACCTGATAAGGACTCAGCAGTTTGATGCGCTCGGCCCAAATCTCGTCGGGCTCGCCCATCGATACCCAGATGTCGGTGTAGATGACGTCGGCATTCTTGGTGCCTTTCTTCACATCGTCGGTCAGGGTAATGGTGCAACCGTTCTCCTTGGCAATCTTCTTGCAGGTGTCGACAAGTTTCTTGTCGGGCATATTCTCCTTGGGACCGCAGGCGACAAAGTTGATGCCGAGCTTGGCAGAAACGACCATCAGAGAGTTGGCGACGTTGTTGCGGGCGTCACCCATGAAGACCATCTTCAGGCCTTTGTAGCGACCGAAGTTCTCCTCGATGGTGAGCACGTCGGCAAGCATTTGGGTGGGATGGAACTCGGTGGTGAGGCCATTCCACACGGGCACGCCAGCATAGCGGGCGAGGTCTTCGACAATCTGCTGGTCGAAGCCGCGGTACTCAATGCCGTCAAACATGCGTCCCAGCACCTTGGCGGTGTCTTCGAGCGACTCTTTCTTGCCCATCTGCGATGATCCGGGATCAAGGTAGGTCACACCCATACCCAGGTCGTTGCCGGCAACCTCAAACGAGCAGCGGGTGCGGGTAGAGGTCTTCTCGAACAACAAAACGATGTTCTTGCCGGTGAGCCACTTGTGAACGGTTCCGGCGCGCTTCATGCGCTTAAAATCCTTGGCAAGCTCGAGCAGGTATTGAATCTCCTCAGTGCTGAAATCCAGTAATTTCAAGAAACTTCTTCCTGATAAACTTCTTGGCATAATGTTTTGATTTTGTTAATGGTGAATATTGTGTTGAAATGATAATTCCCTCGTTCTAGAGAAGAAAGTGCAAAGGTACGACGAAAACTTGATACCCACATCATTTTCCACGACTTTTTTGCAAACCACCTGAAAAATAAAACAAGACCAGCCCCCTAGCTAATAGGAGGCTGGTTGTGGGAAGAGGTGGACTCGAACCACCGAACCCGAAGGAGCGGATTTACAGTCCGCCGCAATTGCCGCTATGCGATCTTCCCAAGAGATTGGACTGCAAAGGTAATGCTTTTTTCTAAATTGGAGTGAGAAATACTGATTTTTTTTGCTTCACACCGATTTTTTAGCCCAAAATCCCCGCCATTTGGCAACAAATCACTAACGTTGGATAAATTAGGCTGTGTCTCGGAAGTAAAAATAAAAAAACTTCGTCTTTTATTTTGTACTTCGCTCAACTTGCACTAATTTTGTCGTGGATTATGAAGCTGCGACACCTGAACATACTCAACTATAAGAACATTGCGGAGGCAAACCTGGACTTTGCCGATGGGGTAAACTGCCTTATCGGCAACAACGGTATGGGCAAGACCAACATCCTCGACGCGATTTACTACTTGAGTTTCTGCCGCAGTTACACAGCACAGTCCGACCAGTCGGTAATCCGGCACGATGAGCCCTATATGATGCTGCAAGGCACCTACGACCGCCGTGAGGCCGAGGAACAGGTGGTGGTGTCGCTTCAACGCGGAAAGCGCAAGGTGGTGCGTCGTGGCGGAAAGGAATACCAGCGCTTGAGCCAACACATAGGCCTGTTACCTGTGGTGATGATTTCGCCCATAGACCAGGATCTGATTCGTGGCACGGGCGAGGAACGCCGTCGGTTGATGGACCAAATTATCTCGCAGGGCGACAAGGAGTACCTCGATGCCCTCATCCGCTACGCTAAGGCGGTAGAGCAGCGAAACTCGATGATTCGTCAGGAGATGCGCGACCCGCTGCTCTACGAAACAGTCGAAACTGTTTTATGCCAGACAGCAGCCATCGTGCACCAGCGGCGCGCTGATTTTGTCGAGCGGTTCACGCCCATCTTCATGCGGTATTACAGTGACATCGCTGGAGACCAGGAGACAGTGCGTTTGACCTATCAGAGCCAGCTCACAGACACAACGATGCACGAACTGCTCGCTGCCAACCGTGAACGTGACATGATTATCGGCTACACCACGCGTGGCGTGCACCGCGATGACATGGAACTGTTGTTGGGCGATTACCCCATGCGTCGCACAGGCTCGCAGGGGCAATGCAAGACCTACACCCTGGCACTGCGCTTGGCACAGTTCGACTTTCTCAAGGCGAGTATGCCCGTCACGCCATTGCTGCTGCTCGATGACATCTTCGACAAACTCGATGCCCGGCGCGTCGAGCATATCGTCGAGGTGGTCTCAAGCGACCGCTTCGGCCAGATTTTCATCACCGACACCAACCGTACTCACCTAGACCACATCATGCAGCGCATGGCGGGTGACCACCGCATGTTCATTGTCACCGATGGCCGTTGTGAGCCAGTGGAGAAAGGAGGCGAGCAATGAAACGCACCGAGGCGCAGACCATCGGCCAAATTGTAGAGAACTTCCTGCACGAGGAGCATCTGGATCAGCAGCTTGACGAGTTGCGTGCCAGCGCATTGTGGCCGCAGGTGGTGGGGCAGGGCATCAATCGCTATACCGCCAGCCGTTCGGTGGCGGGTGGCGTGATGACAGTGCACATCACGTCGGCTCCCTTGCGTAACGAACTCATGTTCATGCGGTCAAGCATCATCCAGCGCATCAACGATGCCCTGGGACGAGAAGTCATTCACGACATTGTGTTTAGATAAAGTAAGAAGAGCTTATTGGTAGCGGCCATTATGAATTATGAATTAAAAATAGAACGCCCGTTTCGTTGCCATACGGCAATACAGATGCGGTTCAATGACATTGACATGCTGGGACACTTGAATAACACCAGCTACCTTGAAATGTTCGACCTAGGCAAGAACGACTACTTCACCAAGGTCAAAAAAGGCTACATCGAGTGGTCGAAGCCATCGTTGATGATCGTGCACCTGGATATCGATTTCCTGGCGCAAACCCATTTCAGCGAACGCGTCGAGGTGCTCACCCAGGTCACCCGTTTGGGCAACAAGAGCGTGCACCTGGTGCAACAGTTGGTCAACACTGACACGGGCGAGGTGAAATGCCAGTGCCAGAGCGTCATGTGCAACTTTGATGTCACCACGGGTGTCCCCGCCACCATCACCGATGAGTGGCGCCGGGACATCGCCGCCTACGAAGGAGATTCCGAGTTAGGAGTTAAGAGTTAAATCCCAGTTCTCCCAAGTTTCCCAGTATTCCCAGTTCTCCCGGTATTCCCAGTTAATCAATTAAAAAACAAGAGATATGCGAAAGATTATTGCTATAGGAGAGTCGGTGCTTGACACCTTGTTCGATGGTGGGCGGCCCGTCAAGTCATTTGTCGGCGGTCGCATCGCCTGTGCCGCTGCCTCGCTAGGCAGCTTGGGACTGCCCTGCCAGATGTTGAGTGAGTGTACTACCGACGCGGTGGGTGACTTGGTGATGGACTACTTGTTACGCCACGGCGTGGACATCCGCTCGGTGGACCGTTATCCCGACGGTGCTACACCTTTTGCGGCCATCTTCCCCAAGGGGTCGGGGAAGCAGATTGTGAATTACGGCTGTTATCCCAAAACCCGTTTCGATGTTGTGTGGCCGCGTATCGACGAGGATGACGTTGTACTTTTCGGTTCACTATATGCCATCGATTTGCCACAGCGCCAGCGACTATACGACCTGCTAAAATATGCCGTCGAACGCAAGGCTATCCTTATCTATCTGCCAGGTTTCCAACATGGAATCAGCTACCGCTTGACCAAGGTCATGCCGCATCTGCTTGAAAACCTCGAAATCAGTGACATCGTCATCGCCCATGACCAGGACATCCACGACATCTTCCCAGGCGAGACGGGTGATGAGGCCTACCACAATCACATTGAGTTCTATTGCCCTAACTACGTGCATCTGACACGTTCGTTGAGCATGCTCATGTATGCCAAGAACCTCAATGTCGCTGCCGAGAAACCCGCTGCCGACAACCTGTTGGGATGGCAAGCGGGACTCACCGCCGGCATCATCGCCCAACTATTCAAGCGTGAGATTACCCGCGAAGCCTTGCTGGCTTTGGACAACGACACTTGGCGTGACATCCTCCTCGAAGCCCGCACGATGGCTGAACAAGCCGCAGCAAGCGAAGAAAACTGCCTGTAAAGTGCCTACCAGTAAACAGTCTCAATTCTCAATTCTTAATTCTAAATTCTACTTGAAGCCCCTATTGATTGAGTCGGCGTTTCCGACACTGCGCAATGATGTTACCATCGCCGTGGCACAAATCGAATCCACGGGACAGATGCCGTCGACCGATGGACTCGATGCGCCGCTGGTGCTTGACATGACCATGAGTTATGTGCTGTTCCTCGTCAAGGATCAACGCACTACCGCCGCCATGCAAGCCATCGAGTATCTGCTCTATGCCGATGACAATGACCGATTGCCGTCGCTCTATGCTTCGTGGCTATGGTTGTCGCGCATGACCTTGATGATTGGAGACGGACAACCCACCTTAGCGTTGAGCAGTGCCGAGAGCGCGTTGCAGCAACTCAGCGAGATAGCGGGAAAGAAAAACGAGGACTTCCTGGCGCAGCTGGCGGGTATCCTCTATAATCTGGCGATGATTCACCACACGGCGGGCGACAGTAGTCGTGCCGCCAAAGAACTCACGCGTGCCCAGAAACTATATGAGCGTCTGGCAAAACGCAATGACACTCGCTTTGCCGCAATGTTGCTCTATGCCGTGGATGCCTCGACCGACATCATACAGTCGCGCACCAAGCAGATGAACGTGCTGGCGCATTACCAACAGTGCACCGAACTATACACAGCTATGCTCGAACAGGGCGGTGACGAGGGGCAGACGCGCGAGGCACTCATTGCGCTGGTCGACTCGCTGAAGAATGAGGGAGACATCATGCTGCAGATGGGCAACGGCCGCAATGCCGTGAAATACTTCACCAAGGCCCTTCGTTACCAGAAGAAATTGGGCGAGCCATTTGGCTACAAAGACTTGATCTTATCCATCGGGCTAGCAAAGTCGCTGATGCGGCTCATCAATCGTCGTGCCGCCGCCGAACAGTTGCTCAACTCATTGTTGCCACTGGCTCGACGCCTTCAGGCACACAACGAGGTCATCGAAATTGAAAACCTCCTCCTGGGCAAGAGCAAGACCAACAACATCATGACATTGCTCAAAGGTATCTTCTAGTGCCTCAACCACTTGAAGATGTCCTTGTAGCTGGTCTTCTTGCCGTAGAGGAGGATGCCCGTGCGGTAAATGCGCGAGGCGACCCAAACCGTGGCGGCGGCGGTGGCGAACAGCAGGAAGATGCTCAATGCCAATTGCCAGAATGGTACGTCGTAAGGCAAGCGAATCATCATCACAATGGGCGAGGTGAATGGAATCATCGAACACCACAACGCCATCGGGCCATTAGGGTTCTCGATGCACGCCATGCCAGCATACAGCGCGATAATCATGATGATGATGATGGGAGTGGTAAACTGCGAGGCATCAGCGGCCTGGTCAACTGCCGAACCGAAGGCGGCAAACAATGCGGCATAAAGCAGGTAACCACCAACGAAGTAGAACACGAAGCAGGTGAAAATCTGCAGGTAATTCACGCCCAGGATGGCTTGGATGATTTGGGTCATGTCGGCATTGCCACTTTCTTGAAGGGCGGCTTGTAAGGCTGCAGGGTCATTGCCCATCGAGAAGATGTCGCCCGAAGCCAGACCGATGAAACTGCCAGCCACCATACTCAGGGCGAGCATCACCACCGTCCATATGGCCAACTGCGTCAAGCCTACCAACGCCACGCCGATAATCTTGCCCATCATCAGTTGGAAAGGCTTGCACGAACTCACGATGACCTCGACGATGCGGTTGGTCTTCTCCTCGATGACACCGTTCATGATCATCGCCCCGTACATCAGCACGAACATATAAATAAGGAACGAGAGGGCAAAGCCGATGCCCATGGCAATCTCACTGCTCGACTCGGTCTCCGAACCGTCCTCGCCCCATTTCACGCTCTTCACATCTACATCGACGCTCGACTCGTCAATCATCTTCTGCAGGTTAGGCACGCCATAGCTCGCCACATGGGCGCGCGTGAGCGTGTCGCTCATTTGGCGGTTAATCTGCATCTTCAGAGTGGCGTTCACGGTCTTGTCGCTGTAGATGGTCACTTGGTGGGTCGAATCAACATCGCGTGGGATAATCACCATTGCCGTCAGACTCTCGCTGGCATTGGTGTAGAACTGATGCGGGTCGGTCACCGTGTCGCCGCTCAACGGCACAAAGTGGAACAAGTCGGTGTCCTCAATGGCGTTGGCATAGCGACCCGTCTCGTCGATGACTGCCACATTTTCGGTCTCACTGCCCTCATGGTTCAAGTAACCGATGCCGATGGGGAGCAAGATGCACGCAATCATCAGGATGGGGATGAGGATGGTCATGATGATGAACGACTTGCGTCCCACCATCGACATATATTCGCGGGCGATTATCAATTTAAGCTTGCTCATGGTTCTGGTCTTTTACGGTGTTAATGAAAATGTCATGCATCGACGGTAGTATCTCGTGGAAGCCACACAGGTTGCTGTGGTCGTTCAGCCAAGCGATGGCATCGTGCATGGTCACGCCGGTATTGAGGCGCACTTTCGTGTCGTGGTCGCCAGGCTGTTGCGGCAGGATGGTGTAGAGTGCGTCGTTGGTCTCGAGTGTCTCGCCCTTGGGCAGTTCGACGGCGAGGATGCCCTGCTTGTGCTGCTGGCGGATCTCCTCAACCAGTCCCTCGAGAACCACGCGTGAGTGGTTGATGAGCGTGATACGCTCGCAGATGGCCTCAACGCTCTCCATATTGTGCGTCGAGAACAATACGGTGCTTCCTTCCTGTTTCAGTCGCAGAATCTCGACCTTGAGTTGGTCGGCATTGACGGGGTCAAAGCCCGAAAATGGCTCGTCGAAAATGAGCAAGCGCGGACGATGTATGACCGTAGCGATAAACTGCACCTTTTGTTGCATACCCTTGCTCAGCGCCTCGAGTTTCTTGTCGCGCCATTCACCCAAGTCAAAACGATCAAGCCACTGCTGCATCTCGTTGTAGGCTGTGGCCTTGTCCATGCCCTTGAGGCGGGCGAGGTAGACGATCTGTTCACCCACCTTCATCTTCTTGTACAGGCCGCGCTCCTCGGGAAGGTAGCCGATGTGCGCCACATCGTCATCGGTGATGGCGCGTCCGTCGAGCAACACCTCACCACTGTCCTGGTGAGTGATGCGGTTGATGATGCGTATCAGTGAGGTCTTGCCGGCACCATTGGGCCCCAGCAGGCCATAAATGCACCCTTGTGGCACGTTCATGCTCACATGATCTAGTGCCAGATGTCCGTCATATTGCTTGACGACATCGCGAATTTCAATGAAATTATCCATATTGTTGAATGAAATTTTCTATTTGACGCAAACTTGGGCCAAATTATTACAAGGAGTGGAGTGAAAAACGCTTAACCCTGAGGGCGTAGTTGCCAAAAAGCGACGGCAGCGGCGGCGGCGACGTTGAGCGAGTCGACGCCGTGCTGCATGGGGATGCGGGCGACGTAGTCGGCTTGGTGGATGGTGTCTTGTGCCAGGCCGTCGCCCTCGGTGCCCATGATGATGGCCAAACGCGGTTCGGCGCACAGAGCGGGATCATCGATGGGGACTGAACGGTCGGTCAATGCCATAGCCACGGTCTTGAAACCTAATGAATTGAGCGATTGAATGGGCTGTTCCAGCCACGTCCAAGGCACGAGAAACACGCTGCCCATTGACACACGCACGGCACGGCGGTTGAGCGGGTCGCACGAGGTGGGTGTGAGCAACACGGCATCAATGCCCAACGCGGCTGCCGAACGGAAGATGGCTCCGATGTTGGTGGTGTCGGTCACTCCGTCGATGACCACCACACGGCGTGCCTCACGGCACACCTCTTCTACAGGAAGGGGAAGGGGACGACGCATCGCGCAAAGCACGCCGCGCGTTAGCGTATAGCCAGTAAGGCTTGCCAACAGCTCGCGTTCACCCGTGTAGACAGGGATGTCGCCACACCGCGCAATGATAGGTGCCGCATCGCCCGTAATATGGCGTCGCTCGCACAGCAAAGACAGGGGTTCATAGCCTGCGTCCAGTGCTACCGCGATGACTTTGGGGCTCTCGGCGATAAAGATGCCCCGCTCAGGATCCAACCGGTTACGCAGTTGCGCCTCGGTCAACGAACCATACACCTCCACACCTGGTTCGTTTAAAGACTTGATTTCAATAATCATCGGCGAGGTTATACTGCCGCTAAGCGGGCGAGGAGTTCGATGGTCACGCGCCAGATGTCGTCAATGGTTTGCAGCTCAACGCGCTCACGCGTGCTGTGCGGCTCAACGATGCGCGGTCCGATAGATGCCATCTCGATACCCGGATACTTCTGCACGAAAAATCCAGCCTCGAGCACAAAGTGCATCGCCACCTTGCGTGGGCGCCACCCTAGCACGTCGTTGAACACATCGCTCGTGAGATTGATAAAGTCACTGTCGGGGTTCTCCTGCCAGGCCGGTGCTGACATGACCAATTCGGTCGTTGCTCCTGCCTCGGCAAAGACTTCCTTGATTTGCAGCCCAGTCTGTTCCATCTCGTCGACGTCGAAACTGCGGGTGTGCGTGCTCACGGTAATCTCATCTTGCTCGGTGCGGATCATGCCCACATTGTTTGAGGTGTGCACTGTGCCAGGCATGGTTTGGCTCATGGCAATCACGCCTTGAGGGGTTTCTTCGAGTGCGAACATCAACGCAGCCACCTGGTTGGGGTTGATGACTTGTTCGCAGGGTTCGCACGGAATGATGGTGCAGCGTACATCGGGGTCGGTCTCGCCATACTCGTTGTGTAGCCACTCGTTGAAGTGTGGCTCACGGTCTTCGACCTCTTCGACGCCATCCTCGGCGGGCACACAAATGATGGCCTCTCCACGGCTAGCTATGGATGCGCTGGCATCGCCCACCTGCAAGTGAGCCACATTGACGATGGTCTCCTCGGCAATGGCATTGAGCAGTGCCCACATTAGCAGAGTCGCACTTGCACGCCCCTTGTTGATGTCCACGCCCGAATGTCCGCCACGGCCGCCGTCTACCGCCACGCGATACCACTTGTGTCCACGCGGGGCATTCACGCGGGTGATGGGCAGGTGGTGAATCTGCAAGTAAGCACCGGCGGCACCCGTGGTGATGGTGTCATAGTCCTCGCTGTCCAGATTGATGACTTTGCGACCTTGGATGAAGTCGGGCGAGAGGTTTGACGCACCCGTCATCCCGTCCTCCTCGTTGGTGGTGGTGATGACCTCCAGTGGACCATGAACAATGTTGTCATCTTGAAGGATGGCAAGTGCCATCGACAGACCGATGCCATTGTCCGCACCCAGCGAGGTGCCCCGGGCGTGCATCCAACCGTCCTCGGAGTATGCTTCGATAGGATCGTTCAGAGGGTCAAACTGCTTGTCAGGCTCGGCGACACAAACCATGTCCATGTGGTTGAGGATGACAATGGGGGTGGAGTCCTCATGTCCGGGTGTGGCTGCCTTGCGAATGACCACGCAGTTGTGGGCATCGCGCGTATAGTCCAGACCTAGGCGCTGGGCAAACTGGCACAGGAAGTCGGCTATGCGCTCCTCATGGTGCGAAGGGCGCGGCGTGGCGTTGAGTTGTTTGAACAACTCGAACACGACTTGAGAAGACGGAATATGAGTCATAGATTTGTGATATGAGTGTATAGGTGGGTTCTATAAATTAATAAAGGTTGAGATAGGTTCTTGGCTGTTTTTGCTTCTTTTCGGCATCTGCTGCGTTAAATCATTGCGACATAGCCCGCTATGCTGCTTTAACTTCGCATCTGCTCGAAAATAAATCAAAAACATCTCAAGTTAATTTTACAGAACCCACCTTTAAAATTGTTGCGGTTTTGGGGAATTTTCTTAAAAAAGTATTGTAAAAGTCGATTTTTTGTTGCTATAACGAAAAAATGTAGTACCTTTGTCAGAAAATTGGGAAATTAGAATCGATGAAATATTTGTTGATATATATCATCTTAATCAATCTGGTGACTTTTGTGGTCTATGCCGATGATAAGCGACGGGCGAAAAGACATTCCTGGCGCACAAGCGAGGCCACATTAGTGACGCTGGCTGCCATCGGCGGGTCCGTGGGAGCCTTGCTGGCTATGTTGGTGTTCCGGCACAAGACGCGTCACAACCAGTTCACGATTGGCATCCCCACCATCCTCATCGTACAAATACTGCTAATGATATTCCTGTTAGCAGATTAGCCGTTATAGCCCAAATCCATCACCTATAATCTATAAACTATAATCTATAAACTATCTACGCACCACATCGTGGATGGCACGGCCCATGTTCTCGACGATGTCGCTTGCCATCACACCGTAGGTGTCGTGTTCCTGGGCGGCGAGGTCGCCAGACAATCCATGTAAATAGATGCCCAATGCCACCGCCCAATCGGGGGTGTAGCCTTGCGCGATGAGCGCGGCGATGACACCAGTGAGTACGTCGCCACTGCCTGCGGTCGCCATACCCGCGTTGCCGCTGCTGTTGATATACACTTTGCCATCGGGACGTACGGTCTTGGTGTGGTGACCCTTGAGCACAATCGTGATTTCATAGAGACGTGACACTTCAATCGCCTTGCGTAGGCGCTCCTCGTCGGTGTGATGCTCGCCGAAGAGGCGGTCAAACTCGTTGGCGTGCGGCGTGAGTACAGAACCCTTGGGAATGCTGCGTAACAACATCGGGCGGCGAGCAATGCAGTTGAGCGCGTCGGCATCAAGCAGGCAAGGACGACGGAAACTCTTCAGGAAGGCATCGACGGCCTCGACTGTCTCGTCACTCGTGCCAATGCCAGGACCCAACGCCACCACGCTGTACTGATGGTGAATGTCAATTTGAGATGTGTAAATCTCGCCACGGTCGGGCTCAAAAATTACCTCGGGTACTGCGGTCTGTAGGGGGCCGTAGCCACAGCGAGGCGCGTGGACGGTTACCAGACCAGCACCCGAACGCATCGCGGCGCGCGAGGCGAGGATGGCAGCACCCATCATGCCGTAACTGCCGGCAATGAGCAGGATGGTTCCGTAGTCATATTTGTTGCTGAACGGGTCCCGCTCGCTAATCATGTTGTGCGCGTCCTCATGCTCGATGAGGTAGAAGTCGGTGGGCGTGGAAGCGATGGCATCCGTACTCATCTCCAAGTCCAGAATCTTCAGGTCGCCAATGTAGCGGGCGTTCTCCTGGAAGAAGAACGACAGACGGCGGAAATTGAACGTCAACGTCAGGTCGGCGCAGATGATGTTGCGAGGGTCGGTACCCATGTTCCACTCGCCGAACAGGCCCGAAGGCATGTCAATCGAAACGACATAGGAATCACTGTCGTTGATGTACTGCACCATCTGGGCATAGCCGCTGCGCAATGGGTCGCGAAGACCCGACCCGAAAAGTGCGTCGATGACCACATCGCTCTCGGTGAGCTCAGGCGGAGTGAATGTGTCGGTAACCTCAATGAAATCCAGGTCTTCCAACTCCAGCAGGCGGTCGCGGTTGGTCGAGCAACACTTGGACAGTTGTGAAGAACGGATGTTGAACAGGTACACTTCGGGGTGATAGCCCTGGTTATGCAGCAGGCGGGCCACGGCCAGACCGTCACCACCGTTGTCGCCAGGACCGGCAAAGATGATGATATGTTTGTTGGTGCGCCAGCGCGCGACAATCTCGTAAGTTACCGCCTCGGCGGCGCGTTCCATCAAGTCTAGGCGCGACAGGTTGTCGCGCTCGATGGTCTTCTCTTCAATGCGGCGAATGCCGTCGGTAGTGAATATCTTCATAAAAGGCTTATAAAGCTGTTTTCGAGTAGTTTAAAGCGTGTATTGCACCCATGTAGTGCGGGTGGCTTCGGTTCAAGCATACAAAGTTAGTGCAAGTTGAGAGAAATACAAAATAAAAAAAGCAATTTTTTTTATTTTTACTTCCGAGACGCAGCCTAATTTCGAGGTCGCAGACCTCAACGTAGTTCTTTTTTGTGTGAAAGCCGCGAAAAAACGAAAAAAACTATTGAAAAATATTTTGTCGTGCCCAACATTTGCGCAAACAAAGTTTCTTCACTACTTTTGCACATCTTTTAGGTTTGGCGCGATTACAGCCAAGCTAGCAAAAGATTATTATCTAAAATTCTGGATTATGGATACAGTGACTTTTAAGGGGCTGGAGTTTGTGCCCTATCTGACGCGTGAGAAGATTGCCGAACAGGTGCAGCGGGTGGCGGCTGAAATTCGCCGTGATTGCAAGAGTGAGAACCCCATTTTCCTGTGCGTACTCAACGGGGCGTTCATGTTTGCAGCCGACCTGTTCCGCGCATGCCAGATGAACCATGCCGAGATTACTTTCATCCGCTTCAAGAGCTATGAGGGTACCAGTTCGACCGGCAAGGTTCGAGAAATCATGGGACTCAGTGAGGACATTGAGGGACGCGACGTGATTATCATCGAAGACATCGTCGATACAGGCGTGACGGCCTTCCAGTTGCGCCAAATGTTGCTCGGACGAAACCCACGCAGTGTCAAGATGGCGACGCTCTTGTTCAAACCCGAGTCGCTACAGTTGGGCACTCCGCCCGAGTATGTGGGCTTTGAGATTCCATCCAAGTTCATCATTGGCTATGGTTTGGACCTCGACGGCGAAGCCCGCAACCTCAGCGACATCTATGTCGTAAAATAAGGACGCGACGCGCCGTCAGAGATAAAGCCTACCAGCGCAGTCTTAATTCTTAATTCTAAATTCTTAATCAGAATAAAAAATGCTAAACATCGTAATTTTCGGTGCCCCGGGCTCAGGCAAGGGCACACAGAGTGACAACATCATCAAGGAGTATAACCTGTTCCACATCAGTACGGGTGACGTGCTGCGCGACAACATCCGCCGCGGCACCGAGCTGGGTGAGACCGCCAAAGCCTATATGGACAAAGGCCAACTCATCCCCGACGAGTTGATGATCAGCATCCTTGCGGACGTGCTCGACGCTAACCGTGAGGCTGCCAGCGAGGGCGTGATTTTCGACGGATTCCCCCGTACCATCCCGCAGGCCGAAGCACTTGAGGCCATGCTGCAGGAGCGCGGCACTTGCATCAGCGCCGTTGTTGGACTTGAGGTTCCCGAGGACGAACTCATCGAACGCATCTTGCTGCGTGGCAAACTGACAGGCCGTAGCGATGACAACCCCGAGACAGTGAAAAACCGCCTTGCGGTCTATCACAACCAGACTTCCCCGCTGCAGGCCTTCTATCAAGAAAAAGGCCTCTACCACGCTATCCATGGCACCGGTAAGATCGAAGACATCTTCGCCGACATCAAGTCTGCCATCGATTCTGTAAAATAGGACATTCCGAAAGGATAAGAACAACACAACCACAAGGGCACAAGTCAACTAGAACTTGTGCCCTTGAATTTTAAAACTTCTGTCTTAAGCCTGTGTTGTTGCGTCTATTTATGGGACAAGGACCTTGCGGGCGGTGCCGTCGCTCATGCGGATGATGGTCACACCGCGGTGGCTAGTGCCAACACGCTTGCCGTCGATGCTGTAGCGTGCCACCTCGTGGGCATCGTTGTCACGCACCTCGGTGACGGCGCTCTGCACTAAGGCATCGATGCGGAAGGCGGGGCTCAGCGTCTGCTCTTGCCAGTTGCCGGACTCGTCCACCAAACGGAACTTCAGGTCAAACCACCCGTTCTCACTCGGAGTGTTGACTGAGGTCAGCGAACCAGAGTAGAATGAGCCAAACAAATACGGGTCATCAAATTCTGACTGATGTTCGATGCTCTCCAGCGGTTGCCACTCGTCAGTGCCATATGGGGCATATGACACCTCGACGTTCATCGGTTGGCAGTCGTTGTAACTCCATTGTCTTTGACGCCCATCATCAGTCGTATAATACAATGTCCTCACCTCAAAGTCGCCGCCCGCGAACAGGATGCTACCTTGGTCTGGTGTACTAAAGCGGTCGGTCACATTGTCCTCTGCGTCACGGAACTGTAGCATTTTCAGCCTTGGCATATTCATATCCTCACGTGTTTGGTCAAAACAAATTGTAGTCACATTCTTGCCCTCAATTCCATCGACCAAGACATTGTCATTAGTGAAGGTCAACTCATATTCACCCCTTGGCTGTTGTGTCCATGCTTCAAACAAGCTATCGAGCGCCCAAGTGGTCAAAGTACTCATATTGCCATGATAAACTTCCTCGCTATTATATTTTGCTTCCAGAGTCGAATAGATATCGCCACATCCAATTAACTCGCCGTATCGTCCCCAATGCTGATTTGTTGAATTAATCATTACCACTCCCTCCTGATCCAAGTTTCTCAACTGAACAACATTCAACGGGCAACTGTTGCCCAAAATGCCTTGCTTCTGTTCTGCCATGTAACTGAATTTGGGGTGGCCAGGGTAATCCTCTTGCCACACACCTGCTTCAGAGGTTGCAACTGCGGCTCCATTGATAAGATACTCCATGGTTTTGTCTTGTCTTACCATCATCTGAGGTCCAGTGGTAAAATATTTAGCAATAACAGTATCTACTCTTGTTTCAATAAGGTTGTCAAACTCATCATAATAATTGACTGTTTGTAAATAAACTTCTTCTCCGTCCTCAATTGATAATGTCGCTGTATGATTGAGACCTAATAGGTTACTGTTGCTGCCAATTTTAGGAGCATTATACATGACACTTACCTTTTGATCGGGTTTATAATTGTACAAACCAACCTCCATATTTGACGCATTAAAATGTTCATTTTCAATGTAATTCTCTATGCGTAACTTTGCAACTCCTATATCTGGATTCTGGGATGTCTCTATCCATTTTGGTGTACGTTGAAACTGTTCTTCATATTCTACATAATCATTAGCATCATTCCTCAAGGGGAACACTTCTGAATCGACACAGGTAGGAGTTAATCGATTAAAATAAAATTGTTTACAATCATCAACCATACCCGAAGCCATTGAGATAGTATAACGATTAGTAAGATTGTTGATATATGTATTATATGAATGATATAAATTAACTTGACTAAAATAGCCATAACCCTCTAAAAATATGTATAGCGTGTTCGATGTCATCAGCATCTCAGAATCATCCATCAGTTCTCCTTTCTCGTTGCTAATGTCCCAACTTATTAGATTCTCGCAATCTAGTAAGTTAAGATAAATTGTGGTGTCTTTATCTATTTGTACTTGCTCATCAATATGCATATAATTGTTGCCATATGATGGGCCACCAGCAATATATGTAGTTTTTGCGAAGAGGTCATAGATTCCAGTAGGAATTCTGACAGTCATTCCACTAGGTGTAATCATGTAAGGATGCCATTGATATTCTTGCTCTAAATTAAAAATCATGATTGATGAGACCATTACATTAGTATAATCTTCTCCATCAAGGCCATACAACAGTGTTACTGTGGCAGAGTCTGTTGGCGTAATCTCATTTGTGCGCTTAGGATTATTCTGCTGACATTTACCAAGGCGATATCCTTTGCTTTCGAAATATCCCATCATTGATTTTTGAGAAGCAATAGCTTGTTGGTTATGTTGGAGCTGTTGGCTATCTTTGACGACCTTGCACGTTCGATGCTGTCGCGTCTGCGCTTGCACGCTAATGCCCATCGCCATCGTCAGGCAAAGCATAACGGTTAGTAGGTAAAGTTTACGTTTCATTGTTCGTTTGTTTTAAGAGTTAAACATTGTTTGCCAAAAAACACCGCGGTACTGTTTTTCGACAACGCAAAGTTGAGAACATTTCTTATTCCCGCCAAATTTTTCGGCAACTTTTTTCGGGAGCTTGTTACAGGCTTCAATAGGCGTTTGCTGTTGTGTTTCAATGGATTACAAAATAAGAACAACGGCGATAATAGGCCGTTTTGTAACATCAATCTAACCGCGAATCACGCGAGACAACGCGAAATTTATTTCGACATGTGAACATGTGATGCTTTTTTTGTTCTCATGTACACTTGTCTTCATCTAACCGCAAAGCGCACAAAATCAGACAACTTGGATATTCTCAACAACTGATATATAATTGCCAAAAAACTTCTTTTTTTGTACTTCGCCCGGCTGGCACAAATTTTGCGTAAATACGCAAAAAAAGTAAATGAAATATTTGCGCCAATTAAAAATAATGTCTAATTTTGCAACCGAAAATAACGTATTTACGCACAAAAAGTAATTAACGACACATGATTATTAAACGTGATACTCTCTTAAAAAAGCTGGTGCGCAGCAAGCACAATGGCATGATTAAAATTGTCACTGGCATTCGTCGCGCGGGCAAATCGTTTTTATTGTTCAAACTCTTCGTTCAACACTTGAATGACGAAGGCATAGAGAACAGCCACATCATCAAAATAGATTTGGAAGATAGACGCAATAAAGATCTCCGCAACCCTGACGCTTTGCTGCAATATATAGACAGCAAAATGATAGATGACCAAATGTATTACATTTTGATTGATGAAATTCAGTTGGTTAACGAGTTTGAAGACGTATTAAATAGTTACCTTAAAATTGACAATGCTGACCTTTATGTAACAGGGAGCAATTCGAGATTTCTCTCAAATGATGTTATCACCGAGTTTCGTGGGCGTGGTGAAGAAATAAGAGTCACACCATTGACCTTTCGTGAATTTATGCCCACCCAATCAAATCGAGATTCCGCTTTTGAAGAATATCTCCTTTATGGAGGCCTTCCTCAAGTTGCTCTCATGGATCATATAGAACAAAAAAAGGATTATCTGAAGGCGCTATTTTCTAAGGTATATCTCACAGACATTAAAGAACGTTATGGGATAAAAAATGATGATGATTTGAGTGAACTGATTGATGTGCTGGCCTCTTCAATTGGTGGACTGACAAACCCTTCAAAGCTTGAGCGAACATTTGCATCTGTCAAACATAGCAAAATTACTCATCAAACTATCAAGTCGTATCTGAATTACCTGCAAGAGGCATTTCTTGTTGAAAAATCTATCCGTTATGACATCAAAGGGAAACGATATATAGACACACCAGCTAAGTATTACTTCACCGACCTAGGCTTGCGAAATGCCCGTATCGGTTTTAGGCAGTTTGAAGTGACTCATCTGATGGAAAACCTTATTTTCAACGAACTTTGCATGCGAGGCCTAGATGTTGACGTTGGTGTAATCATCCATAACACAAAAAATGAGAACGGTGTCAGTCAGCGAAAGCAATTGGAAGTTGATTTTGTGTGCAACCAAGGGAGCAAGCGGTACTACATCCAATCGGCCTTGCGATTGCCTACCGAAGAAAAACTCCAGCAAGAGATTCGGTCACTCAAATTGATTGATGACAATTTCCAAAAATTTGTAATCACAGAAGAACCCATAAGCCGCTATTTGGACAACAATGGCATCGTGTTCATGAACATCCATGAATTTTTAATGAACGAGAATAGTTTGTCATAACCTTTTGTTCCCATGAAGAAACTGATACCCATTATACTGCTTTC
>JAEEJI010000082.1 GCA_016281825.1 Muribaculaceae bacterium | reverse complement strand
CTACCCTCTTGGCCGACACATCCCGAATTCTCTTATCCTGTTGAGAAGAAGAAAGAGAATCTGGGAAGCAATTGCCCGTTTGTAGTTACAAACCCATTCCAGTGGGAGCAGATTCGTGGGAAAAATATTTCTCGATTCGTTGATTTTTACTTTACCTATCGGGGTCGTTATGGCGAGGCAAAAGAAGGCTCCAGCAGCGCAGATGTCAAGATGAGACTAGACGGCAATGAAATCGTTGTCGCTGATGGAGCATTCACCTCCCTAGTGGACGAACTTCTCAACGGTGTCGTGGATGCCACCATTGTCAAAGAAGGCGTAGTCGTTGATGACTTGGAGGGTTCTAATAAGGCGCAGTTGCATTATACCGCTGGTGCCGAGGATCAGAACCCGCCCACAGTGACCATGCTGCACTTCAAAGACGGGGATGAGAATGTGACCGACCGCTTCGCCACAGCCGCCGACGGAACGCTTGAATTTAGTGCTGGTGATTTTAATTATATGGTTACGCCAAAGTCAGGGATTATTGCCACCTATAGCCGCTTAGCCCCTGAGTCAGTAGAGGTGAGTTATTCGCCCTACGGTGAGGACAACTGGAACGAGTTGGCTGTGGAGGAAGTGCCTGAGAACTACTGGCCTGTGATGGGATGGTTCTATACCGGTGCGTTGGCAGGTGTGACAGGTGAGGGGTTGAACGGCTGGTTTGACCTGAAGATTCACCTGACCGATGCCGCCGGCAACTGGCAGGAGCAGGTTCTCAGCCCCGCCTTCCGCATTGATGACCTCGCCTACACCAGCGTAGCGACCATCACTCCGAGCAACAAGAGCGACAATGCCATCTATAACTTGGCTGGCCAGCGTATGCGTGGCGACCTCGAGTCCCTGCCCCACGGCGTCTACATCGTCGGCGGCAAAAAAGTCGTGAAATAACAAAAGCTCCGTTAGGAGCGACAAGGGTCTAGGCAGGGGTGAAGCGCAGCGAAACCCCTGTCGATTGACCGATAAAGGTATCAAGCCCCGTCAGGGGCGGCAGAACAACGCCATGTTGCATACATCTGCCGCCCCGATGGGGCTTGGTTGGTTGGCGTGATTTTGTAGCAGGGGTTGCGCTACGCTTCACCCCTGCCTAGACCCTCGCCCCTGACGGGGCTTCTTTGGTTGAGAACGTCCTATTGTTGTTGTGTTAATGTTGTGTAATTTTGTGGTGGGAATGGGTGGGGTGGCGAAAAAAGCATTATCTTTGCAAGTTATCTCGTAAAGATAAACAGAAATGAAAAGATTGTTCTTAGCATTTATCCTGTTGGCTGTCAGCACCGCAGTTGTTTGGGCCGAAGACGGTGCCCAGGCAACGTTCAAGACGCGTGTGCATGACTTTGGTGTTATCAAGGAGGAAGGCGGCCCGGTGAGCGTAGAGTTTGAGTTCACCAACACGGGCAAGAAACCTCTGCTCATCGTTGATGCCACCGCGTCGTGCGGCTGTACGCGCCCCGAATATCCCACCAATCCCATCAAGCCTGGGAAGAAAGGGAAAATCAAGGTGACCTACAGCCCATTGGGACGTCCAGGTGCGTTCCGCAAGACGGTGAAGGTACGCACCAACGCCAGTGACCATCGCGTGAACCTAATTATTGAAGGCACCGTTCAACCCGCCAAGCACAAATGACTATTCGGCGAAACATAGCCCTGCTATTGCTAGGATGCGCGACGCTCTTGGGCTATGCTCAGGGCGAAGTGCATTGGCTAGAGATGGAGCATGATTTCGGCATCATCCAGGAGGAGGATGGCAAGGTGACCTGCTCGATGCGTATGGTCAACACGGGCGACAGCGCCCTGCTCATCACGCATGTGCGCACGTCGTGTGGCTGCACCGCCAGCGACTATGACAAGAGCCCCATCGCTCCGGGCGACACCACGAGCATCCGCATCACCTACGACCCGGCGGCACGTCCAGGCGAGTTTGTCAAGAACGTGTTTGTCTACACCACTGGCACACCGCGCCGTTCGAGCCTGGAGATTCGCGGTAAAGTCATCGCACACTCCGAGACCTTGTCGGAATTCTATCCTGTGGCAGCAGGTGCTTTGCGCATGACTAACGCGAGTATCCCGTTGGGCGAGTTGACCAAGGGTCGCAAGCGCTCGTCGTACATCACCACGCTGAATTCGTCGACAACCGACACGTTGTTGGTGAGCCTGTTGGGCAGCCGGCCGCACCTCAAGGCCGTCGCCGCGCCCGACACTTTGCCTCCCGGCACGGTGGGTGCCGTGACGGTGTTCTTTGACTCAAATACCGCACCGCTGTGGGGGTTGAATATCGACACTTTGACGGTAATCAGCGAGGCCCTGCATCCCAGTCCGACCGCTCTTGCGGGCATGACCCAGGTGCAAGTGATGGCGCAGGTGCTTGACGACTTTTCGCAGCTGAGCGAAAAAGCACGCCAACAGGCTCCAGTCATCGAGGTGAGCACCGACAAACTGCTGTTTTCTGCGCAAGAGCCCACCGCCACATTCACTGTGACCAACACAGGTAAGCAACCCCTGGAACTGCGGCGGTTGTGGACGGCCGAACCAGGAGTGACCATCACTTGCGACCGCACGAAGGTCAAGCGCGGAAAGAACGCCACGGTGACCGTTACCGTCGACCCGTCGCAACTGGGAAAGACGTTGCTCAACGGTCGCTTGACTATCGTGAGCAACGCCCCCGCGCAGCAGTCGACCCCCGTGAGGCTGGTGGGAGAATTCTGATTCAATGCACAATGCATAATGCACAATGCACAATTGCAGCCATTCTGTAATATTTAATTGAACTAATGACTGACAAACTTAACGCAACACAGATGCATCATCCTGAGAATGAAGAGCAATACACTGGCCTTCAAGTGAATGCCGGCGTGGAGCAGCCACCTATTGTGAGCCCTTATATCAAGAACCGCAAGCGCCGTAAGCAGCTGAGCGTGAGCGACTATGTGGAGGGCATCCGCAAGGGCGACAAGGCCGTACTGGGCCAGGCGGTAACGCTGGTCGAGAGCTTAAGGCCCGAGCATCAGGTGATTGCACAGGAAGTGATTGAGAAGTGCCTGCCCTACACGGGTAACAGCCGCCGCATCGGCATCACTGGTGTACCTGGTGCAGGCAAGTCGACGAGCATCGACGTGTTTGGCATGCACGTGCTGCAGCAGGGCGGCAAACTCGCCGTCCTCGCCATCGACCCCAGCAGCGAGCGCAGCAAGGGGTCTATCCTGGGCGACAAGACGCGCATGGAGAAACTCTCCGTGCAGCCCGACGCGTTTATCCGCCCTTCCCCCTCGGCGGGTTCGCTGGGCGGTGTGGCTCGCAAAACTCGCGAGACCATCGTGCTGTGCGAGGCTGCGGGCTATGACAACATATTTGTCGAGACCGTCGGCGTGGGCCAGAGTGAGATTGCCGTTCACTCAATGGTCGACTTCTTCCTGCTCATCCAAATAGCCGGAGCGGGCGACGAGCTGCAGGGCATCAAGCGAGGCATCATGGAGATGGCCGACGGCATCGCCATCAACAAGGCCGACGGCGACAACATTGAGCGCGCCAACCTGGCTGCAGCCCAGTTCCGTAACGCGCTGCACCTGTTCCCGCTTCCTCCCAGCGGCTGGCTGCCCGAAGTAACGACTTACTCGGGCTACTACGAGCTAGGCATCGACGGCGTGTGGGACATGATTGACCGTTACTTTGCCCATGTGAAGGAGAATGGTTACTTTGACGAGCGTCGCCGCCAGCAGGAGAAGTACTGGATGTATGAGACAATCAACGAGCAGCTGCAGGCACGGTTCTACAGCAACCCCGAGGTGCAACGCCTGCTCGAGATCAAGAAGGACATGGTGCTTCATAACCAACAGTCCTCGTTTGTCGCCGCAGCCGACGTGCTCGAATTCTATTATAATCTGCGATAATACTCATCCCTATATGTCTACAGAAAAATATACCTACCGATATCCCCATCCTGCCGTGACCACCGACTGCGTGGTTTTCGGGTTTGATGGCGTGAGGCTGAACGTACTGCTCATCGAGCGTGGTCATGACCCCTACAAGGGCTGTTGGGCGTTTCCTGGCGGCTTCCTGAACATCGACGAGGATGCCCCTGATGGTGCCCGTCGCGAGTTGCAGGAGGAGACTGGTCTGACGGTGACCAACATCGAACAGTTGGGCGCTTTCACCAAGCCCGACCGCGACCCTCGCGAACGCGTGATTTCGGTTGCCTATTTCACGCTGGTTCGTGTAAGCGAGGTGCAAGGTGCTGACGATGCCTCCCGTGCCCAGTGGTTCGATATTGCCCATGTGCCCGAGCTGGCGTTTGACCATCAGCAAATTTTCGAACAAGCCTTGGAGCGTCTGTCACACTTCCTCAAACTCAAGACCGGCAACTTCATGAGTTCGGAGTTCAGCTATGAGGAGATTGACATGATTTACTACGCCGCCACGCTGACGCGATAAGGATTAGGCCCCCCTCAGTCCCCCCTAAAGAGGGGGAGGTCCAGTGAGACTGATATAATTCTCAATTCTCCATTCTCAATTAAAAAAGTTGGAGCCTGCTTGGATAATGCTGAGTGCCCTGGTTGTTGTGGGTACAGTGCTGTGGTTGCTTGACGGCCGCAATCGGGAACGCGACACCGACGGGAACTTGCAACCTCCCGAGGTCGTCGAGCCCGAAGCGTCGTGCAATGACGAGTGCTGCGGCACGCATGAGGTATGTCCCAGCGAGAAATTGTTGCGTGGCGAGTTGTGCGAAATCACCTACTATGATGACCAGGAACTGGATGACTACCGCGGCCGCGGTGCCGACGAGTACGATGACACCGAGTTGGAGCAGTGGCGCGACGTGCTCTACACGTTGCAACCCGACGACCGATTGGGATGGGAACGCAGCATCAAGCGTCGCGGCATCGTGATGCCCGCCGCCATCCGCGACGAACTCCTGATGCTGCTACAGGAAGCACCCACGCAATAAATAATAATGGGATGCGTTACTATAAAGGATGAACCGACATACAAGACATCTGATTGAGCTTGTGCTGGTTGTGGCACTGGCGGTGTTTTTTGGCGCTTGCAGCAATAAGAAGAACACTGCCGGATCGCGTTTTTGGCAATCGCTGAACACGCGCTACAACGTGTATTACCACGGGCGCACCAACTATGATGAGCAGCTCAAGGAGATGCTTGACAACTATCAGGATGATTACTCGCAGCGCCTGTTTGTTCATCCCGCCGAGGCCCGCGCCAACCCCAAGGCACCTCAGCCTAGCGGCAGTTTTGACCGTACCATTGAGAAGATGCAGAAGGCCATCGCGCTGCATTCCATCAAGAAGAAACCCAACAAAAAGAGCGGCAAGGGGAACGACCCCAAGTACAAGGCGTGGATGGCCCGCGAGGAATATAACCCATTCATGCACAACTGTTGGTACACTTTGGCACTGGCACAATACATGAAGGGCGACTTCCTGAACGCGTCGGCGACATTCCGATACATCAGCCGCCACTTCAGTTGGAAACCCGACCTCGTCGAAGAGGCGAAGGTGTGGGAGGCGTTGAGCTACTGCGCTATGGGGTGGACCAGCGAGGCCGACAACGTGCTCTCGCACGTCCATCTGGACAAAATCAACAACAAGCGCGTTCGCTCGCTTGCCAACCTGGCGTTTGCCGACTATTACATCAAGGAGAAGCGCACCGCGCTTGCTGTGCCTTACCTTGCCGAGGCAGTGAAGGGAGCCAAAGGTTCGCAGAAGGTTCGACAGAACTTCTTGTTGGGCCAGCTCTATGAAGAGCTCGATCAGAAAGACATGGCGTATGAGGCTTTCAAGCGCGCTGGCAGCAGTAACAGTGCGAGCTACCGCACCAAGTTCAACGCCCGCATCAAGCAGAGCGCGGTCTATCAAGGCTATGACATTGCCGGGGAGGTGCGCGCGCTCAAGCACATGACGCGCTACGACCGCAACAAGGAATACCTTGACCAAATTTACTACGCCATCGGCAACCTGTACCTGTCTCGTGAGGACACCGTGCATGCGGTCGAGAACTACGTTCTTGCCGCCGAGAAGAGCACACGCAACGGCATTGACAAGGCCATCAGCCAACTCAAGTTGGGCGGCATCTACTTTGCCCAGCACAAGTATGACAAGGCACAGCCGTGCTATGCCGAGGCCGTCCCGCAACTCAGCGAGGACTACCCCAACTACAAAGCTCTGAAACAGCGCAGCGACGTGCTTGACGAGTTGGCGGTGTATGCCGGCAACGTGACTTTGCAGGACTCTTTGCTCAAATTGTCGAAGATGAGCGACACCGAGGTCAAGGCAGTCATCAAGAAAATCATTGACGAGCTGAAGAAAAAAGAGAAAGAGGAGCGTGAGAATGCCGACCGCGAGAGCTACCTCGCCGACCAGGCAGCCAAGGGCAACACGCAGCAGCAAAACAAGAATGCTCCGCAACAGTTCTCGATGAACAACGACAAGTCTTGGTACTTCTATAACACGCAGACCAAGAACGCCGGCAAGACGCAGTTCCAGCAGCGTTGGGGCAACCGCAAGCTTGAGGACAACTGGCGTCGACGCAACAAACAGGTGTTCTCGCTGGACGGCGGTTCGACGTTGAGCGACTCCACGCTGCAGGCGATGGTCGACTCGTTGGGCAACGATTCGATACCCATCGACACTGCTGCGCTGCGTCGTGCCGAAGACCCGCACTACGAGGAGTACTACCTCAAGCAGATTCCCAAGACCGAGGAGCAAATCCAGGCCGCCCACGAGATTATCCAAGAGGGTCTGTACAACATGGGTGTCATCCTCAAGGACAAACTCGAGGACTACGAGGCTGCTGCCGTACAGTTCACTCGTCTGCTCACCGACTATCCCGACAACACCTATCGCCTGGACACCTATTACAACATGTACTTGATGTACATGCGTGAGGGTTCGGTGAACCGTGCTGCGGTGTACCGCAACATGATTTTGAGCGACTTTGCCGACTCCAAGGAAGGCAAGGCATTGCTTGACCCGAACTATATCGAGAACTTGAAGCGGATGAACATCGAGCAGGAGCGGATGTACGCCGAAGCCTACGCCAACTACCTCAACGACAACAACGAGGCGGTGCATGAGGCGTATGCTGAGATGATGCGCAAGTACCCCTTGTCCAAGATTATGCCCAAGTTCATGTTCATCGACGCGTTGTCATACGTCACACAGCGCAACTATGACAAGTTCAAGGAGACCCTCAAGGACATGCTCCAGCGTTACCCCGAGACCGACATCACCCCGACCGCCAGTGGCATCGTCAAGCATCTGAACGCTGGTCGCAAGCTTGAGGGTGGCGGCAGCAATGCCCGTGGTATGCTATGGAGCACACGCTTGAGCAACGACACCACGCCACAGGCACTTGAGGGCAAGTTCACGCCGTTCAAGGAAGACAACGACAAACCGCAGGTCTTCATCCTGCTATATCCCACCGACACGGTGAGCTCGCGCTTGCTGCTCTACGAGGTGGCACGCCACAACTTTAACTCGTTCGTCGTCAAGGACTACGACCTGGAGCAGATGAACTTCGGTCATCTGGGCCTGCTGGTCGTGAAGGGATTTGAGAACTTCAACGAGGTATCGCACTACCGCAAGGTCTTCGATGCCGACACGTCGATGCAGATTCCGCCACAAGTACATCAGGTGCTCATCAGCGAAAGCAACTTCCAGCTACTGCTGAACGAGGGCCGCACCTTTGAAGATTACTTCAACTACCTGCAGGAACAGGAAGAGGCGAAGGCCGAGAAAATCAAGAAAGGCGACAAGAAGACATCGTCGGACGATAATCAAGATGAACCTGACGGCAAGAAGAGAAGCGTCAAGGATAAGAAGGGTAAGAAGGACGATGACAAGAAAGAACAATTGTCCGACTCCACGATGGTCCAGCCCATCGACTCGCTCGACTTGAGCAAGAGCCAACCCATTGACTCGTTGCAGAAAGCTATGAGCCAGCCTACTGACTCACTGCAGACCAACCTGACCCAAATCACCGACACCGTATCGCTGCTCACCGAAGCCGAGAAGCAACTGCAAGCACAGTTGCAACAAGCCGAGAGGGAGCGCCTTGCCCAGCTTGAGCGCGAAAAGAAGGAGAAGGAAGAGCAGGCTGAGCAGGAGCGCCTTGAGCAAATGCGCCGCCAGCGTCAGGAAGAACTGGAGCGAGCCGCCAAACTTGACCAGGAACTGCTTGAAAAGAAAGAGCAGGAGCGCAAAGAGCAAGAAATGCGGGAGAAAGAAGAGCGGGAACGCAGAGATGCTGAAGAGCGGGAGAAGAGGATGCAGCAAGCTGAGAATCCTGAAAAGCCCGCGATGAAGCCCGACGAGCCCGCGATGAAGCCCGATGAGCCTGCGATGAAGCCCGACGAGCCCGCGATGAAGCCCGACGAGCCTGCAATGAAGCCCGACGAGCCCGCGATGAAGCCCGACGAGCCTGCGATGAAGCCCGACGAGCCTGCAATGAAGCCCGATGAGCCCGCGATGAAGCCCGACGAGCCCGCGATGAAGCCCGACGAGCCTGCAATGAAGCCCGATGAGCCCACATCGAGCGAGAAGACTGAAAAGACTGAGGCTGAGAAGCTCGGTACTCGCAGTGTGCGCGACAAGAAGAGCGACACGAGTCAAGTAACCGCTTCCCCCAAGCAGGACAAGAAAGCTCAGGAAAAGGCCGAGCGTGAACGCCTAAAGGCTCTTGACAAGGCCGAGAAGGAACGTGCTAAGCAGCTCGAGAAAGAAGAGAAAGAGCGTGAAAAGGCTTTGAAGAAAGAGCAGAAGGAGCGCGAGAAAGCTGAAAAACGTGCTGAACGCATGCGCCAAGACTCGCTGCTGCGTGCCGAGGAGAACCGCGAGAAGCTCTATAAGAGCGCGCGCGAGGCCAAGGAAGACTCCATCGAGGCATTGCAGAAGGCCAAGGCCGACGAGATCAAGAACAAGCAGAAAGAGCGCGAACAGGCCAAGAAGGATGCCGAAAAGGCACGCAAGGAGCGCTTGAAGGCCAAGGAGAAAGAGCGCAAGCTGAAGGAGAAAGAGCGCAAAGAGCGCATGAAGGAACGCGAGGCGAAACGCAAGGAGCAGCAGAAGTTGCGCAAACAGCAGCAGAAGGACCGCGAAAAGGCTAACAAGGAACGGCAGAAGCAACGTGAGGAAGAACGCAAGCAACAGGCCGCCGAGCGCAAGGCCGCAAAGGGAGGCAAGAGCAGTGGCGGCACCAATGCCACTACGGGCCGGTCCAGCCGCAACAACACCAAGGACGGCAAAGCCAGCGGCAAGTCCACGACGGGCAAGTCAAGCGTTGACAACAACGGCAATGCTCCTGCCACCGGCAGCAACGATAAGCCAGACAACTCGGGCAACGACAAGCCCGATCTCACCGACAATCCCGACGGCAGCGGCAAGCCGTAGAAAGCTATTAGCTGTTAGCATAATACAAATAACGAGAACAACGAAGACAACTTTATAGAATCCATCATGCATGAATGTCTTTGTTGTTCTTGTTGTTTTCAGTCTTTAATTACATGTACACATTTTATAAAGAAATGAGAAGCAAGATTCTGTGGGCAGCCGTTATCCTGGCACTGGGGGCCGCCAATGCCTCGGCACAACAGCGTGAGGCGGTGGACTATGTGAACACGTTTATCGGCACCAGCGGCATGGGCCACACCTTCCCCGGGGCTTGCGCTCCGTTCGGGGCGGTGCAGCTCAGCCCCGACACCGACACCATCCCGCACAATGTGGACCGGAAGTACCAACCCGAGGTGTATGCCTACTGCGCTGGGTACCGCTATGACGACCCCACCATTGTCGGGTTCAGCCACACACACCTGAGTGGCACGGGACACAGCGACCTGGGCGACATCATGATGATGCCACAGACGGGACCGCTGCAGCTCAATCCCGGCACACGCGATAACCCAGACGGCGGCTATCGCCAGCGCTACAGCCACACCACCGAGCAGGCCAGTCCGGGCTACTACGAGGTGACGCTCGCCGACAATGGGGTTCGTGCCCAGCTGACGGCCACGCCCCGCGTGGGTGTGCATCGTTACACCTACCCCCAGTCCAGCGACGCAAAGCGGCTGGTGGTGGACCTGACGCACGGCATCTACAACTACGAGGGCAAGACGCTGTGGTGCAGCCTGCGGGTGGAGAACGACACGCTGCTCACGGGTTACCGCATCACCCAGGGCTGGGCGCGGTGCAACTATACCTACTTCGCCATCACCTTCTCGCAGCCCATCGTCAACTATGGCTACCGCGACCGCCGCCCGGAGCCGTACAACGGCTTCTGGCGCAAACTCGACCCCTACCACAACTTCCCCGACATGGGCGGCCGCAGCGTGGTGGCGTACTTTGAGTTTGACAAGGCCGCTAACAGTCCGTTGACGGTGAAGGTCGCGTTGTCAGCGACCTCGACCGAGGGGGCTTTGCTGAACCTGCGCACCGAGGTGGGCGGGAACTCCTTTGAGCAAGTGCATGCCAAGACTCGCGCAGGGTGGCAGAAGGAACTCTCGTCGATAGCCATCGAGGGTAGCGACGACCAAAAAGCGATGTTCTACACCTCGCTCTACCACACGATGATCAACCCGTCGGTGTACTGCGATGTCGACGGTCGCTACCGCGGCGTGGATGGCGAAGTGCATCAGGCTGATGGCTTCCAGAACTACACGGTGTTCTCGCTGTGGGACACCTACCGCGCCCTGCACCCGCTGCTGGGGCTGTTGCGCCCCGAGCGCAACACCGACATGGTGCGGTCCATGCTGGCGCACCAACAACAAAGCGCGAACCATATCCTGCCCGTGTGGAGCCTGATGGGCAACGAGGGGTGGTGCATGACGGGATATCACGGCGTGAGCGTGGTGGCCGATGCCGTGGTCAAGGGCGCTGACCTGGACCGCGAGGCGGTGCTCACTGCACTGCGGGCGACCTCCACTTGGTCGCATTTCCCGGGCCTGACAGACTATATGAAACTGGGGTATGCCCCATTCGACCATGACGCCACGGCAGCCTCCAACACGCTGGAGTATGCCTACGATGACTTTGCCATCAGTGCGGCGGCACGCGCCTTAGGCGATCAGGCGATGGCACGGGAGTTCGAAGCGCGTTCGTTGTACTACCGCAACGTGTTCAATCCGCGCACCGGCTTTGCCACGCCACGCTACCGCGACGGGCGGTTCAAACCCGACATGGACCCGCTGCAGACCTATGGCGAGGGATTTATCGAAGGGAATTCGTGGAACTTCTCGTACCATGTTCCGCACGACGTGTATGGACTGATGCAGCAGATGGGCGGTGAGCAACGCTTCGTGCAGCGTCTGGACTCGCTGTTCACGATGCATCTGCCCGAACGGTACTATGCCGACAACGAGGACATCACCGCCGACTGTCTGGTGGGCGGCTATGTACACGGCAACGAGCCCAGCCACCATGTGCCTTACCTCTATGCCTGGACATCACGGCCGTGGCTCACGCAAGAACGGCTGAGCGTCATCATGGACAAGATGTATCGCAACGATATCCGCGGGTTGGGCGGCAACGACGACTGCGGGCAGATGTCGGCTTGGTACATCTTCACCACGCTCGGCTTCTATCCTGTGTGCCCCGGCACCGACCAGTATGTCATCGGCGCGCCCTTCGTGCCGTATGCTGACGTGACGTTGCCTAGCGGGCGTCACATCATCGTGAAAGCACCAAAGGTGAGTCCCCGCAATCGTTATGTGAAACGTGTGTTGCTCAACGGCAAGCCCTATCCCAACCTCTACTTCACCCACGACCAACTCACCTCGGGCTGCGTCATCGAGTTTGAGATGAGCAACCAGCCCAACCGCCAGCGGGGCCTGTCGAAGGACCAAAAGCCGTTTTCTTTAATAGTTAAATAGGGATGCCGTTATGCATAATGCAATAAAACGGTATTTAGTGTCTTTTAGGAAAATTTAGGCCTTATTCTTGTAAAGAAATTAGAGAATGGCAGTATTTTTGCAGTTAATTATTTTTTGCAGCGAATATTGAACCGTTGCATCGAGATGATAATTAACTATTGCAAACAATCAAACAAGCTGAAATGAAACTATTGAACAAGACGTGGCTCTTTGCCGCCTGTATCATCATGACCTGCCAAACAGCATGGTCACAAAATGATCTCAAGTCGTTAAGTCGCACTGAAGCTTTGGCCATTCCAGTCATCTGGACTGATGCGCAAGGCACTACGCACAACGACAACCTGGCCACCACGGCCACCGACCCACGCCACATTATGGCGCTTCTCAAAGAAGTCTACACCAATCCTAATATTCCTGGCCCCTACTACTCGGCATACAAAGCCGATGGAGTGACCCGCGAGGATGAGGTTTACTACGGCCCCATCGGCGTTTCTAACCCTGCCAACAACGGCTGGGGTATTACAGGATTAGTTACCAAGCCTTATGAAGAAGGTTACACAGTAATGATGGTGGCAGTCAAAGATGACTATTCCACCCTTAGCACTGATTTCACAGACAAGACTGCTGATCAAATACGAAGTTTCATCAGCAATTATATTGACTCGGTGTTTGTCATCACCGACGGCCTACGTCTCTCTAGCGGAACGAATCCTGGCACAATGTTTACTGTCCGTGGAAAATTCAATCGTTTCTTCTTCCTTTCGAAAGGCAAAGCACGAGTCAACACGAACGGAAAATCTGCTGTACCATTTTATCGAATGTTTGAGGAATTCAGTCCATATAAGGAGGGAGATACGAATAATGACGTTACCGACTTCTACAACTTGATGATTAGAGGAGAGTCGATGCCCATCGAGCATGATTGCAGCACTGTATTTGGCCTGAACCACTACTTTAGCATGTCGGGTCGCACAGGCACAACCGCCTACGACATGACAGGTCTGAATATCTTTATCCCAGACCACCGTCTTCAGTATTGGGAGGACAATAGGCTGTTCTATAATCAGAACAAAACTCAAAGCAGACGAATCAAGGTAGACGGGCGTTCAACTTTTTATCAGACACTGAGTGCTACAGAATTCAGCAACAGTAATTATGTACCCAGTCCCAACGCCACTTTTACCAACTACAACCAGAACTACCCCGTTATTTCGTTCTTGTATGCCATTCATCTGAATGCATCGCTCAGCGACCAGCCAAACGCTCAGAACCAGTATACAGTCACACTGGACTGGAGTTCAACCTTTGCCGAGGCGACTGGCAGCGACTTGCCCCAATACTATTGGCTTTATCGAGTGGTCAACGGCAAGATGGAATCCGAGCCTATCGCAAACTTTACCGATGTGCTTACCTGGAGCGAACAAGTTGATCAACTAGAGCAAGGTTACATGTTGTCATACGTTGTCACTGGCAAACCCATCACAGCAAGCTATGAGCCCATTCCCAGTAATGTCGCTTCCATAGCCATACCAGGTTCGGACCCCGAGGAGCGTCTTGCGCTTAGTATATCGGGCAAACATGAGAGCGAATATGATCCCACCGACCAAATCAACAAGTATGCCAACTATGTTGTGCTGAACAATGCTGTGGGGAATAACATCACCAGGGCAATGCTCAAGCAAAATCAGACCAAGATCATCCTGCACCGCGTTGACCAAGGTTCAGAACAGGCATTGAAAGATGTGGCAACCCTCTCCTTTGGCACTATTAGCAACAACGGATGTAATTGGACTCTAGCCTACAATTATCAAGATCATGCTGACCAAAGTAAATATGGTCCCCTTAGCGGAACATTCGCCATCAATTCTGATGGTGCGGTGAACTTCAACAACGCCCTACTTTGTGACCAGTTTAGCGCATCTACTATGCTTAACGACCAACAGGTTGATTACACCTACTACGTCACCATTGAGGACCTTGTTGACGGCGCCTTCTTAGACCTTGAGGGCAACCCTTGCAACCATGCCCACAGCAATAGCACCAATGTTTATGTCTACACAACCGAATACAGCTTGTCCACCAAGACTTTCACTCAGGCTGAGGTAGAAAGCGACATAACAAGTGACAACCTGCTGACCCTGCAACCTGGTGTGAGCATGACAGTTAAGACGCTCAATGACCGCAACGTGCTCAACTACAACATGTACCGCAACAAAGCTAATAGCGGTGCTTATGCGCAAAACACCAACGATGGCAGCTACACCGTACACAACAATGATGCTACTCTCAGCACTCAATCGTACTTTGTTCCCTCTGCCACCATAATTGACTTGCCCCAAGCTTCAGGCCCATTTGACTATGTCCCCGTCATTGAGGTATACCGCGATGACAACAGTGGCAATCGCAACACTTATGGTGCTGACATCAAGCAGGCTAGCATCGCCCATGTCACCGCTAGTGGCATAGGCATCGATAAGAGCGAAGACATCTTCGAGGGTGTGAACGCCCAGGGCGAGACGGCCGAGAACTGTCGCTACTACCACGTCAAGCTTGAGGTGACCCCCGACCTACCCGACAACGTCTCACCACAGTTCATTCGCGTGTGGCACCAACTTCCTGAGGGTCGTGCCTACGAGATTACATATGATGATGGTCATGGCTACGCTTTCCGTTTAGACCAGACGCAACGTTGCTATCTTTATGAGGAAGCGTATGGCGGTTTATATAGCGGTCAGGTACCCTTGCAGGACTTCTATACTGGCAACAACCGAAACACTATCGAGGCGCATGACTATTTTGGTGCCCTAGATAACGGCCAAGACTTCAGCGTTGATTATATCGTGCGCTATTACAGCAAGCGCGGTACAGGTGCCGCCGGTGCTCCTGGGCAACGCAAGGCGGGTTCTGACGATGACTGGTTCATCGCTGAGAAACGCATGACGGTGAACGTTTCGTCTGGCATCATCACCAGTGTGGCTGGCGTGAAGCATCAACCGTTAGTACGCAAAGTCCGTTACAGCGACCTACAAGGCCGCATGAGCGATGCGCCTTGGCCTGGTGTTAACGTGGTGGTGACCACATGGGACGATGGTCGTATCACAACCAGCAAGCGTGTTTATTAATGGCAATTCAGCAATTATTAGTAATAGTTTTTTAATCATCCTGAAATGGCTGCGATATCGTGACGATATTGCAGCCATAGTTTTTGTCGGCCAAAATTTCATCAACATTCCGCTTCTACACAAAACTGCCTCCTGGTGTTTGTTTTGATAAAACCCATTCCATGGCATTAATGAAAAAAGCCTAAAACAATCTTACTTTTCAATGATGTATTGGCGCAGTTTCTTGTTCAAGGGAAGGACTCAATTCTTAATTCTCAATTCTCCATTCTCAATGTTTTGTTTGTTTACTAAAGGTAAACAAACAAAACAAACAAACTGGATTCCAAAAAGATATTTCTAAATGCCAATTATCATCAAATTTCATCAACTAGCACAAATGTATGGAAGAAAAACATTATCTTTGCACTTAAAATAATTGAGACTTATGTATTGGTACTCCCTAGAAAAATGAGAACATTACCAACTCCTTCCGAATTACCTTACGACAAAACTAGTGCAATAAGCATCTTTGACTACAGCAAAGGTTTGCTGGAGAAATCACTGCGCGAATTTGTATGGGAGGGTTATGTACCCAAGCAAGGTAAAGGTGCCTTAGGTCAAATGGTCGAAAACATCTATTTCTTCTTGGAGACCAATAGCAACCCTGCTTCAGACTTTTCGGAAGCTGGCCTTGAACTCAAATGTACCCCATTAAAACACGGGACCAAAGCCCAATATCTCATCAAAGAACGACTGGTATGCAACATGATGGATTACTTTGAGGTCGCGAAGCAAGACTTTGAACATTCTCATTTCTTCCTCAAATGTCAGTTGTTGCTGATTCTTTTCTATTTACATCAAGCCGATTGCGACAAACTTGACCTGGAGTTCATCTTCTCAGTTTTATGGCGATTGCCAGAGAAAGACTTACTTATCATCCGGCATGACTATGAGACTATCAGGGAGAAGGTTTTGCGAGGTGAGGCGCATTTACTATCGGAGGGAGACACCGAATATTTGGGCGCATGCCGAAAAGGCCAAAAAGGTGATGAGCCTGTGCTGCAGCCTTATTCTACAGAGCGCGCAAACAAGAGAGCTTTTTCGCTAAAACCAGCTTACATGCGCACAGTTTTAGAATACATCCATGCACAAGGTGAAAAGGCGGTTGTTAACTACACATATCAAGTCAAAGATGTTCAATTATTTGAGGCAGAAGAGCTGCGCACTCATTCCTTTGATGACATTCTTCTTGACAGACTCAACCAACATATAGGAAAAAGTTATCTTGAATTATGTGACTTTTTGGGCAAGAGATATGATAACGATAAAAGCAAATATGCACACATTTCAAGCAAGTTAATAGACCCAGCTATTGGCAATGTTAACCTTTCAGAGGAATTTAAAAAAGCAGGTCTCCAGCTAAAAACTATCCGCATTGAGACCGATGGAAGCATTCGGGAGTCTATGTCGTTTGAGAACATCGATTATCAAGAAATATACGATAATGATTATTGGCCAGACTCTAGACTCTATGAGGTGTTCAGCGGTAGATTTTTATTTGTCCTTTTCAAGCCTGATGGTGGCGAGTTAACCTATACCAACCGCAAGGGCGTGACCATTCATGAAAAGACCTATGCACTCGACCGTGCATTTTTCTGGACGATGCCACAAGAAGACTTGTTGGTTGCCGAAGAGTACTGGGAGAACATCCGACAATGTGTGATAAACAATCATATTGACCCAAAATATTTCTTCAAGTTGCAAGACCACAAGCATTTCCACGTACGTCCTAAAGCTAAGGTTGCCACCGACTTGGCTGAGAATCCTAATGGTGGCTATGCGAAGAAATATTGCTACTGGTTCAATAACGAATACATCCAAAAGATTGAGAGAGAAAATAGATAATGGACAACAACAATCATAATATCCGTGTAGTTGAATTATTTGCTGGTGTGGGGGGATTCCGCATCGGACTAGAGGGAGCTTCGGATGCATACGACACCATTTGGAGCGACCAGTGGGAGCCGTCAACTCAGCATCAGGATGCATCGCTTGTCTATGTGGCGCGGTTTGGTCGTGACGGTCACTGCAACAATGACATCAACACAGTTCCGACAAATGAAATTCCTGACCACGACCTTCTAGTGGGTGGTTTCCCTTGTCAGGACTACTCGGTCGCAGCAACATTAAGCAAGTCTGGTGGCATTGAGGGTAAGAAAGGCGTGTTGTGGTGGCAAATCTACCGTATCCTTGAGGAGAAGGGAAACAAACGACCCAACTATTTGTTCCTTGAAAATGTGGACCGAATCATCAACTCGCCCGCAACACAGCGCGGTCGCGACTTTGCCATTATTCTCGCCTCACTGAGCGACCTTGGCTATATCGTTGAGTGGCGAGTAATCAATGCAGCTGACTATGGCATGCCGCAACGTCGGCGACGCACCTACATTGTCGGCTACCACAAAGATTCGATAGTGGCAAATCGAATCGACCAAGCCAGTGACTGGCTCTATTACGATGGTGTAATGGCACAAGCATTTCCTTTCAACTTGAAAGAAAAAACACTGTCGGCATTCACCCTCGATGGCACTATACAAGAGGTGTCGGACAAGTTTAACAAGGGCAAACAGAGCACGCCTTTTGGCAATGCGGGCATCATGATTGACCGTCATGTGACCTCCGTCGATGCGCTTCCATTCTATGAAGGACCCATTCAGACACTGGGAGACATTCTTGTAGATGAAAAATTTGTGCCCGAGGAGTTCTTTATTCCCACCGAAGATGTGCCGAAGTGGGAGTACGAAAAGGGAGCAAAAAAAATTAACCGAGTTTCGAAAGAAGGCTACGAATATGTGTTCTCAGAAGGCGGTATGGCATTCCCTGACCATCTGGACAAGCCTTCACGAACAATGATTACTGGCGAAGGCGGTTCGGCACCATCCCGATTCAAACATGTGGTTAAGACCAAGTCGGGACGCTATCGCCGCTTAGTGCCAATCGAACTGGAGCGATTGAACATGTTCCCCGACAACCACACCAGTCATGCCGAGGTGTCAGACGGCAAGAGAGCATTCTTGATGGGCAACGCATTGGTTTGTGGAGTGGTCGAGGCCATAGGCAAAAGCCTCTATCGTGCCATCTATGACCAAGAGCCTGTCTCGTCGCGTCCCATTGACATGAAACGCGATGCCCTGCCCATGTTGGAACTGAGTTTATTTGAAAATGAGATAGACCACTTATTGGTCAATCGTCCCACCAAGACGTACAAACTTGACCCGAACAAGCACTTGCTCATCGGACTCGTCAAACCTGACAACCAAGATTATTTCTTGGAGCCTAACGAGTACAAAATCTACTATACAGGTAAGACGCGGTCGTTCCCTTCGACTATTGCGCTGAACAAACTCTTTTACTTCATGCCGTATATTAAAGGCAAAGGCGTAAAAGACCTTTACCTCATCCGTGTGGCACGCATTGGCAATAAGGCCGAAATACACCCTCGCAGCAAAGATGTTGACCCGCGTTTAGTGTTCGAGCTTTTGTATCTTGAGAGTTTGCCAGAATACCACCCCATCCACCTCAATATGCTTCGCACTTATACTGACACTTTGTTGGGTAAGGTGATGGAGTGAAATATTTCAATTAAAAAACAGGAGGCTGGATTCGCATCCGGCCTCCTGGTGTTCGTTTTGAAAAAAAACATTCCATGGCATTAATGAAACAAGCCTAAAACAATCTTACTTTTCAATGATGTATTGGCGCAGTTTCTTGTTCAAGGGAAGGACTCAATTCTTAATTCTCAATTCTCCATTCTCCATTCTCAATTTTCAATTCTCAATTTTCAATTCTCAATAAAATATATTACCTTTGCCGATTGAAACAAACACACAACTGAAATGAAAAAGATAGCATTATTGCTGCTCGCCGTTGCCACGATGGTATTGGCCGCCACGGCGCAGCAGACCGACGAGGAACTCAAAGAGCAGCGCTTCATTGAGCGCGAGGCATACAACACGGCGCGCAGTCTAAACACCGTTGACGCCTGGGAGATATTCCTCAACAACTACCCCGAGTCCTACTACGTCGAGCAGGCTCGCAAACTGCGCGACGCAGCCATTGTGCGCAAGTACTGTAACGAGAAGACTACCCTGGTGCAGCTCACCGAGTATATCGACGAGAACTCTGCGCAGGAGCCGCGCATCCGCACTTTCTATGCCAACTTGGTGAACAACCCCACCCACAGCTATCGCTTTGAGCACATGGATGTGGGCTTCAACGGCTGCACGGGGCGGGTTGACGAGCACATCGCCTTTGCTGACGGCAGCAAGCCGAGAGACTGCTACTTTATCTTCGATGACAAGGGCCTATTGGTCAAGTCGTCCATCATGGGCACGCGCGCCAAACCGACGGTGACGACCTACACTTACAGTTACGACAACCTGCATGGCTATGCCTTGAAAACGATGACGCGCAACGGCGCGGAGAGCGAGTTTGAGGTATTTTATGATGACAACGACAAACTTGAAATCCTCTCGAGCCATAACGGACAGAAGTGGGTGCTGACCTACAATGACAACGGTGCCATCGCGAAGGTTGTGGTCACCGATGGGTCAAGTCGCCGCACGTTGGTCTACAATGATGGCTACATCATCCGCGAAGAGACCGGCGGCAAGGCACTGCGTTATCTCTACGACTACGACAGCGCCACGTTCAAGAAGTACCTCATCGGCATCAACGAGGTGGATCGCGAGATTCCGGGTGGTGAGCGCAGGTTCGACTACGAAATCGACATGAAGGGGCGCATCACCCGCTGCACAATCATCCAGGACGGAACCCCCGTCATGACCCTCACCCGCACCTACAGCAACTAACGCAATGTCATCAGGACAAAAGGACAAGCAACTGAGCCTAAGCAAACTCGAAAAACGCGACCAGCAGCGACAACGGCTGAACGACAGCAAGGTGTATCGTGCCATGGAGTGGCTGGAGCGCTACATGGACCGCTATTACCTTGACGCCATCATCGGTTTCATCCCTGGCTGGGGCGATGCTGCAGCCTTGTTGTGCGCAGCACCTTTTGTCTACTTCTCGGCGCGGGTCATCAAGAGTGTGCCGTTGACGCTTGCCGTGATTAACAATGCCCTGCGTGACATCTTGCTGGGCTTAATTCCCTTCTTTGTGGGCGATATCATCGATGTGTTTTATCGCTCCAACACGCGCAACATGGCAATGGTGCGAGGATTTGTCGACGGCGATGAGGCCGTTATCAAGCGAGTGAACCAGCGTGCCTGGCAAGCAGCTGCCGTCCTCGTGGTTCTGCTTGCCCTCATCGGCCTGATGATTTGGCTGATGATCAGTTTCGGCAAATACCTGATCTCACTGTTCTAGCCTCACAAAACACAAGCAACCCGCCTAGCAGCATACAGCCAGGCGGGTTGCTTTTATCATGTTTCTAGCGTCTTGCTTAACGAGAGTTCGACGAAATTATCACCAGTAAATCAGTGCGTTAGCAACTCCCCCTCTAAGTTAGAGGGGGTGCCGCGAAGCGGCGGGGGCGTGTGTCAAACAGCCTGGTAGTATCACACACTCCTCAGTCACTTCGTGACAGCTCCCCTAACTTAGGGGAGCAGCTGTGTATCAGCACTTTATTTTCATCGAACTCACGTTGCTTAGAACTTGAAATCGACGCCGATACCAAATACCTTGTTGGTACGGCTGTATACGTCCTTGCCGGGCAGGCTGGAACCGATGCCCATGTAACCGCCTTCCTCGGCGGGCATATTCTTGGTGTAGTCCTTATATGTGGTCCAGAAATAACCCAGATTGATGCGGATCTTCTCGGTCACGTTGATAGCGCCACCGAAGCCCAGTGAGTAGCTGTCGCACGAGAATGCGGTGTGCGTCTGGAAGCCGTCGCTCAGTCCGTAGTCAGTATTCTGGAAACCACCACTGATGGTAAACATCTTGTTGATGTCCCACTCCAGTCCGGTTAGTACCTCATGAGTGCCATGACGCAGCGCCTTCTGCTTGTCGCCGGCCATCTCGGCATGCTTGTCATCATAGTAGTGGTATTCGACGGCGGCACGCAGCTTGTCGGGGATAATCTCATAACTGGCGGCAACATAGAGCACGCTGGGCAGGTCGTTGGGCGTGTTCACGCCATCCTTGTAACTGTCAAGTGCGTTTTCGAAGGCAGCTGGTTCAGCAACCAGTTCCTTCGTGTCGTTCTCGATATTGAGATTGGTCTTGAACTCATACTTGGCAGCAAGCGTCAACGGACCCGTCTTGTAGTTCACGCCCAGGATGGGAGTTATACCCCAACCAGTCTGGTTGCAGTCAAGGGCAATGTTCACCATCTCACCTTTATCGTTGACCATACTGCTCAGTGTTGGTGCCAGTACTGGATAGGCAGTAGCAAGTTGCTGGACTGTCTGCAGCACCTCGGGCTTGGGCTGCACCTTGACAAAACCATTGTAGTTGCCATCGAAGTAGTTCAGGCGGAATCCGGCAAATGCGCTCCAGTGCTTGTTGAACTGATAAGCTGCGCCTAGTTGAAGGCCGTAGATGTACTGGCGGCCTTTCATTGCCGAGTTGATCTCATATTTGTCGGCAGTGAGCGGCAACAGACCTGCCACGCGTGGGTCAGCGGCAATCAGAGGTTGCAGGACGGGGTTCTGTGCCATGTCAGCCGTCTGGCTATAGAAACCTGCCATGATGCTGGCATTAAAGACAGGCAGACCATTGGTAAACGAGCACTTGCCACCACCACCAGTGAAACCCATGAAGGCTGAGTAAGCCCATTTGCCACGCTTATAGGCAGCGTACAGACTGGGAATGACAGGGGCAGAGGCTGTACCATGATATTTCTGCGTATGGTCCTCGGTAGGGAACAAGGGGAAAGTAGCGAGTACATCACGTTTCTGTGAGGCGCTCTGAATATTCAGCGACAGTGTCCAGCCCTCATGGTCAAGGAATGCCGTTCCGGCGGGGTTGGTGAACACACCGTCAATCTCGGTGGTGGCACCACGTGCCATCATGCGTTGCCATGCAATACTCTGGTTCGTGTTGTGGAGAAGGCCACCTGCCCAAGAGGCAGTGGCGATAGTGGCTAATGCCAAAAACGTGTAAATCTTTTTCATATCTATTTAGTCTAATTTCGTTTTGGGCAGCGAAATTACTCCAAATAGAGAAGATGGGGCAGTAAAAAACGAAAAAAAAGACCAAAACGGCCTTTTCTTGAAAATTGTTACAAAAATTAACACAAGAAAAGCGTTAACGAGTGCTAAAAGCAACGTTTTGGCTGGAGAGTATACTTAGAAGAGGAACAAGCGCAGCAGCCAGTAACTGAACATGCCGGCCAAGTAGCCCACGAAGGCGATCCAGGTGATGTTTTTCAGGTACCAACCGAAACTGATGCGCTCAAATCCCATCACCACCACACCGGCTGCACTGCCGATAATCAGCATCGACCCGCCAACACCGGCGCAGTAGGCAAGCAACTGCCAGAAGATGCCGTCAACAGCCATGTCGCCCGTCGGAGCGATAGGATACATGCCCATACAGCCTGCTACCAGCGGCACGTTGTCGACGATACTCGAAATGACACCAATCATGCCGGTGACAATGTAGTGGTTGCCACCTGACACCTCGTTGAGCCACTCGCCAAGGTCGTCAAGGACACCCGTTTCCTCCAAGCACGCAACAGCCATCAGAATGCCCAGGAAGAACATGATGGTGCTCATGTCGATGCGACCCAGCAACTTGCTCACACGTTTCTTGATGCCTTCCTTGTGGCGGTTCCGCTTTTTTCCGTAGAACAGTTCGGTGGCAAGCCATACTAAGCTCAACGCCAGCAGAATGCCCACAAACGGCGGAAGCCCGGTCATACTGTGGAAAATGGGAACGAAAATTAGTCCACCCACGCCCAGGAAGAACACGATATGCCGTTCATGAGTCGTGAGTTCGTCAACAACTACTTCGGACTTGCTGTCGGGCATCGCTAGACTGCCCTTTAGCTTGCGCTGCAAGAGCAACGCGGGAACGACCATAGCTACTAGCGACGGGATGAACAACTCGGTAATGACACCACTGGCACTCACTGTGCCCTGATTCCACAACATGATGGTGGTCACGTCACCAATGGGCGAGAAGGCTCCGCCAGCATTGGCGGCAATGACAATCAACGCGGCATAGATTAAGCGGTCCTTGTGGTCATATACAAGTTTGCGCAAGAGCATCACCATTACGATGCTCGTGGTAAGGTTGTCCAGGATGGCACTGAGAATAAAGGTGAGGAACGCCAGTCGCCACAACAGCGTGTGCTTGTTGTTGGTGCGCAACGGGTCGCGAACAAAATTGAAGCCACCGTTCTGGTCCACCACCTCGACAATCGCCATCGCGCCCATCAGGAAGAAGATGGTGGTGGCGGTCTCGCCCAAGTGGCGCTCCATCAGTTCGCTCACATGCGACATCAGGTCACCGGGTGCCACACCGGGAAGATACTGACCCGGATCTAACGTGAAGATGGTCCAGCACACCACAAACATCAACAAGGCAATCGCCGCCTTGTTGACGCGCGTGAAGCTCTCGAGCGTGATGGCCATGTAGCCCAGCAAGAAAGCCATGATGATGGCTATGGTAATCGATGACATAGAATGTCGTGCCAAATTTCAAGGTGCAAAGGTACTATTTTCTCCCGAATGCCAAACAAGATATTTGGTCATTTTTCTGATTTTTGGCATGATTCTTGCACAGTTTTCAGATAATGCCTACCTTTACACGCTCAAACAAAAATATTAACGAAAAAAATAGGAAAAAATTATGAAGAAAGGATGTTTGATTGCATTAGTCGTCGCGATAGTCCTCGGCTTTGCACTGTTTGGATGGGTCAAGGGTACCTACAACAGTCTCGTCAAGTCGCAAGAAAACGTTGAGGCCGCCTGGGCCCAGGTAGAGAATGTGTACCAACGCCGTGCCGACCTGATTCCCAACCTGGTGGAAACGGTCAAAGGCTATGCCAAGCATGAGCAAGAAACACTCGAAGGTGTCATTGAGGCGCGAGCCAAAGCCACGTCTGTGCAGGTCGATGCCAGCAACCTCGACGAGGCACAGATGAAAAAGTTCCAAGAGGCCCAGGGCGAACTCACACAGGCTTTGAGCCGACTCATCGCTGTGAGCGAGAACTATCCCGACTTGAAGGCGAACCAGAACTTCCTGGAGCTGCAGTCGCAGCTGGAGGGCACCGAGAACCGCATCACCGTCGAACGCCAGAAGTTCAACGATGTGGCCAAAGGCTACAACACCGAAATCCGCACGTTCCCGACCAACATCCTGGCTAGCATCTTCAACTTCGACCGAAAGCCCTACTTCGAGGCTGAGGCCGGAGCCGACAAGGCCCCGAAGGTGTCGTTTGACTAAGCGTTCTACCAGCCGCAGGCGGTCTACCAATAAAATGGTCTACCAGCGCGCAGCGCGATCTCCATTCTCCATTCTCAATTAAAAAAGGTGCCACTCGAAGATTTCATACCACTAGAAGGTCAGCGGCGCATCGCCCAAGCCATCACCGAGGCAGAACGACGGACCTCGGGCGAGATTTGCGTCCATGCCACGCCACATTGCTCGGGTGAGACATTGCCCCAGGCCGAGGCGGTGTTCAACGCCAAGGGGCTTTTCCGCACTCGGCGCCGCAACGCTGTGCTCATCTACATCGCCTATCGTGACCGCAAAGTCGCCATCTTGGGTGACGAGGGCATTAACCGACAAGTGCCCGAAGGCTTTTGGGACGAGGCATTACAGTTGCTCACCTACCATCTGAAGCGGCATAGCCCCGTCGAGGGCATCTGCGCGGCAGTAGCACTCATTGGCGACCAACTAAAAGACCTCTTCCCCGCCGACCGCGAGGACATTAATGAACTGAGCAATGAAGTATCCTATGAAGACTGACCGTATTCGACTGATTGCCTTGGGGATGGCGTGGTTGGTGTGCCTCGCTGCACTGGCTGGTGTGCCTAAACGCCCCAATCCGCCCAAGTTGGTCAACGACTTGGCGAATGTGTTGGTCAATGACGCGGTGCTGGAGGATACACTCGAAAGCTTTGCCCACCACACCAGCAACCAGATCTGTGTGGTCACGCTCAACGACCTGGATGGCTACGAGCCCTCGGAAATGGCCTATAAGATCGGTCAGGAATGGGGCGTGGGTGACCAACGCTTTAATAATGGTGTGGTGTTGCTCATCAAACCCAAGACGGCTACCAGCAACGGCCAGGTGTTTATCGCCACGGGCTATGGCGTGGAGGGCGTACTGCCTGATGCTCTGTGCCGCCGCATCATCGAGAACAAACTCATTCCCGCCTTCCGCAACAACGACTACGAGGCGGGTGTGTGGGATGCTTTGGCAGTGATGATGCCTGTCCTCAAGGGCGAGTATGATGCCGAGGAGTTAATGGAAGCGGAAGATGAAGAAATGAGCACCACCGAATTGGTAATCACCATCATCATCATGATCTTGGTCATCATGTGGATTCGGTCGAAATGTGACGGCTTGGGTGGTGGCGGTGGTGGCTTTAGCACTGGCACTTGGGGCGGCTCGTTCGGATCCAGCAGCCGCAGCAGCGGTTGGGGCGGTGGCAGTAGTTGGGGTGGCTTCGGTGGCGGCTCGTTCGGCGGCGGAGGTGCAGGCGGTTCGTGGTGATGCGGCGCTGGTTGATATATGGTTGTGCGGTGATGCTGGCGGTGCTGGCGGCAGTAGTCTACTTCACGTTCGACCCTGAGCAGGCTGCCTTCTTCCCGCGTTGCACCTTCCTAACGCTCACGGGCTACAAATGCCCGGGTTGTGGCTCGCAGCGAGCCCTGCATGCCTTGTTGCATGGCGACATCGTCACGGCATGGCATCACAATGCAGCGCTGCTGGTAGCCATACCCGTGGTGTCGCTTTATCTGGTAGGCGAACTCAAACGCACTTCCTGGCCACGCTTTTACCGCGCCATCAGCCGTCCTGCCATCATCTGCACCCTCCTCGCCGCCATCATCCTCTGGTGGATCGCCCGCAACGTCTTCTGAAAAATAACAGCAAAAATCGTTCACTTCGAAGTGAACGATTTTTGCCGTTTTCGTTTGTCTGTTGGATGCTATCAGCTGCCCATAATCATCATCTGGACGAGCGACACCAGAGGTTGCAGGGCGAGACCGGCAACGATGGTGCCGATGCACCACCAGGCACTCACCTCGCTATAGTGCTCGGCGGCGGCAAGATCACCCTCATAATATTTCTTCGACACCTTATTAGAATAATAAATGGCAACGATACCCAACGGGATGCAGCACAGCAACGTGCTGATAATGGCCCACACCATGTTGGTCGGAGGGCATTGGGGATAGGGCTGGCCTGCCTGCTGAGAGGCTTGGCTGCCAGACGGTAATTGTTGCGCCATCACGGGCTCGTCGATGCCCAACTGACTGGGTGCGCTCATCGCGGGGTTCGCTGGCGCGTCCGTATCTGAATCGGGAACCAATGGCGGAACACTGGCGGTGCGTGGCATCAGGTGAGACAGTTCCGACACCTCGCCTATCGGTTTCCAGTCATCAAAACCGGCACTCCACACGTAGGTCTTCTCGTTCAGAGTCATCAACTCCAGTTGGTCAAGGGTGAGCGGACCCGTTTGCTCACCGTCCTGGTTAATCCAATATTGAATCTTGTCGCTCATTGTGTACACATATTTAACATTGCCACAAAGGTAAGTCATTTTTGTGTCAAAACAAAATTTTTACCATTTTTTTTTGACATTTGTTGGTCAGTTGCAAAAAAAGCAGTAATTTTGCAGCGCAATTTTGGGGACACACCCAGATTGACATAGGATTGTCCTATAGTGTAATGGTAACACAACGGTTTTTGGTGCCGCATTTCCTGGTTCGAGTCCGGGTAGGACAACCACAAATAATGCCAACTGCTTCATAATCAGCGGTTGGCATTTTTGTATATCAGAAAAACGTCTGCAAAATCCCCACTTATTCCATCAAAACCAGGGACTAAGAGATTCTCCCGTATTTATGGTAGAAGTGCAGCAAACCCTTGATGTGCTTGCGGCCAAGGCGTGACAGCGGTTTGCGCGACGTGCGCCGGTAGTAGGTGTGGATGATGCTGTACTGCGGCAAGTACTTGATTTTCCAGCCTGCCTCGCGCAGACGGTGGCAGAAGTCGGCATCTTCAGGACCATAAAAGATGGCCTCGTCCAGATTCCCCACCTGTTCAAGCGTCTCACGACGCATCATCTGACAAGCGCCAATCACATAGTACGGCTCGATGGCTCCCTCCTCATCGGCACGGTACTTCTCGCCTGCCAGACGAAGCCCCAACACGCTCAGCATCTTACCCTTCAGTCCAGGGAACGGACGAAAACTGCGCTGAACGTTCCCCTCGGTGTCGGTCATGCGGCAAGCGCACAGACCCACCTCAGGGTGCGTCGACAGGTACTGCAGCATGCCGTCAATGGCGCGCGCATTGACGATGGTGTCGTTGTCAAGGATGAGCAGGGTGGGGGCCGTGGCTTGCGAGAAACCTTGGTTGCGCGCTGCAGCCACACCGCGGTTTGTCGGGTTAACCGTCAGACGAATGTCTGGGTAGTGCGTGCGGATATAGTCGGGCGTGCCGTCAACCGATGCGTTGTCGATGACGATAACCTCGACATCGCCACGTACCATCAACGGTTGCAGCGACTCCAGACACTTCTGCGTGTCGTCCAGATGGTCGTAGGTCAATATGATGATTGATAGTTTCATCCGTGGTTATCCAAATAGCTTGATGCGCAAAGCGCGGCAGGCATGCGCGAACTGCTTCCAGCTCGTGAACTGCCGTGCCTGGTGTGTGATGAAACGCCACGAGAGGAAGTATTGCAGGTTGTTCCAGAACAGGGCGCGTTCCATCTCTTTGGCACTCAGGTGCGGCAGGTTGAGGATGGAACGTCGCTGAACGTCGCTGGGCACATAGTCGCCCGTGGCAATCCACCCGTTCTGCTTGCACAGTTGGTAGTACTCTGTGCCCGGGAATGGCGACACGATGTTAAACATCACTTGGTCCACATCCAGCCGTTTCGCCTCGCGCAGCGTGTGCCGCACTGTTTCGGGTGTCTCCAGCGGACTGCAACCGATGAGGATGTTCAGCTTCACGGGCACACCATGTCGCTTGAGAAGGTCGATGGCATGGTAAATCTGCTCGCTGGTGATTCCTTTCTTGATATAGGCGAGAATCTCGTCGTCAAACGACTCCACACCCAGGTCGACATAGCGGCACCCGCTCTCGCCCAGTGTTTGCGCGATGGGTTCGGTGATGGCATCGACGCGCGCCTGGCATCCCCACGACAGCCCATGACGGCGCATCACCTCGCACAATGCCAAGGTGCGCTCCTCGGTCCAGATGAAGTTGTCATCCATGAACCCCACGGCGCGGTAACCCAGTCGGCACAGTTCGTCCATCTCGCGGTCCACGCTCTCGACGCTGCGCATCGCTACGGGTGGCTTGCAGCCGTGCTCGCGCCGGAACTCAATCTCGCGGGCGAAGGTCAACGAACTGGGTACACAGTAGATGCAGTGGAACGGGCAGTTGCGCGACGTGACGGCAGTGGTGTAAGGCTCGCACTTGAGCTTGGGATTGTAGTACGAACGTCCTTGCAAGTGATGGCGGGCGGGGAGGGGTAGGGTGTCCAGGTCGCTGATGAGAGGCCGACTGGGGTTATGCACCAAGCGCCCTTCCTCACGATAGGAGATGCCTGCCACCGTCCGCCAGTCATCACCGTTGTGCAGCCTGTCGACCAACTCCCGTACCGTCAGGTCGGGCTCGCCACGAACTACCGTCACACGGTCATCGCACAGGCAACGCTCTGTGAAGTGCGTCGGACCAGGCCCCATTAGCACCACGCGGCACGAGGGGCGATGCTCCAGAATCAAGTTGATAGCCTCCAGGTCGTTGTCAATCGACAGGTTCACCGTCCACATCAGGTACACCTCGCTCTCGTCATGCTGCAGCCAGTCGACAAACTTACTGCGCGACCACTTGTCGTAGACCATGTCATGGTACGACACCTCGTGCTGGCTGCTTTGTTCGACCAAAGCGACGACGGTCAACTCATAGGTGTTAGGGGCTAGGTACACCACATGGGTGCAGCCTGCCGTGCGTTCGGCAGGACGCTTCCCTTTTAGGACAGGTGGTGTAACAAACGCTAGCCGCATTGGAGGCTGTTATTGTGCATCTTAAGGAGTGACAACCGTGCCAAGGTCTTCGCCGGCAATGACCTTGCGCAAGTTCCCTGCGACATCCATGTTAAACACGTGGATGGGCAGGTTGTTCTCCTTGCACATGATGGTGGCGGTCATGTCCATCACCTTCAGGTTGCGCTCATAAATCTCGTCGTAGGTGATGCGGTCAAACTTGGTCGCTGTCGGGTCCTTCTCGGGGTCGGCGGTGTAGATGCCGTCCACGCGAGTGCCCTTGAGCATCACGTCACACTCCAGCTCGATGCCGCGCAGCGACGAACCGGTGTCGGTGGTGAAGTAGGGGCTGCCCGTGCCGCACGACAGGATGACCACTTTGCCCTGTTCCAGCGCATCGATGGCGCGCCACTTGCTGTAGAGCTCGCCGATGGGAACCATGCTGATGGCGGTAAGCACCTGGGCTGGCTGCCCAATGGACTCCAGCGCGCTGCACAATGCCAACGAGTTGATCACGGTGGCAAGCATGCCCATTTGGTCGCCGCGCACGCGCTCGAAGCCTTGAGCGGCGCCCTTCAGGCCCCGGAAGATGTTGCCGCCACCGATGACGATGGCTACTTGAACGCCAGCATCAGCGATTTCTTTGATTTGGTGAGCGTACTCGATGGTGCGGTCAAAGTTGATGCCCGTGCCACCGTCTACAGCCAGCGACTCTCCGCTGAGCTTAAGCAGAATGCGATGATAGATTGGTTTCATGAATGTCGTTAATTAGAGAATATTTGACAAAGGTACGATTAAGTGAGCGAAAAACCAAATTTATTTGAGTTTTTCCGAGCGAAAGTACCTTCGGCGAAGCCAAAGGTACGAAATATTTCCTTACCTTTGCCACAAAATCCCCGAAAATGATGACAAGCATCACTATAAACCCCAATTTTACAGCCACGGTGACCCTCCCGCCCAGCAAAAGTATCGCCAACCGCGAGCTCTTAATCAATGCACAATGTCTACCAGCCGCAGGCGCTCTACCAATGAAATGGTCTAATAGCCCGCAGGGCGGTCTACCAGCGCGAAGCGCGGTCTCCCAATGCAATGGTCTACCAGCGCAGCGTTCTACCAGCGCGAAGCGCGGTCTCAATTCTCAATTGTGCGACGACATCCTCATGATGCAGCGCGGCCTGGAAGCGCATGACGGCGACACCATCGATGTGGACGGAGCGGGCACGGCATTACGCTTCCTCACCGCCTACTGGGCCACGCAAGAGGGACGCACCGTCACCATCACGGGCAACCACCGCCTGTGTGAGCGGCCCATCGCACCCCTGGTCGATGCCTTGCGGCAACTAGGAGCCGACATCCACTATCTAGACCAGCCAGGACACGCACCCTTGCGCATCATGGGCCGCCAACTGCATGGCAGGCATCTGACCATGCGGGGCGATGTGAGCTCGCAGTTCGTCTCGGCGCTGCTGATGATAGGACCGGCTATCGGCGGACTCGAACTGGAACTGACAGGCGACATTGTCTCGCGACCCTACATCGACATGACCATCGCGCTGATGGAGCGCCATGGCGTGAGGGTGGGGGAGAGCGACGGCACATTCACCGTCCCCGCCGACCGCTACCTGCCCGCACCGTCCTGCGACGAGGGCGACTGGAGTGCTGCGGCATTTTGGATCGCATTGCAGGCCTTGCTCCCCGATGCGCGCATCACGCTCAACGGACTCCGCTCCGAGAGCGTGCAGGGTGACCGGCGCGTATTCACCATCATGGAGCAGATGGGCATGGTATCCCACTGGCATGACGACGGCTCATTGACCGTGGACATGTCGCGTGCCGACTGTTGCTGTTGCTCGACATTCGCCGACCTGACAGGCACGCCCGACCTGGCACCCGTACTCATAGTAATGTTGTGCCTTTTGGGGCGTCCCTTCCGCATCACGGGACTGCGCACCTTGCGCCACAAAGAAAGTGACCGCCTGGAGGCACTGCGCACCGAGCTGCGCAAGTTGGGCTACATCCTCACCATCGAGGGGGACGATGCCGTCAGTTGGCACTTCGCCACCTGCCCTCCACAGGAGCATCCCGTCATCGACCCGCACGGCGACCACCGCATCGCCATGGCGATGGCACTCGCCTCTGTCCGCCACCCAGGCCTCGCCATCGCCACCCCCCAGGTCGTCACCAAAAGCTACCCCCACTTCTGGCAACAACTAAAATTATAACTCAGCATGTTGAGTATTGCGAGCCACCCGGCTCGCAATACCCCCATTAATCCCAGCATGTCTAAGTATTGCGAGCCACCGGCTCGTACAAAACCAAAAACACCCCAAAAAACCGGAATTCTCCATTCTCCATAAAAAAACTGAAAGCTGAAAACTGATAACTGAAATCTTTTATGTACCTTTGCGGGTTGTTTCTGAAAACCAACATTTAAACAAAGATATCAAATCATTATGATTTACCCGATTCTTACGCCTGAAGAGGCTGCCGAATTTGTACAACACGGCATGAACGTGGGTGTCTCGGGCTTCACGGCTCCGGGCTGCCCCAAAGTTGTGCCCCCCGCCATCGCAGCGAAAGCAAAGCGCGAGCACGAGGCTGGCCGAGAGTTTAAAATCAACCTGTACACTGGTGCGTCAACCAACGACTACACCGACGGTGAGCTGTCGCGTGTCGACGCCCTCAACTTCCGTACGCCCTACCAGTCGCTGGGCGACCTGCGCAAGCACATCAATGCCGGTGATGTCCACTACAACGACCGTCACCTGAGCGAGCTCAGCCAGGAGTTCCGCTATGGCTACTACGGCAAGATGGACATCGCCATCGTCGAGGTGCAGAGCATCACCGACGACGGTGACATGGTCCTCGGCACCTCGGTGGGCAACACACCCACTTGGCTCCAGTGCGCCGAGAAGGTCATCATCGAGATCAACGACATGCTCCCCGAGAGCATCCACGGCATGCACGACATCTACGTGCCGCTCGACCCGCCCTTGCGCCGCGAGATTCCCATCTACAAACCCAGTGACCGCGCCGGCAAGCCCGTCGCACACGTCGACCCCAAGAAGGTGGTGGGCGTCGTCAAGACGTCGATGCCGCTGGGCGTGACCACACCGTTCACCCCGGTCGATGAGGTCACCGCCAAGATTGGCGAGTATGTCTGCGAGTTCCTCGTTAGTGAGATGAAGCATGGCCGCATGCCCAAGGAGTTCCTCCCCATCCAGAGTGGTGTGGGTAACATCGCCAACGCAGTGCTCAACTCGCTGGAGGCCAGCACCGACATCCCCGCATTCGAGATGTACACCGAGGTCGTCCAAGACAGCGTCCTCAAACTCCTCGAGAGCGGACGATGCAAGTTTGCCAGCACCTGCTCGATGACATTCTCGCGCGATGCCATGACCGAGTTCTTCCAGAAACCCGAGCTCCACGACAAGCTGCTCATGCGTCCCAGCGAGATCTCGAACAACCCCGAGGTCATCCGTCGCATTGGCGTGGTGTCGATGAATACCGCCATCGAGTGTGACCTCTATGGACACATCAACTCGTCGCACGTCAGCGGTTCGCGTCTGATGAACGGCATCGGAGGATCGGGCGACTTCACCCGCAACGCTTACACCAGCATCTTCATGTGCCCGTCCATCAAGAAGGACGACTGCATCAGCACCATCGTGCCCATGGTCACCCACTGCGACCACACCGACCACTCGGTCGACATCATCATCACCGACCAGGGTATCGCTGACCTCCGCTTCAAGGATCCCGTCCAGCAGGCCGAGGAAATCATCGAGCATGCAGCGCATCCTGTCTATCGTCCTTTGCTGCGTGAGTATCTCCAGCTCGCCGGCAGCGGACACATTCGCATCAATCCCGACATGGCACTGGCCTTCCACAGCGCCCTCGCCCATGAAGGTGACATGCGCAAGGCAAAGTTCGTGAAGTAACCTTGAACTAGAGGCTCTAGAATAACTAGTCAATCTAGAGCCTCTAGCCTAGTCATTATGCATTGAGCATTGACTTGCCCCTGTAGTTCAACGGATAGAACGGAGGTTTCCTAAACCTCAGATTTGGGTTCGATTCCCAGCGGGGG
>JAEEJI010000081.1 GCA_016281825.1 Muribaculaceae bacterium | reverse complement strand
GTCCTGTTCTGATGATGAAATGGATGACTAATATAAACAAGACACGACGATGAAAAAATTATTGTTCATTTTGCTGCTGGGCTTGGTGAGCTTGGCAGCCACCAGCAAGAAACAGTACGTTCCCGAGCGGGGTGATTACACCTTCAAGACTCGTGTATGTACCAAGCAATGGGACGAATACTACCTCGCTGACAGCATTATCACCTATCTGACCGACAAAACGGGTCGTATTGACACTCTGGTGAGTTGGGCCATCCCGCTGGATATGGACAATTGGACGGGATTCGGCGAAATCCAGGAAGAAGACATCAACTTTGACGGCATTCCCGACCTGCAGATTTGCCTTGGGCCGTTCAATGCCTTCGGCAACTTCACCTACGACGGACTGGTGTGGGACCCCAAGGCGCACAAGTTTGTCCGCATCGAGAACTACAGCGGAATCTTCGACCCGCAGATCGCCCCCGGTGAGAACCGCATCATGGGACTCTTCCGTCTCGACAATGACCTGACCATCTCGATCTACGAGTGGCAGAACGGCAAACTCGTTCTCGTCGAGGAACGCGAAGAGCAATGGCCCACCGGCGAGGAAGACGACGACGAACCGGTTGAGGACTGCTCCTGCGAAGAAGGGTGACATCATATAGCCACATCATCATCTGCGCCAAGCGTCTGCTTGGTGCAGATGGTTTTTTGTGCCCTAAAATGAGGCTATGAGCGCTTTTTTTGCTCAAAATGCCTGAAATCACAAAAAATCTTCGTAAATTTGCCCTTTGTTATGCGCGCGAGCGCGAGATTTGTCATAAAATGGCAGAGGAGCAAAAACGTCATAAAGGCTTGAAAATCGCCAGCTGGATACTCGGTATCTTGCTGTTGCTCATTGTGTTGCTGCCATTTGCGCTCTACATTCCCTGGGTCCAGAACATCGTCAAGGACTACGCCTGCGAGTGGGCAAGCGAAAAGACAGGCATGGACATCTCAGTCGGACGAATCCTCGTGAAGTTCCCGCTGGACGTGAGCGTGGACGACGTGCTCATCCTCGACAAGAACCGCGACACCATGCTCGTTGCCGAGAACATCACCGCAGATGTGGCCTTCAAGCCCCTGCTAGATAAACGCGTCGAGGTTGACGAGGCACAGCTGACCAACGGGAAATACCGCATGGTCACCGAGGATTCGTCGATGGTACTCAACACAGCGGTGCAGCACGCTCAGTTTAAGGGAGTGGGCGTAGACATCAACCACAACGAGGTGAATGTGATGGACGGCTCGTTGCGCGGAGGTGACGTCACGCTGTCCTATCTGCCGCACAAAGTTGTCCATGAACTTGATACCACCGCTGCCGCGCCATGGCACATCCGCGCCCATACACTCACCCTAGACGATGTGAACTACAAGATGGATATGTTGCCAACCATTGACAACATGGAGGCGCACATCGATCATGCCGTTCTCAAGGGTGGGGTGGTCGATACTGGGGCGAAGACCGTTGACGCGCGTTCGCTTGAGGTGGACAGTGCCGATGTGCGATACATCTATCCTGATGAGAAATTCGCCAAACAATACAGCAAGGATCATCCCATACCGCCAGACACTTTGCCGCCAAATCCCAATGACTCCATCCCGTGGACCGTCAAGGCCGACAGCCTGCGCATCACGGGCGGGCATGCCGTGTATGCCAAACGCGGAGCAAAGTCTTCAGGAAACAAGGGACTAGACAGCGACAATATCGAGGTGACCGACTTGGATGTAGCTGTCACTGACTTCTTCAACCGTGGCACCAACACCGTCGTGCCTGTTAAGGAACTCCGCGCCAAGGAGCGCAGCGGGCTCCAGATTACTGAGGGAAACGGAACGGTCATCATCGACGACTTGGGTGTGGAACTCAATGACCTGCGTGTCAAGACGCCCATGAGCGACCTGCGCGCCAGCGGGCACATTGACCAAGACATGCTCGCGGGCAATCCCAAGGGCACCATGGCCATCACCACCGACAGCAAGATTGCCGTCCAGGATGTTGCCAAGGCAATGCCCTCCCTGGCACCGACACTCAAGGATATCCCCTCGTCGCACCCCATCTCGATCAAGGGCAGCCTGGCTGGCAACACTCAACAGGTCGACATGAAGAACCTCACTGTCGACATGCCACGATATGCCCATGCCACCGTGTCGGGACGCGTCACTAACCCCACCGACACCGAGCGGCTGACCGCCGACCTGGATATCGACGGACACTTCGACAACATCAACTGGGTCAAGCCAACGCTGATGGACAAGGCCACCCAGCAGCAGGTCAACCTCCCGCCTATGGACCTCAAGGGAAAGGTCAGATATGGTCAGGGGGTAGTCACCGCAGATGCAAAGATGCGTACACAGGGCGGCAGTATGGCGGCGAAGGGCACATTCAATACCAAGTCGCAGCAGTATGATGTTGACGCCACATTCAACAACTTCCCTGTCAAGGCAATCTTGCCGCGAGCAGGCGTGGGCAACCTGACAACTCATGTCCGCGCCAAAGGCAATGGATTTGACCTGAACAATCCCAAGACAAACATCAACGCCGAGGTTGACCTCGCAAGCGTGAACTATAACAACACTACCTACCGCGACTTGAAGGGGAATGTTCACCTACAGGGTGGGCAGTTCGATGGCCATGTTTACTCGGGCAATCCCAACATGAAGGTGGATGCCGATGTGACAGGACGCATCACAGGAGACCACTATGTGATTGACGCTCAGGGAACGGCGCACCATCTCGACCTGAAGTCGCTCAAGATGTATGACGGCGAGGGCGACTGCCAGGGCAGCACGCGTTTCAACATCAACGCCGATATCGACCTGAAGAAGAAGGAATATGACGCAACAGTCGACCTCAACGACCTGAACTGGAAGTTGGGCAACGAGACACTGGTGGCCGACAATGCCAATGCCACCTTGCGGAGTGACCCGCAGAACGGTACTTACGCCACCCTCGACAACGAGGATAACCACATCCGCTTCAGCAGTGACCAGCACTTGGAGAGCCTTGTTGATGACTTCAAGCGCGTCGCCGATGTAGGCAAGGGACAGTGGGATAACCGCAGTTTGGACATCGACACCTTGCGCAAGGTGATGCCGCAGTTTGACATGAGCGTGAAGATGGGACCCGATGGAGTGGTGCAGCGCTACCTTCAAAACTATGATGTCGACTTCCGTAACATCAACCTCGACATGACCAACGACTCGACCTTCCATGTTGATGGCAATGCGCGTGGACTCACCATGGGCGAGCGAACCATCGACACCCTCACCGTGCATGCCAACGACTTGGATGGCAAGTACCTGGCGTTCAAGGCGCACATGGGCAACCGCCGCGGCACGTGGGACGACATGGCGCAGGTGAGCGTCGAAGGAGGCATCAAGGGATCGACCATCGACTTCCTCGCGCGACAACAGAACATCAAGGGCGAGGCAGGCTACCGTCTAGGATGCAACGCCACGTTGACCGACACTGCCGTGAATGCCCGATTCTTCCCCAATGAACCCATTATCGGCTACCGAAAGTGGACGGTCAACGAAGACAACTATGTCAATCTGGATTATCGCAACCGCATGCTTGATGCCAACCTTGACTTGCATAGTGGTGAGAGCGGCATCAAATTTGTCACTGACCGCAAACCCGGAGCGACCACCGAGGACATCAAACTCGATGTGGACAACCTCAAGATTGAGGAATGGACACAGCTAGTGCCCTCGCTCAAGGACACCAAGGGCAATCTGAATGCTGACATGAACATCTCGTTCGATGGCAAGAATGTTGAGGGAGACGGCATCGTCGACATCAAGGACTTTGTCTATAATGGACATAAGGAGGGAGACGTCCGACTCAATACACAGTTCAGTGTAGACCCGAAGACGGCGAGCACACGCCTTAATGCCGACCTGCTCATGGACGGCGGAAAGGTGGCGATGGCCTTCGGTGTGCTCAACGACTCGACACAGCAATCGCCACTGAACCTGGAGCTTCAGCTTGAGCGGTTCCCGCTTACCAAGGCTGACCCATTCCTCCCCGGGGATGGCATGGTGCATCTGCGTGGTTATGCTAACGGACATGTTGCCATCACTGGCACCAGCGATAAGCCCATCATCAACGGCAAGGTGGTGCCCGACTCGGG
>JAEEJI010000080.1 GCA_016281825.1 Muribaculaceae bacterium | reverse complement strand
ATAACCTGTGTCTGCTGGGGCATCGGGTGCGCTTTGTCACCGTCTTTGGCGGCGATGAGTTTGGGCGGCTCTGCCAGGAGCAATGCGCCCAGTCGGGAATGGACCTGTCGCTTACTGAGCGCGATCCATCGGCACGTAATGGCCTGTACCTTTGCGTGAACAATCCCGATGGAGACATGGTGGCCGCGGTAGCCGATATGGACATCATAGAACGCATCACACCAGAATTCCTGGAGCGTCGCATCGATGATATCAACCTGAGTGAACTTGTGGTCACCGACACCAACCTCTCGGTGCAGGCTCTGACCTATCTGCTTAACCATGTGGAAGTGCCGATGATGGTCGACACAGTGAGTACCGCCAAGGCGCCACGCATTGTTGAGGCGCTGCAGCAAAGCACCACTCACCGTCTGCACACACTGAAGGTTAATAGCCAGGAGCTATTTGAAGCCGGGGGATATTTCAGTTTGCCTTCACAATCGGCTCATTGGCTCATCGGGTTGGGCATTCAGCATGTCTATGCCACATTGGGCGCATCTGGAGTAGACTGCATTGACATCAACGGCGAGTATCATCTGCCAGCCATCCCCGCACAGGTGGTTAACACTACGGGGGCCGGGGATGCCTTCCTGGCTGGCGTGGCTCACGCCCACCTCACGGGCATCGCTTTCCCCGACACAGCCAAGATGGGTTTGCGGGCGGCCTATGCCACCTTACTGACAACACAGACGGTTAACCTCGAAATCAGCCGTATCATTAACAGCTTTAATTAGTTACATTACCAGCGCTAAGCGCGGTCTACCAGTCCGAAGGACGGTCTACCAGCGTAGCGATCTAAATTCTCAATTAAAATGGAATATCTTTCGATATCTCCCGAAGTGCAGCAAGCACTTGACGAGAGGCGACCGGTGGTCGCCTTGGAGTCAACCATCATTTCGCATGGCATGCCCTATCCGCAGAATGTCGAGACGGCGATGCGCGTCGAACAGACCATCCGTGACAATGGTGCTGTTCCAGCCACCATCGCCATCATCGGCGGCAAACTCAAAGCGGGTTGCACAGCCGACGAGATAGAGTACCTGGGCCGCAAGGGACGAGAAGTGATTAAGGCATCGCGACGCGACTTGCCCGTACTAGTCGCCCGTGGCGCCGACGGTGCCACCACTGTCACTACCACAATGATAATCGCCGCCATGGCGGGCATCAAGGTGTTTGCCACAGGCGGTATCGGCGGTGTGCACCGCGGTGCCGAGACAACGATGGACATCAGTGCCGACCTCGAGGAATTGGCAATGACTCCCGTCATGGTCGTTTGCGCTGGGGCGAAGTCAATCCTGGACTTGGGGCTGACGCTGGAATATCTTGAAACCAAAGGTGTGCCTGTCATCGGCTACGGTACTGATGAACTTCCTGCATTTTACACTCGCCACAGTGGCTTCAAGGTAGACTATCGCATCGACACGCCCGAGGAACTAGCGACCGTTTTCCGAGCCAAACTTGAGATGGGTCTGCGGGGCGGCATGTTGGTGACCAACCCTATCCCCGAGGAGTATTCCATGCCTGCCGAGGTCATCAACCGCGCCATTGACCAGGCTATTGACGAGGCGAACCGCTTGGGCGTCCACGGCAAGGAGACCACGCCGTTCTTGTTGGCCAAGGTGAAAGATCTTACGGGGGGCGATAGCCTGGCAGCCAACATCCAACTCGTGCTCAACAACGCCCGCCTCGCCGCACAAACAGCCGCATGCCTATAGGGACATAGCTCGCTTTAGCGAGTTGTGAGGGGTCAATACTAAAGTCTAAGGTCTAAAGTCTAAAGTCTATTAGATTTGCCCATGTCGGCGGAAATGTGTAATTTTACCGCCCAAAATAGAAAAACAGAATCATGAGTAAGCAAGAAGGAAAAAACCAGACGAGCGCAAAGGGTTTGCGTTCTGCACTTTATATCGCTCTCTCAGTAGTGGTGATGGCAGTAGTCGCATGGATTATGTTCTATCCCAGCGACGTGAATGGTGATGTGCTACAGCAGCACGACATCATGCAAGGTGTGGCTAATGGCCAGGAAGGCGTGCTGCATGAGCAACAGACTGGCGAAATCACGCGCTGGACTGATGCCCTCTTCGGTGGTATGCCTACCTTCCAAATCCGTCCCAGCTATGTCTCGAACAGTTGGTTGAGCTGGGTGAGCAAGGTTTACTCGCTTTGCTTCCCCGAGCCAGTGGGTTGGATCTTCATGATGATGCTGGGCTTCTTCTTGCTGATGCTTTCGCTGAAGACGAAATGGTACCTTGCCGTGCTGGGCGCAATTGCTTACGGCCTGTCAAGTTATTACTTCATCCTCATCGGTGCCGGACACATCTGGAAGTTGCTCACACTTACTTATGTAGCTCCCACGCTTGCCGGTATTATATGGTGCTACCGCGGGAAATATCTGGCGGGTGCTGGTCTCGCAGCATTGGCGGGTGCCATGCAGTTGCTGAGCAACCATGTGCAGATGACCTATTATTTTGGGTTTGTCATCGTGGCGCTGGTCATCGGCTTCCTCATCAAGGCCATCCAAGAGAAACAGGTGCGGCAGTGGGTTGTCGCCACGCTCGCGCTAGTTGTTGCTGGTGGTCTTGCAGTAGCCGCCAACGCTCCTAACCTTTACATGAGTTACAAGTACCAGAAGGAGAGCATCCGTGGCGGACACAGCGAATTGTCACCCGTTGAGGGTGAGCCGGGGGCCGAACTTACTGAGGGCGGTCTCGACAAGGACTATATCACGCAGTGGAGCTATGGCAAGGACGAGACCTTTACCTTGATGATTCCCAATGTCAAGGGTGGCGCGACCATCAAGCCCGAGAAGGGAGACAGCAAGTTCCTCAACCTGGCAGAGACCCCGCAGGCTCAGGCGATGAGCGAGAGCGGCAAAATCGCTGGCCAGGACATGCAAGTGTTGGCGCAGATGCCGCAATACTTCGGCGACCAGCCGATGACCAATGGCCCGGTCTATGTGGGGGTGATTATCTTTGCCCTTGCCT